>JBDRKQ010000034.1:0-11221 GCA_043813895.1 Planctomycetota bacterium
CTGCTGCGCGTCGCGCGACAGTTGGGGGCGGTGCTCGACGATGCCTACGACGTGGAAATCTCAGAAGCGCATCATCGATTCAAACGAGACGCGCCCAGCGGGACGGCACTGGCCCTTCGTGATGCGGTCGCAGAGGGCCGACGAACTTCCGGCGGCGGCGAGCCGGGCGTCATCTACGGCCGACGTGGTGAGACAGGCCAGCGGCCGCGCGGCGAGATCGGCGTGCACAGTCTCCGCCTGGGCGACACCATTGGCACACACGCAGTTTCATTCGGCACGATCGGCGAGACAATCACGATCGGGCATGAGGCGCACTCGCGCGCCACCTTCGCACACGGGGCGCTGCGGGCGGCAAAGTGGCTCGTCGGCAAGCCCCCGGGCTTGTACGACATGCAGGACGTATTATTCGGGGGCGACGCGACGGAGTAGGTGATCCTATGGCGGTGCCTGACGGCGGTGCCACAGGTAGCGTCGGCCCCTGTGGCCGACGGGGATGGCCAGCACGCTGACATTCTCCAAGGTCGAACGCCGACCGCTTCCTCATGGGCGCAGCTCTGATCGCCGCCGGTGAGACAACGGAACTTGGCCCTCTTGACACGACCGACTTTGGCGCCGGTGCTACCCAGGACGCGGGTGTCACGCTCAATCGTCGACCGCTCTAATGCATCTCCCATTCGATGAACGGTTCTTTCACGTCTACCATCGCATTGACGATGAGCTCGACGAGGCCGTCGTACAAGATGGAGTGCTTTTCCCACAAGTTGTAGTAGGCGAACAGGTCGCGCAGTTGGCCCTTGCAATTCGAGCACGGTGCGCAGACGTACTTCTTGATCGACGGGTCAAGCTCGTCCTTGAAGGCGTTGAGGATCTGCTCCAGCTTCTTTCGGCCGGCCACCTGGTGGCGCCAGTCGTTGAAGTTGTGCCCCGACATAATGGCGAAACCGCTGCCGCCGCCACAGCAGTAGTTGTCCACGCCGTGCGGCGTCATCTCCCGGAATCGCGGGGCGATTTTCCGGAGAATCCGCCTCTGTGGCTCGACGATGCCCATGAGACGAACCAGGTTGCAGGGATCGTGGAGCGTGACGGGAAAGTCGTTGCGCGACGGGTCGAGCTTGATCCTGCCTGAGAAGATGAGGTCTTCCAGTGTGACCATGCAGCTCTCGCGTGGGATGTTCAGATCGCCCGTGAGGACACGGTCTGCGATGACGGTCAGCGCCTTGTGGGCGTGCCCGCACTCGCCCAGGACGATCTTCTTGACGCCGAGCTTCTTCGCCGCCTCGGCGTGCTTGATTGCGACGCGGGCGAACTGGGCGTCGTCATACCAGACGCCGTAGTTGATGCTGTCGTAGCCGGCGATCTCGCTGGACATCGTCCAGTTCAGTCCGGCGGACTCGAAGATCACGCCGAACGCGCCGGGGTTCATCGGCCACGCCATGATCTCGCCGGCGTTGTGGATCAGGAGGATGTCCGCGCCCTCCTTGTCCCAGGGAGTCTCGACCTTGATGCCGGTCTTCTCGGTCACGTCCTCGTCGATGAACTCCATGTTGTCCTTCACGACGAGCGCGTTCATGCCGGTGGAGGAGCCGACTTTGAGCTGGAGGACGGAACCGTCCTTGTGCAACTCGCGGGGCGCGATACCCATCTCCTGGCTGAAGAGCTTGCGGATTTCGTGCGCGATGAGCCCGTTGTCGACGCCGATCGGACACGTCTGTGCGCAGCGCCGACACAGGTTGCAGCGGTAGGCGAGTTCGGCCAGTCGGGCCACCGTCGTCCAATTGAGCTCAATCTCGCCGTCTCGCCACGCCTGGAGGAGGCCGCCGTTCGATTTCACGTACTTCTTGTACAGTCGGCGGAAGACCTCGGACCGGTAGGCGGGCCGATAGATCGGGTTGTGGCCGCTCGCCTCGTAGATGTGGCAGGCCTCGGAGCAGGTGTGACAGGTCGCGCAATGCTCCATCGAGAGCAATAGCGGCTGCAAGAACGTCCAGTTGTTCTCCTTGGTGAAGAGCTTCTCCAGGCCGGAGAGGAACTTCGCGACGAGGGCGTCTTCCTCCTGCTTGTCCTTCGGCTTCGGGAGACTCAGCGCGATCGTGTCGTCGAGCGAGGACTCATACGTTGCCATCGCCTTCTCGCTCAAGGGCGCGAAATCAGGCGTGGCCTCGGGCGTATCGAAGGGTGGAGGGAGTGGCTTGAGATCCTCTTTGCGGAGTTCCGACAACTTCGCCGACGGCTTCGATATGTCTTCGATCTTGATGCGTTTCTTCATCACTCGTCCTTCTCCTCGACACCGGCGGTCGCAACGTCGGCCCACGTTTTCTTCCCGTCGCCGCGGATGTGTGGCGCCGCCCAACTCACCGGATAGTGCAGCATCTCGTTAACTTGCCGCTCGATCTTGCCGCCGCGCAGGTTCGGCTCGTCACTCCACCGGATATCGTGGTACATGAACCACTTCGTGAAGAAGTGCGACATGTGAGTAAGTGGAATGTAGGCCAGGAGCAGCGATACCAGCACGATTTCCACGGCTGTCAGAAAGCCGAACGCGTGTGGGGCTTCCACCGTCTCGGTGAAGCCACCCAGCGTGACAAGTTCCGCGAAGTAGGTCCGCAGGTCGGTGAAGTACGGATCAGTGGCGGCGTGCGCCAACAAGGCCACCGTGAAAGTCAGAATGAAAAAGAACAGGTTGAAGTGGTCCGCTTTCTTCGTGTATTCGCGGTAATCCGGATTGAACAGCCGTCTGCCTAATAGCGAGGCTGCCCCAATGAGCCCGAGCACCATGCCCGCATATCCAACGATGTACGTAGCGTGATAGAGCAGCGCTGCGATTCCGACCGCCTCCACCGAGACGGTTGCCCCCGCGGCCATTGCGATGCCGCCTACCAGCAGGAGGACGAGCAAGCCGGCCAGAAGATAAAGCCCGAAGTGAAAAGGGAACGTCCGGAGCCAGTGCTTGCGGTTGTGCTCCCAGACGCCGGCCAGCAGAACAATCTCGGGAATCATCACCTTCAACTCGCCGGCAAGCGAGGACTCCCGAGGCTTCGTCCACCAGTCGGACTCTTCGAGATAGGATCCGCCATAACTCGCGCGTCCTTTCTCGTGGGCCACCGGATAGAGTTCCCACCGAAGATGCACCGGAAGTCTCGATATTCGGACCGCCCGCCAGAGAACCGCTAGAATGAACACGCCGACCGAACCATAGGTGATGGTGAGAAGTAGAAAACCGGGCATTCAATTCTCCTCTTCTTTCGTGTGCGTTTTTCGACGCATGAGTTCCTGGATAGCCGCTCCCGCATCCTGGCGACCACTCGGACCGTGCAACAGGCGCTTGATGTCCTGCGTGCACAACGAGCCGAAGCGGTAGACAACGCACCGCCGGCATTCGTTTCCCTTGGGAGCGCAGTCGAGCCCCTTGATCATCCAGCAAGGCCGTGTGCTGTCTTCGTACGCAGAGCAACTCTCTCGCGTCCGTGCGTCGCAGGGAAGCAACTCCCAACAGGGCAGGAGCGCCTGCATCCTGTGAATCCCTTCGACGTTGAGGCCCAGGTCTTGGATCAGGTGCTGGATGTTACGGGCGCGACTGATGTCCTCCTGTGAGAAGAGGCGGTGCCCGGAGTCCGTGCGATGTGCGATAATGAGGCCTGCGTTCTCGTATTTCCGCACGGCGGAAACGGACAGATGGACCTGCTGGGCCAGTACGCCAATCGAAATGAGAGGCTCGTCCATCTCGTAAGGAATGTCTGATTCAGCCATAACTGTTTCCGAGACAACGCGTTACGGGTTCAGGTTGCTCGCAGCCATCTCTACATCCTCTGGTATAGCAAACCTATACTGAGCAGTCAAGCTGTCGACTTGGAGGGTCGGTGCGCACAGCCGAAAACTGGACGGCGCGCAGGCAATTCTGGACGGAGGAACATCGCAAAAAACATCCGCCCAGGCACGGGCGGCCGCTTGATTGCCCCCCCGTTGTCGCTTGCTGAGGCCGAACGCAACAGCCTATACGGAAGGGCACTATGGTCCATATCGCACAGCGCGAGAATCGCTGGACCAGCACACCATCAGAAAGGCGTATGGCTGCCGAATCCTCGATGCGGCCGAAACACCCCCTATCACACCCTCCGACACTTGCCCGAGCCGAAAGTCACCCACGAATTCTGCTGAAGAGCCGTTTTTCTACCTCGATGGCACCGGGCGGCCGCACCATCGGGAGAAGTATCACACCGTATCTCCTTGGAGCCCACGGCTTTCGATCCGTGGGCTCGCGCGCGTTTCTTCATCTCATCGAGCATCAATGGGCGTGAGGCACTGACCTCCGCTCCAAATCCGCGTCCATGCCTGGCTTGGATAGCAGGTATTGATGCTTGAATTGCTCGGACGTTCGGGATCGCTGCTCGCGCAGCTTGCAGTCTCGGTCGGCCAGGCAGCCTGGCGGCAGCTCCGCCAGTTCCACGCCTTCCAACCGGAGCGTCTTGCGCTTTGACGCGTACTCCAGGCTGATCTCGCTCAGTGCTTTGTCCAACTTTGGGGCCAGGTGATCAACGCGTTGTGCGGATTCTCTCTCGACGTACAGGCGGTATCGTGGAACCTCCGCCCACCGGGGCGCGAGCACGAAATCAACAACGGCACCCCCGGCAGCCCCATCCGCGGCCTCGCACGCGCGGCGCATGGCCGCCACGACCTGATCCTCGGTCAGCTTCTCGCCGGCCATCGACGACGTGTGTGCGTCGCGGCTCAGGAACTCGATCACCGGCGCCTGACCCGCGCGGCCTGTCACACGGACGCGGTCGCCGACGTCGTATCGATACAGGCCGCTGGCGTTCGTGAGCAGCAGGAAATACTCCCGGCCCTCTTCGACCTCGTCGCTGCGAAGCACGGTCGGGTTCGGCGTGCCGTACTCCTCCGCCGGCACGAACTCGAAGAACTGGCCCGTGATCGCGAGGATGCCGCCGGGTGTTCCGTCCTCCATCGGAACGGACATTCGCCCTTCGCTGGCGATCAGGCCGATGTCCCGCGCGGGCACATCGCCGAAGTACTTGGGAAACTGCGGCAGGTAGAGGCCCATGGTTCCACCGGTCCAATGCGCGAGGAACCCGACGTCCCAATAGTGCTTGGGGTATAACGTCCCGTGTTCGCGGACGATTCTCTCCAGTCGGCTCGCGCAGGCGGAATCGGGCTTCAACGTCGGCGCAAGTGCCGCGCGAACGGCACTTTCGACCGGCATGTCGGCCCGGAGGGCGCCGTCGTGGATGTCGCGGATCATCTGCTCGCGATGCTCGTCGGCCGTTCGCGCCAATACCAGCAGCGTGGAGGGGTTGGCGGTGACGAGCCATGCGACGTCCTTGGGAATTGCCATCCGCATGATCGTGTAATACTTTGCGGCCGAGTCGGTGATGCCCGCGACCGCCAGCGGCGAGGTGTAGAACCGCCGCACCAGTTTCTTCTGCGTCGTCGCGAGAAGCCCGGTGATCGCGCCACACGGAGCACCGGACGGCGCAAGGTGATCCTCCATCGGGCTGGTCACCTGGACGATATGCCGAACCACGCAAGCGGGATGATCGAGCAGTGCCTTGAACCCCCACACATTCCAGCCGCGACGCCACTCCGCCAGGACGTCCCGCGTGACGGGGATATACTTCGGCTCGGCGGTCGTGCCGCTCGTCAGGGCGAACATCAGAATCGTCTGGGGACCGCCGAACAGGGCGCCGACATCCCCGTTGCGGACGCGGTTGATGTACGGGGCCATGTCGTCATACGACCGGATCGGGACGTTTGCGGCGAAGTCGTCGTAGGTGCGAATTCGATGGAAATAATGGTCCCGCCCGAAGCCGCTGTCCGCGTTGCGCGCAATCAGACGCGAGAGTAGTTCGTCTTGGGTCGCTGTAGCGTGCTCGGCAGCATGGAAGAACCGGCGGGCGATTCGCCCGGCATGCCACATCGCCGCGCGCCCCAACAACGAATTGCACCACGATCTTCGCGCCATCCGCTTCAGTTGCGTTCCGCGGGATTCTGCTCCGCTGCCGACTCGACCTCCGGCCTCGGCCTGTCCGGTCGGTCTCGATCGATCATGCGAACGCGGCGCCCGTTGCCGCCGTCGTGAAGCGTGCCGGCCGTCAGCCGCGCGGCAATCTCGCTTCGGGCGATTTCCCCGAACCGCCCCTCGTTATACATGTTGTGCGGATCGTCCCGCCCGGCGAGGTATCGGTTGAAGAACTCGACGGTCCGCCGTGCGTATTCTGCGGGCCGCATCGCCACGGATTGGTTGTGCTTCGCGCCCGGCACCACCCAAAGATACTTCGGCTGGGCGCTGAGCGCATAGAGCAACCGTGATTGCTCGACTGGAATGTAGCTGTCGCGCGCGCCGTGGATGAACAACATCGGTCGCGGGATCATCCGGGTGAGCACCTTGCGCAGCGAAGGGTACACACATTTAAACTTGAAACGCGTGGTGATAAACAGACACCACCGAAGAAACCGCCAGAACTCCGGCGGATGATTCTCGTAGACCACACGCACCTTGGCGAATATCTTGGCCCAACGCTTCATGAAGTGTTCGAGCGTGCTGTCGGACGAGAACGCGCCGTCTGTCACTACGGCCTTGACGGATGCACACTGCGCGGCGGCGAGGA
The DNA here is from genome assembly GCA_043813895.1 of Planctomycetota bacterium. Lineage (GTDB taxonomy): Bacteria > Planctomycetota > Phycisphaerae > UBA1845 > UTPLA1 > CAZTAR01. The sequence goes on from JBDRKQ010000034.1 coordinate 6,621, forward strand.
TGCCCGCATTCGCGCCGCGCGAGATTCCGAACAACCCCATCTCGATGGGGCGGCCCTGCTCCTCGAGCCACTGCTCGGCATACGCGATCGCCCCGGTCATGTCGGCCACCTCGCGATCGCTCGCCCACTGCCGCGGCACGTATCCCTCCTCCGCAGCGGATTCGCCGTGCCCCCGAAAATCGAGCGAAAAGACATCGTAGCCGGCGGAGATCAGAGGCCGGCAATACCGCGCGCAACTGTGCCGGTCGCTCTTGAACTCGGGGGCAAAGATGATGAGCCCGCGGCGTTCACTCGAGGCCGGGTGCATGAAAGTCCCGCGCAGCCGAACGCCATCGGCGGCATAGAAGTCCTTCTCCTCACCCGACAGAGGCTGGAAGTCGTGATTGGTCAGCAGCGGCGGGGGGCTGTCCGACAAGATGTTCAGGGTAATCCGGACGTACTTGGCGATGATCAGCGCCGGGATGACGACGAGGAACAAGACCGTCAGCAGAATCGAGAAGAGCGCCCAGTTGTGGGCGATGGCCTGCCAGATGCCCGCCAAGATCAGCGGCGAAAACGAGCCCGGGTCACACAACGTGCCAGTCCTCCGGTTGAACCGCACAATCATACTAAGCCCGCTTCGACAAGGCCAGAGAATCGCTTGGACAGGCAAGCGGTCCCCGCAACCAAGCCTCGGCAGTCCGCGCGGCAAGTTCGCATCGTGTTCGCGGCCATCACGCGCCGCCTCCCGCTGGCAGATCCTCGGCGCCGGACGAGCCCTGGCGATTGGACGCCCCGTGAGCCTAAGCCCCGTCTTCACAAGGAGATAAGCTTGCGTGTCGGACGTCCAGCGTGGCATCCACCCCCCTGCGGCCGACGACGAGCACTGATCGGCTCCCACGGCCGACAGGGGCGTCGGCCGCTGCAGAATCGGGACGCACGGCGGCTATGAAAAAGAACGGCCTGCTCTAGAATCTCCAAGAACCCAACACCCGGAGGACTCCAATATGACGACCGACAGACCGACGCATTCACCACCCGGTCAGAGTGACATCCTCTCCGACATCAAGAGACACATCCTGATCGGCGGCCTCGGACTTGTCTGCGACCCGGCCCGAAGCTGCGGGAGCCGCTTCTTCGACGCCGCATCCGGCAGGACTCTCCTCGACATGTACGGGTTCTTCGCCTCGATGCCGATCGGTTTCAATCACCCTCACTTCGACCGGCCCGAAGTCCGCGAAGACCTCCTCAACGCCGCGCTCACCAAAGTGGCCAACACTGAGATTGCGACCTCGCAATGCGCACGGTTCGTCAAGACGCTCAATCGCGTCATCGGCGTGCCGGAGCTGGATCGCCTGTTTCTCATCGATGGCGGGACACTCGCAGTCGAAAACGCGATCAAGGCAGCCATGGACTGGAAGGTCCGCCGGAACATCGCGGCCGGACGTGGCGAAGATGGCACGGAGGTTCTCCACTTCCGCCAGGCCTTCCACGGCCGCAGCGGATACACGCTCTCGCTGACGAACACCGATCCCAACAAGATCCTGTACTTCGCGAAGTTCGACTGGCCGCGCGTCGGGAGTCCGGCGATCGACTTCTCGCTACCCGAACCGCAGCGTAGTGAGAAAGCCGCATCCGATGAACGGGCTGCGGCCGCCGAGATCATGGCGGCGATCAAGGCCCGACCGCACCGAATCTGCTCGATCCTCATCGAGCCGATCCAGTGTGAAGGCGGCGACCGGCACTTCCGCAAGGAGTGGTTCCGGGCGCTACGCCGTATTTGCGACGAAAACGAGATCCTCCTGGTCTTCGACGAGGTGCAAACCGGCGTTTGCGTGACCGGTAGAAACTGGTGCTGGCAGCACTACGACGTCATGCCCGATCTGCTGGCGTTTGGGAAGAAGGCCCAGGTCTGCGGCGTCATGGCGGGCAGGCGGCTCGACGAAGTGCCCGATAACGTCTTCAGAAAGCCGGGCCGCATCGCCTCCACGTGGGGAGGCAACCTGACGGACATGGTCCGCTCGACGAACTACCTGACCATCATCGAGCAGGAGAAGCTTGTCGAAAACGCCCAGGCTGTGGGCGACCGGTTCCTCGAACACCTTCATCGCTTCTCCGCCGAGCAGCCGCTCGTCTCCGCTCCGCGCGGGTGCGGCCTGCTCCTGGCGTTCGACCTGCCAAACACCGAAACACGAGACGCCTTCTGGCGCGCCTCCTATGAGGAAGGCCTGTTGCTCAACCGTTGCGGCGGCCAGTCCATCCGCCTCAGACCCGTTCTCGACGTCAAGCAGGACGCCATGGACGAGACGATGCAGCTCCTGGAAAAGGCGATTCAGAAGATCAAAGACTAACCGACTCCGGCGTTCCTGTTGGCCTGTTGGAATCGACGGGGCAAACAACTATCATGCTGATCCCGCCATAGGCCTGAGGCGAGATTCACAATTATTCTGAAGAGACATCGAAGGACAGACATGCAGGACATCCTCAAGAAACTCGGCATCAAATCGACAAATCCCGGCGTCTTCAACGGCAAGTGGATGGGCTCCGACAAGCCATTGGAAGTCGTCTCTCCGATCAACGGCAAAGTCATCGCCAGTGTCAAGCAGGCGACACCCGAAGAGTACGAACAGACCATGGTCGCCGCGCAGAAGGCGTTTGAGGGTTGGCGCACCGTCCCGGCGCCGCGGCGCGGCGAACTCGTGCGCCGGCTTGGCAACGCCCTGCGCGAATACAAGGCGGAACTCGGCGCGCTCGTCACCATCGAGATGGGCAAGATCCGCGCAGAGGGCGAGGGCGAAGTCCAGGAGATGATCGACATCTGCGACTTCGCCGTCGGCCTCTCCCGCCAACTCTACGGCCTGACGATGCACTCCGAACGGCCCGGGCACCGCATGTATGAGCAATGGCATCCGCTCGGCACCATCGGCGTCATCTCGGCTTTCAACTTTCCGGTCGCGGTCTGGGCGTGGAACAGTGCCCTTAGCGCCGTCTGCGGCAATGCCACCGTGTGGAAGCCCTCCAGCAAGACGCCGCTCACGGCCATCGCTTCGACCAAGATCGCCGCGAAGGTCTGTGAGGAAATGGACATCGATCCCGCCATCTTCAGCCTCGTCGTCGGCCGCGGCTCGACCATCGGCGAGAAGCTCATCGGCGACCGGCGCATCCCGCTCGTCTCTGCGACCGGTTCGTGTCGGATGGGATATCGCATCGGCGAGGTCGTCGGCAAGCGGCTGGGCCGGACGATCCTCGAACTGGGCGGCAACAATGCCATCATTGTGACACCCGACGCCGACCTCGACATGACCCTCAGGGCGATCCTGTTCGGCTCTGTCGGCACCGCCGGCCAGCGATGCACGTCCACGCGCCGCATCATTGTCCAGGAGTCGAAGCGCAAGGAACTGACCGATCGCCTAGTCGCCGCCTACCAGCACATCAAGATCGGCGATCCGCTCAACGAGAGCACGCTGATGGGCCCGTTGATCGATACCGACGCCGTTGCCACGATGCAGGCCGCCATCAAGCGGATCAAAGAAGAGGGCGGCGAAATCCTGTGCGGCGGCGAGACCCTCTCCGGCGACGCCTACCCCGGCGGCGCTTACGTCGTGCCGTGCATCGCCAACGCGAAGAACGAGTTCAAGATCGTCCAGGAAGAGACCTTCGCGCCGATCCTCTACCTCATCGGTTACGACAAGCTGGATGATGCCGTCGCGATGCACAACGACGTGCCGCAGGGCCTGTCGAGCGCGATCTTCACCCGGAACCTGCTCGAATCCGAACGATTCCTCTCCTGCACCGGCAGCGACTGCGGCATCGCCAACGTCAACATCGGCACCAGCGGCGCGGAGATCGGCGGCGCATTCGGCGGCGAAAAAGAAACCGGCGGCGGCCGAGAATCCGGCTCCGACGCCTGGAAGGGCTACATGCGCCGGCAGACGAACACCATGAACTGGAGCACGGAACTGCCGCTGGCGCAGGGGATCAAGTTTGGGGACTAGAGGGTGAGGTGCGACTCGCCTGGAGGTCCAACCGAGAAGATGGCTGATTCCAGATTGACCGACCCACTCCGCCGCGAGATCACGCTGTATGACCGCACGTGGTTCGGCCATATCGTGAAGGGCCATCCTGAAATCGCTGAGGACCGGTTGCTCGTGGAACAGGCCGTAACGAGGCCGACTGAAATCAGGCAGAGTGCCTCTGACCCAGATTGTCGGCTGTACTATGGATCGGGGCCTCGCCCAACGGTTATAATGATGGTAGTGGTGGATGTCGCCATTGGGGTCGTGAAGACGGCACACTTGGCTGGCAAGATTACTGGAGGTCCCGTCGAATGGTCGTAACAGACACTTTGGAGGGCACTGCTGATGCGGCACTCTGGTACCACTACGACATCGCCAACGACGTGCTGTATCTACGCCTATCCAATGAGCGGCAGACAGCCACCCTCTCGGAAGAAACCCACGACGGCTTCCTCCTCCTACGCCGCGAGTCCGACGGTCAGCCGGTCGGCCTGACGGTCGTGAATTGGTGGAAACGCTTCGGCCAAGGCGACCTGCCGGATTCCATCAAAGAACTGGAACGCTGCATCGAGCCCTGGGCCAAGAAGGTCGCAGCGTGAACGCCGA
>JBDRKQ010000035.1:0-15621 GCA_043813895.1 Planctomycetota bacterium
CCTCCCACAGATCGTCCGGGCACTCCCAAATCGTCTTAAGCCGTGTAACTTTACGTTTCGTCCTGGCCATCCATGGCTCCTTTCACAATACGTCCATGAATGTTGTATCGACCAAAAGAGCCTTTTTGAGATAGTTTCTAAGTGTTGAGCGGAGCGGCGATTGGGAACGGCGATATGATCCAACAGGCAACCGAGGATCATGTGACAGCGCCGCGGGGTGGGCTCAACTGCTGGCTGCGGCCGGGGCAGGCTGAGTTTGGATGACCGGAACGGCAGCGGTAAACTGCCAACAGTGATCTTGCGTCATGGCAGGGCGTGAGGTGACGCACCGGTCTTGGATGGATGGCGCACGATGTCAGAACGACCAGAGTGGCTAATCGAGCTTCACGAATTCTGCCAAACGTTTGAGGACCGGCCCTGGCAGGAACTCCCTCCCGGCTTCAGGCAGGCGGACGGGACAGTTACGAAGCGAACTTGGCACGTAATCGCCGACGGCGGCTTCACTCAGAGGTTTGCCGAAAGAGCCCGGCACGTCATGAGAGCGATGGACCTGGACAGTGTCGGCCCACGGGGTAAGCCCAGCGATCCCAACAACCCTATCCATGTGGCATATGAAGCCCTCCGGGAAATTGCCGCGTGGATCGAATCCCACGACCCCAAGAGCGTCAGTGCATTCCCGACACCGCCGGAGGACCATTGGGCCAAGTTCTGGGCTGCGATCGAGTTCGCGACCGAACGAGAAACGCCAGCAAGGAACAGACGGTCCAAGGCGAAGGCGACGAACAAGCCCGCAAGCGGCAGCCGACATTGGACACAGGCGGACGTTGACGACGCAATCCGCAAGTACAGAGCGAAGCGTGCCGGCCGATATGGCGAGATAGCCGAGGGCGTGAGGCAAGGGCTACCAGGGGCAAAGAAGGCGGCCCGGGAGCTGTTTGGACGCAACAACCTCGCCCGTGCACTCGAATGCCCGCCGGCCATGATATCGAAGTCCTCAGCCTGGGAGCCTATCAAAGCCCAACTGCGGTTGTTCTCGCCGAAGGAAATGCGAGGCTCTTCCAGGCCCAAGAAGATCGGGCTCGACATAGCCATGGAAGAGGCTACATTGAAAGAGCATCAGCGGCGACTCAAGGACGAGCAGAGGGACGAGCTTCAGAACCGGCTGCAAGGCAAGAACCCTAAGGCCCTGAAGGCTGCTGCGGATAGACTCCTCGACAAGTAGGCAAGGCGAGGCCCCACCCCCTGCCAGCAACCACCCCCTTTCGTGACCACCCCAAACTGGTCATGACCACTTCCGCCCATCAAACACCCCCTTTCTGAGCCGGCGGCTGGAATCGTGAACTGGTCACGCGACCGGCTGCCTTCCTTTCGAGGCGGCTGTCGCTGTGATGGCCGCCAATGTTGACCGCGGCCCAGCCGCAAGTAAGGAGGCTTCACGTGAATGCCGTCCTGTGTGTGGGCGATGTTGCACGCCGTCTCGGAGTGCGACCGTCCCAAGTGACCCAGCTGTTCTATGAGCAGCGTATCCGCGATGACCTGTGCCCGATCGTCGGGGGACGGCGTCTGATTCCCTCGGATGTCGTCGAGGTGATCGCCATGGAGCTTCGCCGGAAGGGCATCACTGTCCGTCCAGCGACCAGCGGCAAGAAAGGGGGAACACCGTGAGAGTCAAGGAAGAACACAAGCCACCATTCGCAGTCGCTGCCAGCGAGCTAGCGGAGATGCTCAGCGTCTCGCTTCGACAGGTGCGACGCATGGATGCGGAAGGGAAGCTGCCCCAAGCGATACGACTCGGTCGGTGCAAACGGTGGCCAGTAGATGACATCAGAGCCTGGCTGAAGGCCGAGTGCCCTGATCGGGCAACGTGGAATCGAACCAAGGAGGATACCCGATGAGCAAGACAAAAGCAGGCCCGGCTGCCGCCGCGGCGGACAACACGGGCCAGAGAACTGTGACGACAAGGAATGATAGTGACGCCACTACCAAGGGACCAGGCACCGGCGACAAGGGCAAAGAGGCCATCGGGACCGAGGGGGCAAAAACCACCCCCCCACCCTTAGAGCAAGCGAAAGCGGTCTACAAGAAGTGGCTTGAACTACCGGACGATCGGATTCTCGACTTTGTATTCGGTGTGGTCTTCGCGAATTACCTGGGCGGTGATCCCGTTTGGGGCGGGATTGTCGGAGCATCCGGCGACACCAAGACAGAGATTCTGAGAAGCCTGGAGCACGACCGCATCTACACGCTGAGTAACCTGACGCCGAAGACGCTCATCAGTGGGCTACCGTCTGCGATGAATCAAAACGTCGACCCTAGTCTCCTGCCCAAGCTCGATGGCAAGATTCTCGTCGTGAAGGACCTCACTCCCCTGATCTCGGGGCCGAGTGACCTCCGCACCCAAATCCTGGGTCAATTCCGGGACGCGTACGACGGATCATCGTCCATGAGTTTCGGGACCGGAGATACCAAGTCCTTCAAGAGTCGGTTCGGGATGCTCTTCGGTGTTACCCCTGTGATCGAGTCATGTTGGCCGGTCATCAACGCCCTTGGCGAGAGGTTCCTGTACTACCGCTGCAAGCCTGGCGATTCGCTGGCCAAAGTCAAAGCTGCCTTCAAGAACAGCAACAAGAAAACGAAGATGCGTAAGGAACTCGCGGTGGCAGCGGCTTTCATTCTCAAGGACCTCGGACCACCAACACCTGAAATCGGGAGAGTCCTTCAAGAGCAGATCATTCAACTGGCTGATGTGGTTGCGAAAGCCCGCACGCCGGTGAAGCGAAGAGGACACACGGAGGAGATTGAGTATGAACCAACTGCCGAGATGGGCACCCGTCTGGTTGGACAACTCACCCAGCTCGCCCGGGGCATCACTGTTGTCCGGGGACTGACCGCCTGCGATGAGTCCGTGATGGAGATCATCCGTCATGTTGCTGCAAGCGGCATTCCAACCAAGCGTCTGAAACTCCTCCGGGCTCTCCTGGAACGCCAAGACCCGGCAGGGAGTGCGGAGTTGGGAACAGCCGTTCGGCTGGGCTCCAGCACGGTCAACCTCGACCTGGAGGACTTGTGGAGCCTGGGACTGGTCAACCGGAGTGGTGGATCGGGTAGTTCGCACATGTGGCAACTCTCAGCTATGGGGCGAGAGCGTCTCAGTGCGTCGCGTCTCTTCGGAAAAGATGGGAGCCAGGTACCTACCCCCTGATATTTGCCCCCCCGGTCCCCCGGGGGCGGCAGCTTGGCGAAATGGAAAACTAGATCGGGCGTGCTCCAGAAGTACGCCTCGAAGTTGGTATCAGGAGAATTCGCGAAATGAAACTAAGCAACGATGAGTACGTGGAGATCAATGAGGCATTGGCACGGACGTGTGTCTGGGCGGAGATCACCAAGGCAAGGGTGAGGGACAAGCTAGGCTGCGATTCAACGCATGTACGGCACCTGGAGTGGATCATCGAGGCACTGTTGGAAGTCAATCGCAACTTGCAGCATGAGTGCTGTGATGGGCCTCCTGGACCTAATGTGCGGCTAGTCGCGGACGGCCGGTGGACTCACCTCTCCCTGTTTGGAGGTGGCGAAGACAGAGAAGCCAGAGCCGTGACACGATGAGTATCGGGAGGGGGGCTGGGAGACTCGCTCTCCTGGCCTCTGCCTCTGCATCACACGGACGAGATGGGGGCCGCTTTGATGGCCTCGATCTCTGACTGAAAGTAGGACGCGGAAGGGCGAGTGCAATGAGGTGCCTGACCGCTGCAAGAAGGTGCATGGAGATGACACTGACGCATAGCGAATGGACAGCAATAGGCCGTTGCATGACAGCACTGCTCGTCACCGTGGAGGCTGCCTATCGAGAGGTGCGAGACCAGTTCGGCCCCGAATCGGTGTACGCATTGGCATTGCGGTGGATGGGCATCGGGCTGTTGAAGCTCGCCAGCAATATGGAGGATCGGTGCCGTGTCGAACTCCCTGGCCCGAATTGGCCTCTGTTCCCGACCGATCCGCAGTCCCTCCTCGATTGGCACCCAGAGGCAGGAGAGGAGGTTCCGCCAATGACCAGGTGACCGGCGGGTAGGGACCGGGAGATTCGTTCTCCCGGCCTCTGTCCCAGCCCTGGCGGCAATCGGCGGAAGGCACGGCCGCCCACATGACACGGCCCAGTTGGAGCATGGATTGATGGCCTCGATCTTCAAACCGACATACACGACAACAGGAACCGACGGAAAGCGTGTGGCCAAGAAGACCGGGAAGTGGTACGGCCAATACAAGGACCTGCTGGACCGTACACAGCGGGTACCGCTCTGTACAGACAAGCAAGCATCTCGAAGAGCCCTCGGTGCTCTCGTGGATGCACTCGCCAAGGCCTCAGCCAACGCCCCAGTCAGACTTGACGAGCTGCCGTCAATGGTCAGGGAGCCGTTCCTCAAGGCATTGCAGGACGCGGGACACGGTGATGTCCAGTTGCATGAAGTGACGCGGCCCCTTGATGACCTCGTGACCGAGTGGCATCAGTCGCTGCTCGACAAGGGGAACACGCCGAAGCACGCCGACTTGCTGCGGTCTCGGATCAAGCGTCTATTCCAGGAGTGCAGCTTTCAGACGTTTGCTGACATCCGGGCGAGCCAAGTGCAGTCGTTTATCGCGAAGTGCAGGAGTGACGGACTCTCGGCCCAAACCCGGAACTTCTACCTATCGACCGTTAAGCAGTTCTGCCGCTGGATGGTAGCCGACCGAAGAGCCGAATCGAATCCGGTTCAGCACATGCAGGCGGAAAGCGTTCAGGCTGACAGACGCCACGACCGGGCGGCCTTCTCAGAGAGTCAAGTCAGGCTGCTGGTTGAGGCGGCTTACAGCGGCCCCGATTGGACATGGTGGGAATGGCAGGATGAGCAGCAGACGAGGAAGACGCACTTCTCTGTGTCTGGCGTAGAGCGGTCACTGCTGTACCGGCTCGTGGTAGAAACCGGGCTCCGAGCGACGGAAGTCCGGCTGCTAACGGTTGATGCGTTCGACTTGGATACGGAGCGGCCCTCGGTACGCATTCGAGCGGCGACGGCGAAGAACCGGCAAGAGAGAGTCTTGCCACTGCGACGGTCATTGGCGGCCGACATCCGGGAGCACCTGCGGACGAAGCTGCCCAAAGCCCTGGCGTTCACTACACCTTCCTCGGATCGGACTGCGAAGATGCTGCGGTTTGATCTGCGAGCAGCGGGCATCCCCTCAGTGACGGCAGAGGGAAAGTTCAAGGACTTCCATGCCCTTCGCCATACGTTCGGCACACTCCTCGATCAGGCTGGAACACATCCCAAGGACACGCAAACCCTCATGCGGCACGCCCACATCACCACGACCATGGATCGGTACGTCCACACCGCACCGGACGATCTCTACGACGCACTCGACGCCCTGCCCGAGTTTCGCCCAGAGGCTTCCGGCGGAGACGCTTCCCCCTCCAAGGCAACGGGCACGACAGGCCCTCACGCATGACACCGGGGCTCGCCTCGAACTGAATCCAGCCTCGATTTCTTGCACTCGTTCTTGCACTGACTCTTGCACTCGATCTTGTCGAACTCAGTTCACCTCCAGGGTTCCGTCTGGCATCAGTCTGCATCGATCCACCGTTGGAGGGACGTTTGAAGAGGCAATTGAACTCGTTGTCTGCTGGGGAGTTATGTCGTCGCGAGACGCCGTGCGGCACCTACTGGCATCGCGAAGAATGAACAGCCGCCGATCGGACTCGAACCGATGACCTGCGGTTTACAAAACCGCTGCTCTACCAACTGAGCTACGGCGGCCAGTGCTGCCGGACCGATTACTTTGTACACGATTTCGCGTGTTTGGGGAATACCGCGCCTTGTGAACGGGCAGGGCGAAAGCCCGCCCGCCTCGAACGATGCGTGGCAGGACCGAGAACACAGACTGGCTAAGACGGCACCTCCCGGGCCCCCATCATGCCACCCGATCGGGCGGCCGCCGCAGGCTGTTTAGAGCGTTTTAGGGTTGAGGATGCGTACTCCATTGCCGCTTCGGTGTGGCGTCGGCCCCCCGTGGCCGACGGGGATGACAGGTTTGCTGACCTTCTCCAGGGTGAAACGCTGACCGCTTGCTAACGCGCGCGGCTCTGATCACCGCCGGCGGTGCAGGCAATCTCAACCTTAAAATGCTGTAGCAAGTCGCGATGTTTGGCAAGTCGCTTATGACTGGCCGCATCGAGGGCAGGAGGCGCGACACAACCCGCGCAGCGGAAGCCGGCTTGCCTACCCAGCCTGGCTCGAGCAACTGACGAATTCCAGCAGTGTAAGCATCCCTACCGTAAGCGGGCCGCCATCGACGATGGTGCCGTAGAACAGCGCAACCGCCTGATCGAGACGCTTGCGGTCAAATGAAGAACGTCCCGGTCAGTGCCTGCGCTTGGACGCGTTGTCGGGTTTCGCTTGCGCGTCGGATGCTGAGGAGCGCGCTTTCCACTGGGCGGCTTTCCCGTCCTTGCCCCAGGCTGTGTACAGCTTCGCAAGCTGGGCTGCGACTTCCTGCGTATGGACGTGCTCCGCACCAAACGCCGATTCGCAACGACGATGACTTGATAGTAGGCGTTCTTCCGCCTCACCAAACCGGCCCATCGCCATCAACGCGCTGGCGAACCGCTTCTCCGCCAGGGCAAGCTTCCAGTGCGTGGCCGGCAGCTCCTTCTCAAAAACGGCGAGGGACTCCAGGAACAGCGCCTCGCTTTCGGTGATCTTGCCCATTTCAAACAGAGCCGTTCCCAGCTCGTACATGACGGAAGCAGTCTTGAGATCGTCCCGCCCCAACTGCCGTACGCGCGTCTCCAGTGCTTGGCGAAAAAGCGGCGCCGCCGCGTCGAACTTGCCCTGCGCCTTCAACGTCAGCGCCAGGTTGTTCACGGCCGTCGCAGTTCGCTCGTGATCATCGCCAAATGCGTTGCGGCTCGAATCGAGCAGGCCTCGACACAGCAGCTCGGCCTCTTCGAATTGCTCGTCGCTGTAAAGGAGCATCGCCAGTTCGTTTGCGGCGTCCACCGTTTCTCGGTTTACCGGACCAAGGCTCGTCCGTTTGAATGCAACCACATCCTTCAAGAGTTGCGCGGCCTCACCCAGGCGACCGAGTTTACGGTAGGCTCCAACGAGCCCCTCGAAGAGTGCCATCTTCAATTCCGGGCGGCCCGCCAGCCGGGTCTCTCCGACCTGCGCCGCGCGGTGTAGGAAGTGAGCGGTGATCCCTTCCGAATCCTGAGGAAGAGGACCATCATCCCCGGCAACGACATCGATCAACAACGCGGCAAAGTCACTCGACGGATCCGGCCGTGCTTCAAGCTGCTTGATCTTGGCCGCAAGCGTATCGCGCGCATCCGCCACAGCGCCCAGCTCTCGCCGCAAACCCGTCACCTCAGACTCTAGATCTGTGCGTGCGGCCTGCGCCGCGCTTAACGCCTCACGCGACCGGCCCGTCCCGGCCTGGGCTTCCCCAACAGCGGCTTGCAGGCGCGAAAGCTCAATGGTGAGATTCGCAGCCTGCTCATTGCGGAGGTTCTCGGCGTCGCGCATGGCGAGGCCGTGCTTCGCCATCCCCAGCGCGAACAACAACGCCACCGCCAACACCGCGGTACCAATAAAGATCCGCCTCCTACTGAGCAACTTGGTGAAGCCGTACAGATTCCCGCCGGAGTAGGCCTGCACGGGGCGGACGTGAAGGTAGTTGTCGATATCTTCGGCCATCGTCAGGGCGCTCGCGTACCGGTCGTCCGGATCTGGCGCCATGGCTTTCCGCACGATGGCCCCCAGCTCTCCCCGTATCGCGAAACCGACCTCGCCGCCATCCGCCGACTTGTCGGGGAGATCGCCAGACAGGAGTTCGACCAGGATCACGCCAAGGGCGTAGATATCCGTGCGAATATCAACTTTCCCGGCCTCGCTACGCTCCTGCTCGGGGCTCCTGTATGACCATAAGTGGCTGAGTCCCTGAGACTTCGCTACGTCCGCCGGAAAACGGCTGTCGAACTCGGTGAGCGTCGCAACGCCGAAGTCGGTGATCTTCGGATGTGATTTCCCATCCACTAGAATCTTCGAAGGACGCAGGTCGCGATGAACAAAGCAGTGCTCGTGTAAACCGTGAATGGCCTTGCAAACTCCGATAAAGAGTCCGAGGCGATTTCGCTGTGAAAGTCCCAGTCCGTTGGCGTGCTCCAGCAGAGGAACACCCCGCATGGCTTCAGACACGAAGATCCAGTGGCCGTCAGGAGTGGCGTGAACCTTCAATAACGGCGCTAGCCCCGGATGTCGGATCGACATCAGCCGCTCTGCACGATCCGTCGAATGTACAAGGCTGTTGGCGAGCCCAAAGACCTCACGATAGCCGACCCGAACGATGACGGCCTTCCGTGATCCCCGCTCCTCTGCCTTGTACACAACACAAGACGGGTCTTCGTGGATTTGGCGCACGATCCGGTAGTTGCTGAGGGCTTCCTCGATCGACGGTGAAGGCGGAGCAACCGCGCCCTGCCTCTCTGTGTCGGGAGGTGTTGTTGCTTGCGTTGTCATTCTCTTAGTCCATCAGGGCTCGCGCTTGCACCGCGTCCCAGCCAGGGTTGGTCACTCGCCGTCATCGCCGATCTCGAAGCCCCAGGAACCGTGCAGGTCACGCTCGCCGACGGTCAACTGTCCCAACTCCATCTCATGGCTGGGCTCCGGCGCGGGACCGCTGAGACTACCGGCCTCTTCATCATGGATTTCATAAACCTCGAACGCCGGAGCCGGCGCTGGTTCGCAGGGCGACCCTTCAAGCTGCCCCAAGCTGAATAACTCGAAATCCGTCGGGTGCGTCATCCGCGCCCCCGGCGGGTCCAACACCTGCTGGGGATCGAGCGGTTCCACGAGTTGAGGCGTCACGAGGACGATCATCTCTGTCTCGGAGTTCTGATAACTGGTGGAGCTGAACAGCGCCCCCAAGACCGGCAGATCCCCAAGTCCCGGTATCTTCGACACGGTCGCGCGGACGTTATCGCGAAGCAATCCCGCCATCACGAACGTCTGGCCGTTACCGCATTCGATCGTCGACTCCACGCGCCGCGTGGTAAAAGTGAACAAAGGCAAGCCGCCGGCCAACTGATCGCTGGGTAAGGCATCACTGAGTTCGGACATGACGTGCAGCCGGATGACCTGCCCACCGAGAACCGTGGGGGTAAAGGCGAGACGCACGCCGAATTCCTTGTACTTGATGGTGATCGCGCCGGCGGTTGCTCCGCCCTGTGTAACGGGAATCGGCACCTCGCCGCCTGCCAGAAAGGTAGCGGTCTGTCCGCTGAAGGCCACCAAATTGGGTTCGGCCAAAGTCCTGGCCAAACCGTTCTGCCGCAGAGCGTTTAGAAATACTTGCATCTCGGCCCTGGGAAAGCCGAACGTCACGTTTGTGCCTACGCCGTTCCCTGTAGCGCCGACGGAATAAAGCTGCTGGCCTGCAAGCACGTTCGGCAGCCCTGAGCTACCAAACACGGTGGGATTGAGTTGGCCCACATTGTTTGCAAAAAAGAAGTCCCGCGACCAATCAGAAGCCCCGGCCGCCCAGTTGACGCCTAGTTCCCTCAACGCCTCCTTGTTCACTTCAGCAATCACGACGCGTAGCATGGTCTGTTGCACGCCGGCCACGCGAAGATGAGCAATGAGAGCATTGCCGGCTGCGGCGGAAGCGACCTCTTCAATCAATGCCGAAGTCTCCGCGTCGGGAACTCGTCCGGTCAACACGACCGACCCGTTCAGGCTCCGCAATTGCACGTCCGCCGCCGGCGCGACGGATGCAATCAGGTCTCTCAGGAGTTCGAGGTTTGGTTCCACATTGACAAGGAAGGACTCCGCTTCTCCGCCAGAATCTACCGTCAACTGGGTCGTGCCCGTTGTCTCGCCCGCGATGACGAGTTGCGTCGGCGAGAGGACGCGAACCCGCGCCAGGTCCGGATCTTGAATCGCCACGCGCTCGATCGGCTCGTCGAAGGTCAGCTTCTGCGTGCGTTTCACCGCAACTGTGATCAGTTGCGTTCCCGCTGATCCCGCCAGCCTGACCCTCGGAAGTGACGCAGGACGAACCCGCTCTGAGACCGGCCCGGCCGAGACCTCTTCATCGCCGGGCGACTCGACTCGCAGAGGAGGGGGATCCTGTTTGCGAATCGGCTCACTCCGTGATGACAGATTGGAAATCGCGAAGTCTGTGTAATCGTCTTCACCGTCATCGTTTGGATTCGCCTTCGCGAGTACGACAGGCTGACCAACATGCTCGAGCAAACCGGGATCCGTGCCTGAGTCCGTTCCGCTAATAAGTGAACAGTCTCGGGATCCGTCTACCACCACCGGAAGGAGCGGGGCACCCGAACTGATCGTCTCTTTCACTGACCCGCTTCGGCTTTGCGGCTGTTCTGTGTCGGCTGTCCGAGATCCTGAGGATGACAGTTCTTCGACACATGGATCGCTGTTTGCGCGGATTGGGTTGCAGCCACTATCAACCGCATCAACCGTTATCAAGGGAAGGAGCCCGAATTGGATTGTATCATCACTAGACAATCCGGTAGGCTGACGACCGTCGACACACTCAATCACAGCAGAACTCTGCCTCACCGGTTGAGACACGCTTGAATCCTCATCCCCGGCTGGCTGTGATGTCGCAGCCGGAGTCACGGGACTTTGCGTGACGACCTGAGGTTGAGCGTATGCGAATCCGATGCGTTCGAGATACCCCACCAGCGGACCCTGGAAACAAGGGCCCCAGGCGGTGTACGCGATTATGATGAAAAGATTCACTGTTAAACACCAGCCCTTCAGACGAACGACCCGCTAATCTGTCCACCGACGCGCTGTCTAATCCACAAACGACAATTCGATTCCGGTCTTGTATCCACCAAGAGATTGCGTGCTGTGGACCGTCCGTCCCCGCAACGCAAAAATCGTGCCTTCCGGCGCTATTTCAACGCGGACATCCGCTCGCACGGGAATCTCATGTTGCGTGACCCCCATAATGCCCTCCGCGCTCACGTCGAGGACCGCGATGTCGGCGTGGCTCGCGCGGTCACCCACAGTGAAGAGGATCCTGCCGTCCATCGAAAACGGATAGCGTTTTCCCAGTCGCCTGGCGTCGCGAGCTTCCAACAACGCAACCGCCCGTTTGAGAAACCGACGCCAGTAATCCTTCGACGCGAACTTGATCTCCAAATCGATCTTGGACATGCGAATGCGATCTCCTCTCGCTCTATGGGCTGAATATCGGAAGGGCGGCACGGCCCCATAAGCTAAGATCGCGCGTCCACGCGAGAATGTGCCGATCCACGATTATCGGGCGAGGCGCCGGCGAGAAAACGCAAGTTCCACACTGAGAACCCCGATTGCCTTTCAGGAGTCTTGAGGCGCTCTCGCCTCCAACCGACGATTCAATCCGCCCGACTGTCAGGACGGAGAGGAAAAAGCCAATGAAAAGCAGCAAAATTTGCTTTCACAACATTGACCAGCCGGCCGGCAGCAATTTGCCGGAATACCGCGTCGTGGGTACGACGACGAATCGGGACGAGCTGCGCACACTTGTGGGCATCGAAGACATCTCGGCCCTCATCATCGACCTGGACGTCGGCGATGCGCTCGACATTGTCGTCCATGCGCTGGAGATCAGGCCGCAAATGGCCGTCATCGGGGTTACCGGCAGCGATGACGTGCATAGAGTGATCATGGCGCAGCGTGCAGGATGTTCCCAACTCACGAGAAAACCCCTCAGCGAGAATGACCTCGCCGCCGCGCTGAGACGAGCACTCAATCAGACGAATACACGGTTGCAGGAAGGCTTGACGGTTGCCGTCATGGGCAGCGCCGGCGGTGTCGGGGCGACAACCTTTGCCGGTTATCTCGCCATGGCGATGGCGGTGCACTCGCCACACGGCGCAGCAGCCATCGATCTCGACCTCGAGTTTGGCACGCTGAGCCACTTGTGGGACTTCAAGCCAAAGCACACCATCGCGGACCTCGCCGCCGCACAAACCATCGACAAACTCCTGGTCGAGGACATGATCGTCGAGCTGCCCTGCGGAGTCGGCGTGCTTGCCAGGCCTCCGAAAATCTCGCAGGCAGACTCCGTGAACGAAGGTCACGTCGCACTCACAATCGGCGCGGCCAGAGCACTGCATCCGTATGTCGTGATCGACCTGCCGCGCAAGCTCGACGCGATCACCGGCTGCACCATCGAGTCCTGCGACAGATTAATCGTCGTCGCCAACTTGACTTTCGCGGGCGTCCACAATGCCGTGCGGCTTTCCGACGCCCTCGCCGACTACGGGCTCTCGCGAGACAAGCTCGAGTTCGTCATCAACCGATACCACAAAGGGTGTCACAGTGTGACAACCGACACACTGGAAAAGCGCGTCAGCAAAAAGCTGCTCGGATTGCTGCCCAACAACTACAAGGCGCTCTCCGCCGCGATGGACATCGGCCAACCCGTGCCTCCACGAAACCCGGTCCGAAAGGCAATCCAGGAAATCGCGGACGGGCTCTGCTCGCAAGTCGCGACAGATTCCCAGCCCCAACACGTCTAGCAGCCAGTGACAATACTGTGACACCGGCGATAAAGCCGGTGGCTTTCGGGATTGAAAACGCGCGCCATGATCCGCTGTTCGCCGTTTCGCCGCGGGTTGTTGGACAGTCCGGAGATGTCCGCACCGAGCCCAGGCTAATCAGCGGCATTGGATCTCAGTGGCTGGTCTCTGCGTCGGATACTGGAGGCGCCTGAGCCTCGTCTGGCGGTCTTCCTTGCTGGGCTCGGTCGCCACAGCTGTCTTCTCGGTCAAACATCAAGGCGGTATCACACAGATCCTCGATCAGCTTCACCAAGTCGTGCTTGGCCAACTCGGAAGGCGGGATTCCAAGAACCTTCTCGATCTTGGCGACAACGTGTTCGGGTAATTCAAGCCAGGGTTCTTGGGTCATCCTTTGCTCCAAAACGGCCGGCAGAGACAACTGCAAGCAGGATACTTCTTCAGAATCATCGAGGCCGATTATAGGTGCGCCGGGGCTGCTGTCAAAACCGGTATTCGGGGTTTTCCGAGCCAGATGGGCTGTTCTTGGGTATCTGAAGAAAGAAGTCCAAAAAAGGCGCTTTCCGGCGCCGGCGACCATTGGGGAGCTCATACCTGCCCGCGGCTCATCTAAGGCTGGTTCTGGCGACCCAGCGAAGCCGCCGCGCGGGCTGCTTGCCGAGAAGAGGTGTTTCCTTTTTCATTGGCGCTCTGCGCGAATTCCCGTGCGGTCAGCAGGACGACGAATGCGGCAGAGGTAACTGCAATGAAGATGCGATCTGCCATGTTGTGGCTCCTGGCCTTTCTCATCACCGCCGCGTCCGCCGTCTATCAGCGCGTGACGGGCCCGACTTACCCAGTGCGCGGCCGTGTCACCGTCGGCGCTGCCGAGGTCGAGTTCAAACTCCTTCGCACCCATGACAGCACGGGCGACGCGGAGATTCGCATCGAAGCGCCCGACCAGGAGATTCGCGGTGACTGCGAGTTCAAACGATATCCGAGCCAAGACGAGTGGCAGTACGAACCGCTCGCTCGCGAGGCCGACCGTCTGGTGGCAAGAATCCCGAAGCAACCCCCTGCCGGTAAAGTGCTGTACCGAATTCGACTGGCGTCGGAACAGGGAACGCCCGTGCCGTTGACCGAGGAACCGGTGATCATCCGATTCAAGGGCCATGTGCCTGGTTGGGCGTTGCACCCGCACATTCTTGGCATGGTCCTGGCCATGTTGTTCGCCGCACGCGCAGGGTTGGAGGCATTCTTCAAGAGGCCACAAACATACTGGATGACGGTCGCCACGGTCGCCTCACTGCTCGTCGGCGGGATGATCTTCGGCCCGATCGTCCAAAAATTCGCGTTCGGCGAGTTCTGGACAGGCTTCCCATTGGGGTACGACCTGACCGACAACAAGTCCCTGATCGCCACACTCGTTTGGCTCGTCGCGCTGTGGCGCGTCAGAAAGAACCGCAAGTCGCGCGGCTGGATCATCGCCGCCGCACTCTTCACGTTCGCAATCTGGATGATCCCCCACAGCGTGCTGGGTTCAGAATTGGATTACACCACCCTACCGCAGTGAGCCCGGCCCCACCCAAACGCGTGGGTGCCACTGGCAGCTTGTCCACCAGTGCCGCCGAATGGCGACACCAAAAGACCGCCCTCCGGACGGTGTAACTTTTTTTGCTTTTTCTTGCCGCCCGGGCCGAGCTCGTGTTCGCCACACCCGCCTTGCTCCCGTTTACACCAGAAAAAACTGCAAATGCCCGCAAACGCCCGCAAAGTCTTTGGACCGCGGTGTCGTTTGATTGGGTGCGATTGCATCGCGTCCGTTGGAAAATCTTGCTCAGCGCTCCGCGAATCGGAACAGCTTGAGAAAAAAGACAGCGTCCGAGCCGCGTGCCTGACATCACTTATTGTGCCGGCCCCGTGTGGCCGACGACAACTACCAACGGTCGTTTTCGGCCGACGATTATGTTGACCGTTGAATCCGATATAGACGCGGGTCGGGCGGGGCGCAATCAGCGTCCGAGACGCCATCGCGCGGTGACGTTCAAGGTACGCCATCGGCCAACCGATAAAGGATCGGGTCTGACGCAGACGGGCTACGTCGGCACCGGAGATCATAAGTGTGAAACGTTACGTTATTGCGGGCCCAATCCTGGCCCTATTGATTGGATTCGTCTGGTGGACATCATCGTCGTCGCCTACTGCATCCAAGCGTCGATCGCCGATTTCGGCCGCGCCGCCGGAGATCCGGCAACTCGTAGAGGAACTCGGCAAGCCCGAGTACAAAGGACTGTCGCCGAAGGAGAGAGCTGACCGCTTGCAGTCACGCGGCTTCAACACAGACGGCTTTGCCGCTTGGAGGATGCGATCATGAGGGCCACAGGAAACCGGCCACCGTCCGCGTTTACGCTGATAGAGCTTGTCACGGTCATCGTGATCCTCGCCGTGCTCGCGACCGTCGCGACGCCGGTCTTCCTCGAGTACAGGGTGGACGCCTCCAATGCCGCGGATGAGGGCGTCATCGCAGCCTTGAAGGACACGGCGAATCGGATGCATCTCAAGAGCCTCGCGGAATCCGGCGGTGAGAACGACACCTGGCCCGACGCAGCGACACTGATCGCCACCTTCGATCATCCGGAGTTCGTCGATGGATACCCTGCGACCCTGCCGAAGTGGCATTACAGCCAAGTGACCGCCAACATTGTGATATTCTCTTGCCCACATGATAGAGAAGCGCGTCGAAAGCTCTGGCTCTATTTCAATGAGGATTACAGCGCGCTATACAAGGCGGGGATGTTCCTTGATGTATACCCCGATGACCACTGATGGTGCTCGCCGGATGAGCGGCCCAGATCCTGGACACATGGCCCGGGTCCTCCGAACCTAGGGAATCGACAACTCCTCATACAGCACCGGCGGCGCGACGCCTGCGACTCATGTGCACATGCAAGACAACCCCCCGACCATGCGGTCGGGGGGTTGTTTCATCGTGACGACTGAGGTCGTTCGTCAGAGACCCTTGGTCTTCGACGCCCGACACGGGCGCCGGACGCGAGGGTGTCCTTTGGACGCCCCTA
>JBDRKQ010000036.1:0-27242 GCA_043813895.1 Planctomycetota bacterium
GTATACGGCGTAGCAGTTGGTACTCCGGTCGCCCTTCGGGCTCCCTTCGTCCCAACTGCTTTAACAAACGGCGGTGAATCCATCTTAAATACGCCTGTTTTCTGTCTTGACAATGGGTAGGGGTATAGTCTGTCATTCCTGCGAACGCGTACAATTGTTTCTAAGATATGACAATTCAAGCTTGAAACATGGCATTTCAAGCGTGACCTGAGGCAAAGCAAGCGTTATATATGTCAAAGCAAAGCCCCGAAACCCCATTTACGACACCAAAATCCGCGATTCGACCCCGCTCAGTCGCCGCGGGGGCTTTCAACTCCTCAAATCTCTCGAGGAGCGCCTCTCTTGCGTAGCATGGTTGTCCCATGTCGTTCTGGAAAATAAAAATGGAAAAACAGAAACTATCCTCTGTTATTATATTATCTGAGCTTTATCAGCTTAATCTTCTCTCTATTTCTTTCACTCAAGGGAATATTTATCAACTTCAAGGCTCTATCTACTTGAGACACTGTAAATCCTATTAAGTTGCCTTGAGAAAGTTCTGCTATTGCGCAGCCAACATAAGGTTTCAATTCTCCTTCCTTTATAAGAATTTTAAACTCAGGTGATATACTGCGTTCATTCCACTTTACTTTGCCTTGTAACAAAGCTTGTTTGAGATAAAGCTTAGAATCTTTCAAGTTCACGTAGATACCATCTATTCCTTTAAGAAGGCATTTAACCTGTTTCTCTGCTCCTGGAGCAAGTGATTTAATATCTTCCCTGTCTTTGAGTACTGTTAGCGCATTTAAATTTAATCGGTCCGATAACTGTTGAATAGTTATATGGCTATTATCCTCACTACCTGCAACTCCACTTACACTTGTGTTCTTTGTGATCTGATCTCTGGTCTCATCCGGTATGTTCTCACTTGGATTATACGTAAGCAAAGGTCGGCCTGCCCAAATTAGAATCATTTCCTTTATACAGAACCCCGGCGGAAAACGAATATGCTCAAATCCTTCCATCGTGTTATACCACTGAATCAAACTGAATAGGTCCACGCCGTGAGCTTCAGCCTTTTTTTTTGCTGGTTCTGTATAGCCACTCGCAGAGACTATACCTCGATGACTAAGATCGGGCATATCGTTTAGCTTTGCAGATAATTGTTCGACATGTGTTACATCCAGCGGTCGTGAATGTCTTTTGACCTCGATTCCTTTAAAGGCTGAAATCAGGCCGTTAGCATCCTTATAAGTTACTGTTATATCAACGTCCCTTTTTTTATCAGCTATATTATCTTGAACCATATCACCCAGTATAATCTCTACGTTTTCTGGGCTTGATATCTGGGTCAGAAGGCCTACTAAGTAATGGACCTCTGTAGCTGTAAGCACGCTTTTCCCTCTTCTTATTTGTTGTTATATTTAACCAAACAAATCGATTTTCGCTGTGCAAATCCTCTTCGTCAGCTTCTGTAAAACCTTCACTCGCTCGGTCGTTCCAGCTTATAAACTCTGTGTCAACCGCCAGACACACCTTATATTTACAGACAAATCATACCGCCAATACGATATCCTTGCAAGTGCACAGCCCCCACAGCGCTTGAGCGGGGCAAAGCCCCCGCGGCCTGTGCCTAAGGTGCGTTTATCCTCGGGACCCCTGACGGGGAGCGGAGTAAAAAAAGGCGAGCCCTGCACCAGCTACGGTACAGGGCTCATAAAATCCTGGCGATACCTACTCTCGCCCCGAAGGACTACCATCGGCCAAACGGGCTTAGCTTCTGTGTTCGGAATGGGAACAGGCGTTTCCCCGTCAGTATGTTCACCAGGAAGTTCTTTATCCCCGACTCTCATCGGGAAGATATTCACTTTTTAACTATACGCTACACGCTAAACGCTAATATGCGGGTGCCACAAAGTAGGCACAAAATCATCGAAACTCACAACGAACAGTCAAAAATGATATGGTCAAGTGATCGAGCGTTAGTACCGGTTAGCTGAGACGATTACTCGTCTTACACATCCGGCCTATCAACCTGGTGGTCTTCCAGGGCTCTTCGTGACCGAAGTCACCGGAATCCTCATCTTGGAGGGGGCTTCCCGCTTAGATGCTTTCAGCGGTTATCCTTTCCCGACATAGCTACCCGGCGCTGCCCTTAGCAGGACAACCGGTACACCAGCGGTCAGTACTTCCTAATCCTCTCGTACTAAGGAAATATTTCCATCAAGATTCCTACGCCCACGGCAGATAGGGACCGACCTGGCTCACGCCGGTCTGAACCCAGCTCGCGTACCGCTTTAATCGGCGAACAGCCGAACCCTTGGGACCGCCTTCAGCCCCAGGATGCGATGGGCCGACATCGAGGTGCCAAACGACTTCGCCGCTATGGACGCTCGGAAGTCATCAGCCTGTTATCCCCGGAGTACCTTTTGTCCGATGAGCGATAGCCCTTCCACACGGGAACTACCGGATCACTAGGGCCTGCTTTCGCATCTGCTCGATTTGTATATCTCGCAGTTAAGCCGGCTTGTACCCTTGCGCTCTACATGCGATTGCCAACCGCACTGAGCCGACCATTGCACTCCTCCGTTACTCTTTAGGAGGAGACCGCCCCAGTCAAACTGCCCGCCTAGCACTGTCCCCTGCCCGGATTCACGGGTCAGGGTAAGGAGACGAATAATACAAGGGTGGTATTTCAACGACGGCTCACCGCCGGCCAAAACCGGCGTGTCAAAGCCTCCCACCTATCCTACGCATGTGTTACCCGGCTCCAATACCAGGTTACAGTAAAGGTTCACGGGGTCTTTCCGTCTTGCCGCGGGTATGTGGTATCTTCACCACAAGTCCTATTTCACCGAGTCGGTCCTTGAGACAGTGCAGCAGTCGTTTCGCCATTCATGCGCGTCGGAACTTACCCGACAAGGAACTTCGCTACCTTAGGACCCTCATAGTTAGGGCCGCCGTTTACGGGTGCTTCGGTCGCAAGCTTCTCAGCCGAAGCCAATAACCTACTTCCTTAACATTCCCGCACCGAGCAGGCGTCAGACTCTATACATCCTCTTGCGAGTTAGCAGAGTCCTGTGTTTTTGATAAACAGTCGCCGCTGCCGATTCTCTGCGCCCGCCCATTCAAAGATAAATCCAAAAATGGGACGGGTCCCCTTATCCCGGAGTTACGGGGTCATTTTGCCTAGTTCCTTAAGGACCGTTCTCTCGAGCGCCTGAGGATACTCTCCTCGCCCACCTGTGTCAGTTTTGGTACGGGTCCGCATCTTGTCCACAACTGCTTTTCTCGGTCCCTCCGCCACGCACTTCAGCAACAAATCGACCTCGCCCTTTCGGGAACCCTCGAACCTAATCGTGGGCTGCGCTTTGGAAAGACGCACACTTGCTTCAATCGCCATGCGGAGTGCAGGAATATTAACCTGCTGTCCATCGACTACGCCTTTCGGCCTCGCCTTAGGTTCCGACTAACCCTGGGCGGATCTACCTTCCCCAGGAAACCTTGGGCTTACGGCGAGAGGGATTTTCACCCTCTTTCTCGTTACTCAAACCGGCATGCTCACCTGATAGGCCCAACAGCGCTCCTTGCGGTACGCCTAGTATCTGCCTATCAGCGCTCCCCTACCCCGCCCAGAATAGCGAATTGCGAATTGCGAACGCGGAAACATCCACGCCCGGCCGGAACGCCGCGACGTAGACACTTCTCACTATTCGCAATCCATAATTCGCTATTCTGAGCAGCCGCAGCTTCGGTTTGCATCTTAGTCCCGTTCATTATCGGTGCCGGCCTTCTCGACGGGTAAGCTATTACGCACTTTTTAAATGGTGGCTGCTTCTAAGCCAACATCCCCGCTGTCCTAGAAAACCAACTTCCTTATGCACTCAGATGCAATTCGGGACCTTAGCTGGCGGTCTGGGTTGTTTCCCTTTTGACCACGGACGTTATCACCCGTAGTCTTTCTCCCAGGATACGCACCGTGGTATTCGGAGTTTGATTGGAGGCGGTAGGCTGGTGGCCCCCACGTTCCATTCAGTAGCTCTACCCCCACGGTGTAGTGGCCTGAGGCATGCCCTAAAGCATTTTCGGGGAGAACCAGATATCTCTGAGTTTGATTAGACTTTTACTCCTCCCCACAGGTCATGCCAAAACTTTTCAACGTTTACGGCTTCGAGCCTCCGCGCTCGGTTAAGAGCACTTCACTCTGCCCATGGGTAGATCACTCAGTTTCGGGTCTACCCCCTACGACTAAATCGCCCTATTCAGACTCGCTTTCGCTGCGGCTCCGCCGCTGAACGGCTTAGCCTTGCCGTAGAGGAGTAACTCACCGGTCCATTATGCAAAAGGTACGCCGTCGACCATTGTCGCCCGAAGGCGACCATAGGTCTTCGACTGCTTGTAGATGCATGGTTTCAGGTACTTTTAACTCCCCTTATTGGGGTACTTTTCACCTTTCAGTCGCCATACTTGTTCACTATCGGTCGTCCAGGAGTACTTAGCCTTGGAGGGTGGGCCCCCCGGCTTCACACGGAGTTCCACGGCATCCGTGCTACTCTGGGAATCCTCTCAACGGAGAGCAACGACCTTCGCGTACGGGACTGTCACCCTGTATCGTTGGCCTTTCCAAGCCATTCCGCTAGTCGCGCCTTTGTAACTCCTCGAGGCCCCGCAACCCCGGGCCGAAGCCCGGTTTGGGCTAGATCCGCTTTCGCTCGCCGCTACTCACGGAGTCTCGGTTGATTTCCTTTCCTCCAGGTACTGAGATGTTTCAGTTCCCTGGGTTGGCTCTGACGCGATATACATTCACACGCCAGTGATGCCACCTATTAAGTGACAACGGGTTTCCCCATTCAGAAATCTCCGGATCAACGCTCGTTTGACAACTCCCCGGAGCTTATCGCAGCCTGCCACGTCTTTCATCGCCTCTGGACGCCTAGGCATCCACCATGCACCCTTACGAGCTTGACCACATCGATGAATCGCTGTCAACGCAGTGCCGCACCCGGCCGGGCTCGCACCCGATCGAATACCGCCTCGCCACAGCTCCCACTCATCGACGCGCCAAGTCACCGTTGGCGCGATACCCCACATTCCTCCCGACCTTCCGAGGCTCTCGCCACATCACGCCGTGAGTATCATGAGGTACACATCTTGAGAACTTGTGATTCGTCTATCACAATCCACTCTATTCACTTGTCAAAGAGCACGGAAAGCCGACGAAACCGCCTGCCTTCCACCTGCCGTTCGGGACAGGCCGTGACTGACTTATCCAGTCAGCCACGGCTCACCTCGAAAAACTTACCAATGCCGCCAAGCGGCAATAATCCCGATGATCCCGGCGAAGATCACCACCAACCTGACAACGTCCCATACATTGGTCGCCGCACCGATACGACCGGCTTTGATCCGGCTCCCGCAGTTCGGGCAATGAAACTCCTTGTCGCCCGGGCCCGACATCGCAATCCCACTTCTCGGATTGCCAGGCTCCCGCTCTCAATGGAGCCGACCGGGCTCGAACCGGCAACCCCTAGCTTGCAAAGCTAGTGCTCTCCCAATTGAGCTACGGCCCCGGTCCGTTCCGCGACAGGCCAACGCGCCCGACGCCACCCAGTCGCATGGGCCCGAGTGGACTCGAACCACTGACCTCGTCCTTATCAGGGACGCGCTCTAACCAACTGAGCTACGAGCCCGACTCTGCCCAACTGTCAAACAACCCTGGGGCGGCCAACCGCGTCTCGGTCCTTACCCGCAACCCGCGGCCTGACTTACACCCTCTAAAACAAACCGCCGACAACCTGTGGCGACAAAAAAGCCACCGACTACGGCCGGTGGCTATCGGTGATCCGATCGCCCCAGACTCAGCAGTCATCCCAAAAAGAGCAAATTGCCGGACTGTCGCTTCAGCAAGAACCTCACCTTGATTGCCAGGACTGCTATCGGCATCCTGACTGGGCCAACTTCTCGCAGCCCTGCACTATAACGCCCCCCGCATCCCTGTCAAGCCCGCTTCCCGGCAATTCCCGGAAGAAAATTCCCAAGCCGCAACATGCTGTCAACAATAAGGTTATCGCAAAGCCTGACGACTTCTTCGAGGGCTTGCAGCCGAGGGGTAGTTTTTTTGCCGCCAAGCGGCCACGGCGCACGACAGCGGCGCCTGCTCACGTATAATAGTGGGTTCGCGAACTCGCGTTGCGATCGGTCTTACCTATCCGTGTTGCCGGCATGCTTCGTCAAGCTTGCCCGCCAGACACGCTACAACCAGCGACGCGAGAACGCGGTCTTCAACGAAACACGGGACAACCGGAATTCAACGACACACTGGAGCCACCGGGGAATGCGAAAGAGTAAAGACATCAAAACCAAACGGCGTACGGCAGGCATCGAATACAAGCGAGGCAACCGCAAGGAGGCCTACAAGCTCTGGACACAGGCGAAGAATGAACTTGATGAGCTGCAAGGGCGAAACAAACCCGCCGAGATCGCTGCTGAAGCGCCTGCGGAAAAGCCCGCTGAATAGGCCGCCGCAGAGTGACACGCTCTTGACACTCCCGGCGACTCCTTGTGAACCGCATATCGGCGGACCCCCTGCCTTCGCAGAAGCCGGGCACGAATCTCACAGATGCGGTTTCCTGCCGGCGGCTACGCGGCCCAACCATCGCCGAGAAACCGCACAGACGTGAAAACGCTTGATTGCCTGATGGGGCGAAATGGGTGGTACGAGCCATGAGGGCGATCGTCCGCAAACCGGACGGAACGGCCGCTCATGACCCGTAGGGAATCAACGGTGTGCCCCCCTCGAATCTCGCCGCTCACCGTGGCGCATTCTCCCTCGCCACCCTGACTGAGCGATTCGCGATCGTAACAGCGAATCACTTGCTGCCGCTTTCAGCTACTTCTTCTTCGCGGCTCTCTTCTTGGTGGCTCGCTTCTTAGCGACCTTCTTCTTCGTCGCCTTCTTCTTGGTAGCCCGCTTCTTGGCAACCTTCTTCTTCGTTGCCTTCTTCTTTGTGGCCGGCTTCTCGGTACATGGTTGGCAACATGCCTGACGCTTCTTCTTCGCCATCACAAACTCCTCTGATGTTCGGTTCCGGCCGGACACGTTTTACGCTCGCGGGACGCCATCGTTCCGTCGAGTGCCGGCCCGGGACATTCATCTAGGGCGAGAATGTAGCGAACACCCGCCGACACCGCCAGAAGACTTACGCACTTTTATCGAGCCTGCCTCCGGCGGCGCGCAACGACTGACGTGGTGCCGGTGACGTTCCTCCCTCACGATCGCGCACGGTGGGACTCGGGAACGTGGCGTCGTCCTCGGGGGCGAAGCTGCCTCATGAACTCGACCGCGCGGGGGGGCGCTATGGTCAAACCTGAACTGCACCAAACGGATCAGCAAGAAGGATGAGCACCCAGGAGACCCCGCCCCTTCCAAAAGTGGATGGACGACGAGACTGTTCATTCATTACCAGAAGCCACTCAGCCCCCGTGTCCGGCCAAACCGGCCACGAATCGGCATACGTCTTGGGCGATGGCCTGGCAACCCTGACCGTCACCCATGAGCTTGCCGATCCGGCGGACGATCGCGCTGCCGACGATCGCGCCGTCGGCAAAGCCGCAAACATCCTCGACCTGATGCGACGTGCTGATGCCGAAGCCGACGATGACCGGCAAGCCGGTGGCCGTGCGGAGTTCGGCGACCTGGTCCCGGAGGTCCGCAGGCAACGCCGTTCGCTCTCCCGTGGTGCCCTGGACGGAAACGTAGTACAGGAACCCGCCGGCGATGTGGGCGATTCGTCTCTCCCGGTCCGGCTCGGTCGTGGGGGCGATGAGCATCGACAGCCGCAAGCCAGCCGCCCCCGCAATCTCCGCGAGATCGGGAGCCTCTTCAAGGGAAATGTCTGGTACGATCAGCCCGTCAAAGCCGGCCGAGGCCGCCTGTGAGACGAACTCTTTAACGCCGATTCGGTAGACGATCGATACCGAGACCATCGCGAGAATCGGATAGTCTGCCCGGCGTCGGACAGCCGCAACCATCTCGAAGATGTCGGCGACGCGGATGCCCCTGGCCAGCGCATGGCTGAAGGCCTGCTGAATCACCGGCCCGTCGGCGATGGGGTCGGAGAACGGAAACCCCAACTCGACACCCCGGATTGGCAAGCCGGCAAACGCCCTGAGCAAGGAGGCGGTCGTTTCAATATCCGGGTACGCGGCCGGGAGAAACGGCCAAAGCCCTGCCGGCTGGTTGGCCAGGGCGATCTCAATCCTGTTCTTGCCGGGCTCAGTGTCCAACGTCAGCTCCTCGCAACCGTGCCACCTCGACGCAATCCTTGTCCCCGCGTCCGGAGAGATTGACGACGATGATCTTGTCCTTGTCCAACTTCGGCGCGAGCTTCGCAACATAGGCGATGGCGTGGGCCGGCTCCAAAGCCGGGATGATTCCTTCGCTCAGGCTAAGCAGCTCGAACGCCGAAAGCGCCTCCTCGTCGGTCGCGGAGAAATACTCTGCCCTGCCGGACTTCGCCCATGCCGCGTGTTCCGGACCGACGCCGGGGTAGTCCAGACCGGCCGACACCGAATGGACCGGCAGCGTTTGCCCATCGTCATCCTGAAGGACGATGGTTTGCATACCGTGCAGGACGCCGGTGCTCCCCTTTGTGATCGTGGCGCTGTGTCGTCTGTCGAGTCCTTCGCCCGCGGCCTCGACGCCGATGAGCCGCACGTCCTTATCCGCCAGGAACGGATAGAACAGGCCGGCTGCGTTGCTCCCGCCGCCGACGCACGCCACGGCAAGGTCCGGCAGTCGCCCAGTCGCTTCCATGATCTGCTGCTTGGCCTCGCGCCCGATGACCGACTGGAGGTCTCGCACGATCATCGGGAACGGGTGCGGCCCCATGACGGAGCCGATGACGTAGTGCGTGGTCTCGACACTGGCGATCCAATCGCGCATCGCTTCATTGATCGCGTCTTTCAGGGTTCGCTGTCCGGACTCGACGGATACGACCCTCGCGCCGAGAAGCTCCATGCGATAGACGTTGAGACGCTGTCGTCGGATATCCTCGGAACCCATGTAAACGACGCATTCCATCCCGAACACGGCCGCGGCGGTGGCGGTGGCGACGCCGTGTTGGCCTGCGCCTGTCTCGGCGATGATGCGGGGCTTGCCCATCCGCCGCGCGAGCATGGCCTGGCCAAGCGTGTTGTTGATCTTGTGGGCGCCGGTGTGGTTCAGGTCTTCTCGCTTCAGGAAGATCCTGGCGCCGCCGAGCCGGTCCGACAGGCGTTTGGCGAAGTAGAGTGGGCTGGGCCGACCGACGTAATCGGCTAGGTAGCCGTGCAACTCGGCCCAATAGTCGGGATCGTTCTTGGCCTGGGCGTATGCCTGTTCGAGCTGGCGGACGGCGAGCATCAGCGTCTCCGGGACGTACTGACCCCCGAACGGGCCGAACCGCCCCATGGCGTCGGGCCAGACTTCAAAAGGCTGCGCGTGATCGGTCATATCGGCCTCCGGATTCCAGAGCTGACAGGGCACCAAAAGCGCCGCAGGCAGTAAATCGGCTGAGCATGAGTGTATCCAATCGGCATCGATACCGATAGAATACGAAGAATGGCCAATCGACCCTTCGAGACAGCCGAGTCCTTCGAATCGCCCGCGGTGAGACAGCTATCGATCTTCCTTGAGGACCGCGTCGGCACGCTGATGCGTCTCTTCAAAGTCTTCGAGGGATCAGCGGTCCGAGTCGTGGGCCTAACCATTATCCACGAAGTGGATTGTGCGATCGTGCGTCTGATATGCGACGATGCGGACACGGCTCTCGATCTGCTCCGCGCGAGAGGTTTCCCGGTAAGCGAGTCGGAGTTGCTGGTCGTCGAGATTCCGCAAGGCACGGGGCTCATGTCCATTTGCTCGGCGATGCTGGCCGCCGAGGTGAACATCAACTACGCCTATCCACTCATGGTTCGGCCGACCGGCCGCGCGGCTCTGGCCATCCACACGGAAGACCTCGAAACGGCCTGCCAGGTCCTGCGGTCCCGGCAGTTCTGCCTCATGTCCGAGGAAGATCTCGGGCCGGGCCCGGCTCGCTAAAACAGGCGGCACCCGCCGGCTGATCCCCCAGCTCGACTGGACGCTTTGCTCCCTGTCGCACACCGGGTGCATGACGCTTCCGGCGGGACCTGCACCCGGCCGACCGCTTCCCGGCTTACTCTTCGCTACTCGATTACCGGCGCCAGGACGTGATGGCGCGAACGATGTCCAAGGTGCGCGCCAGAGGCCCAGCGATGCCTGACGCGCACACAGAAAAGGACTCGCGGCGTGCCGACCGCGAGCCCTCGGAGCAAGTCCCATCTGGCATGGGAACTTCGTAGTGCATTTCACCGCGAGCGTCTGCGACCGGCGAGCATGAGGAGTCCGATTCCCAACAGTGCGGCCGAGGCCGGCTCGGGGATCGGGACGCTGGTGACCTTGATGCCGATGACCTTCTTCTGGATAAAGGAAGTTGTGCCCACTTCACTCTCGGCCTCGAGCGTATTGACCAATTCGAGAGCAACTTCCGTGATCTGCAAACCGCTCAGGTCGATAACGACCGAACCGCCGAACTCGCCAAACGAGTCGGCCGGCAGCGCGTACGGCGGCGCCGGCAGCACCGTCATTGGGTCCATCGTGTCTCCGTGTGTCCCGGGCGACAGGTCCGTCACGGTGAGCGTTCCCGTCACGTCCCCGTAGGTTGCCGGCGTGCCTAAACCCAGCAATGTGTAATCGCCCACCTCATCGAGCGTGATCGTCTCGAGGTAGTATCCGGCATCCGCCGCGATCGTCATCGTCAGGATTCCGGTCGTTGCATCGCTACTTCCGCCGCTTGCGGAAGCTGCGAACGCAGTCGGGAAGAACAGCAGTTGGTTGTTGACGTGGCTTGGCCCTCCGAACAGTGCGTCCGGCTCAATACCCGTGTCCTCGGTCACTTGAAGGAAGTCGGCGTCACCGACGTTCGTCCCGAAGAAATCACCATGGTCAATCAGCGATGCGGAAGCGGCCGACGATGTCAGCAGGATGACCCCCAACGAGCAGATGCAGCGAGACGTTCTTCTGAACATCTTCTTCCCCCCAAAAAACTTTCCCCTACGCCCCGTGGAACAAGCGGGCCTTCGGCCGATCCCCAATGCGTGCCTTCGAGGCCGTGTGTTCCACTGTCGAATACTAGGCACGTGGGGGCGAGTGGATCAACAGGACGTTTGCCGGCTGACACCAAGTTGGCACTACCGGACGGTCACGGCGTATTAACACAGTTTGCGCACTGCGTGCGCAGAGAAGCCGTCCGCGAAAGCCGCGCTTTGTGAAGAGCAAACTCAGGAAGAGGTGGGATTGCGCCGACGGCGACGTCCGCGGACCATCAGCGCACCGAGAATCAACAGTGACAGGGAATTCGGCTCGGGGGTGATAACGATCTGTACCTTCTTCTGAATGAAGGATGTGGTTCCCTGTTCGCTGGTGGTCTGAAGGTTATTGTTGAAGTTGAGGACAACCTCGGAGATGGCCAGACCGGTGAGGTTGATCTGGGTAATGGCATCAAACTCGCCTGACGAATCAACCGGGAGACTATAAATGGGCGCCGGGTTCACGGACAACAGGTCCGTCATGATGCCGTGCTTGCCGGGGTTGATGTCGGTCAAAGTCAGCAGGCCGTTGACCGTCGCCGACGTGGCGGGCGTACCGACGCCGGACAGGGTGTAATCGCCCACTTCCTTGATCGTGATGAGTTCGAGAAAGAAGCCGGTGTCCGCCTGGATTCTCATGGTTAGTGTTCCGGACGTCGTGTCCGCGGAGCCATTGGCAGATCCGGACGCGAACACGGTCGGAATGAAGATGAGCTGGTTCGGCAGGTGGATGGGCGCATTGAACAGCGGCGTCGGGTCTGTCGTGGAGTTCTCGGCGACCTGGAGGAAGCTGATGTCGCCGGGATTCGCGCCAAAGTAGTCGCCGTATTCGATGGGTGCGGCCGGCGCGGGCGCACTTGCCAGCACCAACAGCGCGAAGGCGCACACTACAACGCATTGCCTTGGCATCTTTTCCCACTACCTCATGACACAATCCGAGCGCGTCCGCCCTGCCGAGCCGGACCTCTTACTCGGAACTTCCGCTTCCATTCTAGCACCAAGCCACCGGAAAAAACAGTGTTGGGCCGAAATTGCCCCGTAGGATCGGGTCTTGCAGGGCGCGAGGTGTCGCTGCCGAAAGGATCAGACGGTTTCCCACTCAACGCACGAAACGGGCTCCTGCGGCTGCGCAAAGAAGCGGGGCCGCTTGTTAGGGCAGCCCCGCTCTCGCCTCCGGTGATGATCGGCTTTTCTGACGTTCTGTTTGGAAGGTCCGGATAATCTGTAAATCAGGTCCGCCGGCGTTTGCCTAGCAGCATCGGGAAGGCCATCGCCGCCAGCACGAGTGAGGCAGGCTCCGGCACAATCAGGTGCTGGCTCCGCGGGCACGAACCACTCTCGAGGATGAAGGACGAAGTCGTGTATCCGCTTAGGTCACCAGGCAAAGCACTCAGGTACGCCTGGGCCGCCGTGCCGACGCCACTTGGGCCGGCGAACTCGAAGGCGCCGCTACCCAGGTCAATCGCGCCTCCCCAGTCTTCAACGACCTCCCAGATTGCGACCTGAAGCCCGGCCGCCTCGGTATTGCTGCTGACCGCTCCGGCGAAGGTATCGTAGAGATAGGCCACCGCCAGCCCGCCGTTGATGACGTCCACGCCCGAGATATCCGCCTGCCACTGGTCTTTCATCCAGTGGGAAAGATCAACGCAGTAGGCGGTATAGTCCTCGCCGCCGAACTCGACCAGGATCTCGCCGGCCGGAACCTGGCGATCAGATCCGACGTGCGTGATGTCGACATTCCGTTTGAGCCCCATTCCGAGGAAGGTGACATCAACGGCTTGAGCCTGTTCGGCGATGCAGGCGACAGTGAACGCGACCATGATACCGATGAGCTTGAACTTGAACATACCTGGTTCTCCCCTCTGGTTTCTGCGGCGAGACAAGTCGGCCTGTCGCCCGTCGGGGTCGCGAGTCCGCTCTGTCACCCACGGGCCTCTGCGACGTGCCGATGCGGTGTCACTTGGGCATCCGCCGAGCCTCCGAACCAAACCGACGCAGGCTGATCGATGTGAGCGATAAAGTCGGTATTGCCAATGCGAGAACCCGGCGTTTGAGAAGGAAGGACCGAGGCAACGGTCGTGCGGGTCGTAACGACATCTGATCGGATCCAACACGCGTCGCGGGAAGCCGTGCAGGAAGCCAGGTCGGATCGCCTCGTGATCATGTCTGTGGCAGTGTGGGAATCGTGTTTATGGGATGAGCGACGGATGAGCCTTGACACGCTTCATCGATCTTGCCGGCGCGCCGCGTCGTTCACCTGATGCACCGGCGACGCGACTTATCGGCCGGGTGCCCCGCCCCTTCCAGTGGTGGGGGACAGACATAGTCCGACACGACGATGCCAGACAGTGTTATGGACCCTGCAACCGCCGGACCGCCTGCTCGATATCGCCTTCACTCGGAGCGTCGAGCCAACGGACCGAACCCAGGTTTGTCGGCAGGATGAAACGAACGGTCCGATCTCGCACCTTCTTGTCGGCGCCCAGCCGGGCCAGAATGTCCGGCAGGTCCAACGGATGCGGCGACCGAATCGGAAGCTCCAACGATTTCAGCAAGGCTTCGACCCGATGGCGTTGTGCGTCCGGAAAACCGCAAAGCCGCACCGCAAGGTCCATCGCGGCGACCATTCCCAGCGCGACGGCCTCGCCGTGTCTCAGCTCGTAGTTGAACTGCGCCTCGATCGCGTGGCCGATGGTGTGCCCAAAATTGAGCGCCGCACGTCCCACGCCCTGTTCCGCCTCTTCGCGCTCGTCCGCGACAACGACCTGGGCCTTGTTCTCACAGTTCCGGCGGATGAGATCCCGCACTGTGATCGGGTCCTGGGCGAGAATCGCTGCGGACCGATCCTCGTGCCACGCGAAGAAAGCCGCGTCGCGAATCACCGCGTGCTTCACGGACTCGGCCAGGCCGGCGACGAAATCGCGCCGGCTCAGTGTTCGGAGGCAGTCCGTATCGATGCAAACCAGCAAGGGCTGGTGAAACGCGCCGATCAGGTTCTTGCCGGCCAAGTGGTTAATCGCGGTCTTCCCCCCGACGCTCGCGTCAACATCAGCCTCAACCGTCGTGGGGCACTGCACGAACGGCACGCCGCGCAGCCACGTCGCCGCCACGAAGCCGGCCAGATCGCCTACCATGCCGCCACCCAGCGCGACGACCGGCTCCGTGCGACTGTGACGCCTCTCGGCCAGCGCATCGTAGAGAACTGCCGCCTGCGCGGCGGACTTCGAGGCGTCTCCCGCAGGTACGGTCAGCACGTGGCACTGGAAACCGGCCTGTTCAAGCGAAGTCGAGAGCTTCTCCGCATACAACGGCCCCACGTTGGAGTCCGTGACGACGGTGACTCGCTGTGCGGACGATCTTCCGCGCAGGCAGGCGCCAGCCCCGGCGAGCAGCCCGGACCCGATGTTGATCGGATACGCCCGACCGGGTAAACCGACGACCACGCTGGCAGTGTCTTCAGCCATGCGAAGCATGATAAGCCGTTGATGGGGACATTGCGAGAATCACCGCCCTGCTGGACTACGAGGAAACTTGCTCAGAATTGTAGTACCTGTCTGCGTGCGACGCACAGGCAGACGGGCGCCGAAGCCGTTACCCTCGGTCCCTTGATCCCTCAGTCCCTCAGATGTTCATCACGTGATCCGGGTGCTCTCGGGCGAAGCGTTCCACGCCGCCGGCGTATTGCTCGAGGACAGTGGCGGTGGCCTTCTCGTCGTCCGGCGGTGTGTTCGGATCAATCAGCGGTGGTGTGATTATCAGGCGATAGTAGAAGTTCTTGCGCGACTCGACGAATCCCTGGACCGTCGTAGCGCCGCATCGCAGGGCGATCCGGACCGGCCCGACGAGAAACTCGGCCGTTCCGTTGAAGATGTGGACAGGCATCGTCCTCGTGTTGTCGCCGCGGACGCGCTGGGCATCGAGGAGGCTCGCAGTAATCTTGTTGCTCTTGAATTGGCGATAGATTTCCCGCGGAAAAGAGGAAGCCAGAAACATCTTCATCTCGGCGACCTCCGGGAACGTGTCGCGGTACTTCTCCTGTATGTAGCGGCGGACGTGACTTTCCTTCGGATCCCTGACCCCGGCCAGGCTGTATCCCATGAGTGCCGCCATGAGGCCCGCGACGTGGTGGGAGCCGAAGTGGCACAGCGCGATGTAGACGCCCTTTTCTCTGGCGAGGCCGTTGTCGAGATGCTCGCGGCCGAACATCTTGATGCGGTTCATGAGCTTGCTGCGCGGGATGCGGTCCATGATCGTGTAGAACATCTTGTCGCAGCGGATGCGCATGAAGTACCGCCATACCATGCGGCGATACCACGCTGCGGGAAATTCGTCCTTGAAGTACGACCTAAGCTTGTCGTGTACGCGCCGGCGTCGCTTGTAGTCCGTCAAGTACTCCAGCGTGCCGAAGAACCTGCCGAGGTTGTACAGGCCCGAGAGGCTGAAGAGCCTTGTCCAGCCGACGAGGAAGTCGCGAACCGCTCTGATGCGGAGCCGGACGACCAGCGGAATCGGTCGGCGTCTGCGGACGATTACGGCGCTGCCGCCATTCGACGCGCCCGCCTTGGCTGCAAGGTGACTGGAGCCCATGAGCTTATGTGTTTGCGTTTCCAAGAGCGCCATCCGGAAGAAG
Organism: Planctomycetota bacterium; assembly: GCA_043813895.1. Taxonomy (GTDB): domain Bacteria; phylum Planctomycetota; class Phycisphaerae; order UBA1845; family UTPLA1; genus CAZTAR01. Next base: position 15,758 of record JBDRKQ010000036.1, read on the forward strand.
ACTACCACAATGCCCGTCGTTAACCAAGCTCGCGACCCGGGGATCCGTCCCCGCGGGTCCATACCGCCTCGCTCGGCGAGAATTGCAAACTGCCGCCGGTCAACTATCCTAATGTAGCTCGGCTTTTTTCGCAGCCGCCGACGCCACAGGCCATCACTGCCGTGCTTCGTTGTCGGCCGTCTGTGGCCGACGCTACAATGTTTTTCAGACTGCTCTACTCGCAACGATTTCGCCCACAAGCAACAGACCGAGGCAACGACGATGAGCCAATCACCCGACATGACCGCGATCGAACAACTTGAACCCAAGCCCGTCTGGAGCTTCTTCGCCGGGATGTGCAAGGTCCCGCACGAATCGAAGAAAGAAGAGAAGATCCGGGCCCACGTGCGCAAGCTGGCCGAGGAGACAGGCTTCAAAGTTCGAGAAGACACCGTCGGGAACGTCTTGATCCAGGTGCCGGCAAAGCCGGGCTGCAAAAACGCGCCCGTCACCGTCTTGCAGGGCCATCTCGATATGGTCTGCGAGAAGAACAGCGACGTGCCGCACGATTTCGACAACGATCCGATCAAGGCCGTCATCGACAAGGACGACAAGGGCGAACAGATCGTGCGCGCCGACGGCACGACCCTCGGCGCGGACAACGGCATCGGCGTGGCACTCGCGATGGCCGCCGCCACCCAACCCGACGTCAAGCACGGCCCGCTCGAAATCCTCTGCACCATTGACGAAGAAATGGGCATGACCGGGGCGAAGGCCCTGGCTCCGGACTTCTTCACCGGCAAGCGGATGCTCAACCTGGACTCCGAAGAGGACGGCGCAATCTACATTGGTTGCGCAGGCGGCTGCGACACGAACCTGACATGGCGGTTCGAGACGAATGCGCCACCGGCCGGCGCTGAGGTCTGTCGAGTCGCCGTCTCCGGCCTCAAGGGCGGCCACTCCGGCGGGGATATCCACCTGAACAGGGCGAACGCCATCAAGCTGCTCGTGCAGACGCTCCACGGCGCCGCCGACATCCGGCTCGCCGAGATCAGCGGCGGCAGCAAGCGCAACGCAATCCCGCGCGAGGCGAGCGCTGTGGTCGTCGGGCCGGCGGGAACAACGGCTACCCTGAGTCGTGCCTCTGAAACAGTCCGGGCGGAAGCGGTCACCGACGCCAAGGAAGCGGGCTGCAAGATCGCCGTCGAAAGGTCCGAGGCCGCTACGGCAATCTCCCATCACGACACGGTGCAACTACTGACGACGATCTCCGCCCTGCCTCACGGCGTCCTCGCGGTCGTCCCGGAGATCCCCGGCCTCGTGCAGACTTCCAACGGCACGTCCATCATCAAGTGCCGTCCGGACGACGGGGCGCTCGAAGTCGAGATCGCATGCCTCTCGCGAAGCTCTTCCGACGTGCAGCTCAACACGGTAAGACGGCAACTCGCCGACACCGGATGCCTCGGCGGCGCGGCCGTCGAACAGGGCAACGACTATCCCGGTTGGGCGCCCAACGTCGATTCGCCGATCCTCAGCACCTGTCGCCGCGTGTATGAGGAAGTCTTCGGGGAAGCGCCCAACGTCGCCGCCATCCACGCCGGCCTCGAGTGCGGCATCATCGGCCAACGCATGGGCGGAATGGACATGGTCTCATTCGGCCCGCGCATCGAAGGCGCCCACAGCCCCGACGAACGCGTCTACGTCGCCTCTGTCCAGAAGTCGTGGAAGTACCTCAAGGCCGTGCTGGCGGAGTTGGCGAAGGGATAATAAGCAGCACGTGGCAACACTGTGGCACCGGCGTCTGGGTGGCACCGGCGTCTGGGTGGCACCGGCGTCTCGCCGGTGGCCCCGCAACCGAAGTCTGACCACACCAACCCGAAGCGCAAGCGAGGGAACAAACCGTACCGTCGCCCCCCCGTGGCCGACGTGGAGTTCAGAGCCGCGCGCGTCAGCAAGCGGTCACCTCACAGATGCAACGGCCCGCCCAAAGAAGCGTGACCGCTCCCTCACGGTCGCGGCTCTGATTGCCGGGTGCCACTGCTCTTGAGCAGTGCCTCGGCTGCCCCATCCCTTCCAGGGGTGGGGGACGGACAGTCAGAGCCCCGAGCGCAAGCGAGCGGGTCCACCCGTAGCGCCGGGTGCCATGTCTTCACGACCCGCGCAAGCGGGACGGGTAGGCATGTTCGCTCAGCATTCAACATGCTTACCCGCGACTGTGTCGCGTGAAAGCATGCCACCCAGCGGCCCTGGTGGGAGACGCGGATCGTCGTGGACGGCATTGCCACCGAGACGCCGACACACAAGGTTGATTGCTGCAAGAACCGCGTAGCCGTCGAGATTGAGTGGAGCAACAAAGACCCGTTCTTCGATCGCGACTTGAACAACTTCCGTCTGCCGGGTGCCATGTCTTCACGACCCGCGCAAGCGGGACGGGTAGGCATGTTTGCTCAGCATTCAACATGCTTACCCGCAACTGTGTCGCGTGAAAGCAAGCCACCCGACCAGCACCCCTTTTCGCCATTCTCAATCCTACATTCACAATTCGCGTCCAATTCGAGGAGCGCTGAACACGAATAACAAACAGACCCGATGCAATCGCGCCCGAACAAACGACACCAAGGTCCAAAGACTTTGCGGGCGTTTGCGGGCGTTTGCACTTTTTTCTGGTGTAAACGGACGCAGACGATGCCTGTTGAATCGCGCACGCGTCGTCTGCCGGAAAGAAATGCAAAAAAACTGCGGAACGATCACGCCGTCGTGATCTTCGCGAAGCCGCGGAGAGAATATCGCCGCTCTGCTTCTCGGTGCAGTCTCAGACTGTCACGGGCTTGCGCCGTCACCTTTCGCGAGCTTGCGGAAGAGTCGCCAGGTTGCCTCTGCCATGCGCTCGTCCGTGAACGACTGTCGAACTGCTTCCGCCGCATTCCCACCCAGAGTCGCCCTGAGCGCCGGATCGTCCATCAGTTCGCCGAGTTTCTCGGCGAGGGCCTGCGAATCCACGGGGTCCAAGACCACGCCGCCGCCTGTGGCGTCGATGAGTTCCGGGAAGCTGCCGTGGCAGGGTTGTACGACCGGCACGCCTTGCGACATCGCTTCGAGGATGTAGAGGCCCTTGGATTCTCTGTAGGTCGTGGGGACGGAGAAGGCGTCGAGCGTCTTGAGGAATCGGAACTTGTCGGGCCGGCTCAGTTCGCCTGCGTACTCGAACCCATTTGAGAAACCGTGCTTCGCAAGATCGCGTTGGATGTCGGCGAGGTAAGAACGGTCGGCTGTGGGAAGGTATCCCGCTGCAGCGAGCCTGCACTTGCGCCCTTCCCGCCGGAGGATGGCGAATGCTTCACTGAGTACGTGGAGCCCTTTGTCGGGGGAGACTCGTGCCAGGTAGCCGATCGTGAAGGGGCGGTCGCCGTCCGTATCATCCCCGGCCCGTGCTGCGCTTGCCTGTTGTGGCAGTAGGCCGCGCGGTTCGTGCGGGGGGATGTCGTCGAGTCGAATGCCGAGCGGCACGACGTGGACGCGGTCCGCCGGGAGGTTGAAGTGCTCGATTGCGTGTTGCGCGTAGTACTTCGTCGGGGCGATGAACGCGTCCACTTCGTCCGCCGCCGCCTGAATCAACCGCAGGACTTGCGAGTAATACGGCTCCGGCAGCTTATCGGTGAATACATCCTCGCCTGCCAAGGCGCACACGACGGGAATCCGCAATTGGCGCCGCAACTCGCTCGCGAGGCCGATGAGAAGGAGATTCGGCAGGTGCACGACATCGGGGCGAATCTCCTCGACCGCCCGGATTAGCCTGGCGACTGCCCTGCGTTGCGGGCCGCCTGCGCCTTGAAGCGTCGAGACTGTCAGCGGTCCGAGCCTGGCCGGCGTCGGCATGCCGGATACCCGCGATAAGAAGCGGAGCAGCCGCGGCGAGTCCAATGCGCTGCTGACGGCGTCCGGCAGGTGGCGGAACACGGCCGACTTGTGCTGGAGGTAGACGTTGATTCCGCCAAAGAGAACGCAATCTTCGCTGACGTTCTCCTCGTCCGTTCGAGTTGGCGTGTAGAGAGGGATCAACACGACATCGCGCCGTTGCCGAATCAGCGCGGCAACGAGGGTGTTGTCGCGCAGGCAACTGCCACAGTACATGCCTCCCGCGCCGGCTGTAAGGTATGCGACTCTCATGCCATTGGCCCCGGGAAGATGAACACCCGCAGAACGCGCGAATTCAGGCCGTGTGGCCGATTCGATGGTTGCACAGGAGCCACGGATGTTCTTATCACCGCGTCGGCGTGTTCGCTGTGTGGCCCGGCTTGTCACCAAAGCAGTAGAGCATGCCGTCGTCGGCACCGACGACCATGTGTCCGCGACCGACTGCGGGAGACGCGGTGATCGGAGCGCCTGCCTCGAAGTGCCAGAGCTCCTTGCCGGTCTTCATGTCCAATCCATAGAGGTTTCCGTCCGACGATCCGAAGAACACGCGATCACCGACGATCGCCGGAGATGAATCGATCCTCGCTTTGGCTTTGAACGTCCAACGCGCCTTGCCGGTTTTCGGGTCGAGCGCGTGCAGTATCTTGTCTCGCCCGCCGACCAGGACGCACTGCTCCGTCACGGCCGCCGAGGCGTGGAATGGAAACTCACGATCCGGGTCTTCATACGTCCAGACAATCCGGCCGGTCATCAGGTCGATACCGAGCACACGGCTGCCGAGCGTTCCGATGTAGATCATCGAATGGGCGATCGCCGGTGAGGCGGCGGAACGGTCGCCCGCGTCCACGGCCGAAGCCTGCTTGCCGTCGTCAAGGCGAATGACGCGCAATCTCCCATCGCAACCGGCGATGGCGACCTTGCCGTCCGCGACGGCGGGCGAGCCGTGGACGGGATCTTCCGTCCCGAACTTCCAGAGCAGTCGGCCCTCGGCGGCGGACAGGCAATAGAGATGCCCGTCGTAGGAGCCGAAGAGCACGCGGCCCTCGATGTGGTTCGGCGAGGAGATGATCTCGCCCTCTGTGCGAAACTCCCATTTGAGACGGCCGCTCGCGGCGTCAACCGCGTGGAATGTGCCGTCCTCATCGCCGAAGTACACCACGCCGGCGGCGACACACGGCGACGACTGAATACCTGGGGCCGGCTCTTCCACATCGCCATCGGCAGGCGCGGTCGCGGTACTCCCCTCGCCCTCATCGGCCGCCCAGCGCGTTCGGTATTGCCACTTAGGCTGGCCGCTGGCCAGGTCGACCGCGGAGAGAATACCGTCGAGGCTGCCAACGTATGCCTCGTCACCCACGATCGCGGCCGATGCGCCGATGCTCTCGCCCGCACGACACTTCCACAACAGCTTTGGATTGCTCGGCAGATCGCTCGTCGCGACGCCGGTCAGTTGAGGATTCCCGCGGAACATCGGCCAGTCGCCGGCCTCACTCGCGCTGGTGGAAGCATCGGCTCTCTTCCCGGCAGCGCTTGGGCCAGCGATGGCAATGAGGCTGCGGGACGTGGCGACATACAGCGTGCCGTTTGCCGCGACCGGCGTCGAGTACACGGCGGACTGCACATCGGCGGTGGCAAGTAGCTTCTTCTTCTCGCCGTGTGCAAAGACGAGCACCTCGCCATCCTGTGTGCCGATCATCACCTTGCCGTCGACGACGAGCGGCGACCCCCAGATCGCGGCGAACGTGTCATGAACCCAATGCTGCTTGCCGGTCTTCGCGTCGAGACAATGGAAAAAGCCGGCGAGGTCGGCGGCGTACACGAGTCCATCCGCGACCGCGACGGTGGAAATGGACCGCTTGAAGTCCTCGCCGCCAAAGTGCCAGACGCGCCCGGTCTCGGTGACATCACCCGTCTTCGTGGCATCGATGCAGTACAGATGGCCGACGCCGTCGCCGTTGTCCGGGTCCTGTCCAACCGCCAAAAAGACACGATCGGCGTCGATGACCGGCGTGCCGACGATGCTGTTGCGGTCGCCGCGTCCCCCCGTGATCCACTTCGACTCCTTCGGGTTGAGGTCGAACTTCCAGATCACGTCGCCGGTTTTCGCGTCGTGGGCGTAGCACCAACCGTCGCCCGCGCCGAAGATGACCATCGGCTTTCCGGCGACGACGCCGTAGGCGGGCGAGGACCACTGGCCGTGGAGGATGTTCTCGCCGGGATCGTTGCGCTGCCAGAGCACCTTGCCGGTCTGCTTGTTCACGGCGATCAGGCTCGGCGCATCGGGATGGGGCGGCTTGTCGTGCCTCTCGTCGACGCCGTTCGATGTCGTGACAAAGACCACGTCCCCCACGCCCACCGGCGAGCACGTAGCGAGATTGTGTGGGAAGACGTTCAACTCCTTGAACATGTCGAGAACCCACACGAAGTCCGCGTCGTGCTTCGTCTTGTGCCGCTCCTCCTTGAATGGGCCGTCGTTCTCACCATCCAGGAAGCCTTCCACGTCGGCACACACAAGCTCGCAACGGTTGCTCACGTAGTACAGACGCTCGCCGTCGACCCATGGCGCGGAAGGAATTCCCTGCTCGGGCCAGTCGTTAACCTGGCCGGACGGCAGTTTGTCATGCGTGGCCTGCCACAGGAATCGGCCCGTTGACTCGTCAAGACAGGCCATCACGCCCTTATCGCCGATGATGTCTTCGCGAAGCTTGGCCTTGTTATTTGTGCCGATGAAGATCCTGCCGCCGGCGATCACAGGCGCGCCGTAGGTCGGTGAGCCCAGCTTGCCGACCCACTTGACATTCTCCTTCTTCTCCAGGTCCCACTTCGCGGAGATGCCGGTCTCGCCCGAAACCATGTTGCGATCCGGCGAGCCGCCCAACATCGGCCAGTCGCCTCTTTGAGCTGCGGAAGGTGGCTGCGCCGAAACCGCCGCCGCGAACAATACCAGGCTTATCGTTGTAATCAGAGTCATGGTGCGGGCCGCTTGTAAGTTGACTGGCAGACCCAACTCGCGTCAAGCATCAGGACCGGCTCGCATCACACATCAGAGCCGGCTCGTGTCATGTCAGAGCCGGCTCGTGTCGAGCCGGTCCGGGGCGACACGCCCCGGCTCTGCTGGTCGTGATGATCGCTCAGAGCTTATTGGCAGCCGCGCTCAGGTCTAACGCCATGATCTGCTTGCGGTCACGCAGGTACAATTTGGTGCCGACAAGCGTCGGCACGGTCCAGGCAATCCGTTTGCAGACCTCGGCCTTCGAGTGGATCTTGATCTTATCGCGGCCGGGCGTGGTCAGGGCGAGGTTTCCATCCTCGTCAAGGATGATCAGCTTGCCATCCCCGTACACAAAGGTGGCCTTCGAGAAGCCACGTTTCCTCCACAACACCTTGCCGGTGGCCGCATCCAGCGCCGCCAGGAATGCCGGCCCGAAATCGCCCGACGAGCCCAGGATGACGTCGCCCAGTCGGATGGCGTTGCCGTGATGGATTCGCAGCTTCTTGGTTTTCCAGATTTCTTCGGCCTTGGTCTTGCCGTCTTCGCGAGTCAGCTTGATCGCTCTGGCTGCCCCCTTGCCGTAGGCCGACGAGATGAAGATCGTGTTGTCCTCACCCCAGACCGGCGTGCTGATGTTGGAGTCGGAGGGGAATTCGTACTTCCAGAGCAAACCGCCCGTGCTCGGATCAAGGCCCGCCACACGTTCGCCATCGAGAATGAGCAACTGCTCCTCGCCCTCGAAGTCGATCAGTTGCGGCGTAGCATAGCCTGGCGTGAGGCCCTTGTTCTTCCAAACGACGGAGCCGTCCTTCTTGTCAAACGCGATGACGCTGTGTCCCTCTCCGCCGACGTGGATGATGATGTTGTCCTTGCACTCAAACGGGCTGGAGCCGAAGCCGTAGCGCATCGGGGGTGCATCGTATTCTTCGTGCAGATCGTGCGCCCATATCTTCTTGCCGGTCTTCTTGTCGAGACACACCAACTCGACCATCGCGCCGATCGTGTAAACCCGATCGCCGGTGACCAACGGCGTCGAGTTCGGTCCCGGTCCGTACTCGACGCTCATGTCCTTCTGCCATGTGGCGGGATACGCGTATTCCCAGATCGTCTTGCCGGTGGCGGCATCCAACGCGACCACAATCTCCGAGCCCCTCTTCCGCCCGGCGTCCTTGTCAACCTCATCGGCCTCGTCATCGCCGCCATCCTTGTCCGAATCGCCGTCATCCTCGGCAGACTTGGCATCGTCTGCAGGCTTGGCCTCCTCGTCGCCCTTCTTCGTCGCCGCCTTGTCGTCTGAGCCCTCCGGTGCCGGTCGCCAACACATGGTATAAAGGACGCCGTCCTCGACGGCGATGGCGGAATAGCCGTCTCCTAGGTCGCGACACCACAGCTTCTTCGGACCGGCTTCGGACCACTTCTCGGCCAGGTTCGCCGTGGCCACGTGGAAGTCGCCCCGCGGACCTCCCCATCCGCACCAGGCCTGATCCGGCTTCGCTCCCGCCAGATCATCCTCGATCGCCTTGATGCCGCCGGTTTCTGCCTCCTTCTTCGCGGCCAACTTGCGTGCCTCCGCCTTCTCGGCGGCTGCCAGTTTCTGGGCCTTGCGTTCCTTCTCACTCAGCACGACTAAATGCCGCTGCACCGTGACGCCGATCGTCATGAACTGCGGACCCTTATCCTTATCCTCGCCCCCATCATCCTCCGAACCTCCGGCTCCAGCGGGCAGCGGGCTCTTAATCGAAATCGAAGACTCGCTCGTGTCCTCAATCATCATCCCCATTGCAACGTCGCAGGTGACGGTTCCCGTCTGGGTGCCGCTCAGTTCCGTCTTCGGACCGTCGCCCGTCTTGTCGTCTTCCTTGAGCGAGGACTTCGCCGTGTAGGAAACAACAGCGACCTGTCGCCCGTCTTTTTCGCCGATGCGACCAAGCTTGCACTGGAATTCAGTCACAATCGTGCCCAACTGGGGCCTGCGTGTTTCTGTGGTGACGTCCCACGTGTCACCGATGGCGACCTTCTTGTTCGGCAGGTACAGGAGACGATCCCGCCCCCAATCCTCGCTCATCCGCTCGTCCGTGAAGTCGCGCTTGAAGTAGCCCCAGAACGATGCGCCGACGGCCTCCTCATCGATCTTGCGGACGATCGCCTCCATGCCGGTGCACGAGGCGACCTCGCCCGCGTCGTCGAACTCCATCGTCATGGACAAGCCCATCAGCGGCTTGAATATGATGCTGAGTTGAGGGGATGCCTCGTCGTCATCCGGATCATCCGTGTCAAAATGAAGCTTGCCGATGGAGGTATGTGCTACTTTCTGCACCGCGCGGTCGAATGTGAATACGACCGGAGTCTTCCCGTCCGATGGCGATCCGACTTTTTCCATGAGACCGTAAAGCCGGTGGATCGTGTACTCGGAATCTCCCTGGGGGCCGCTCGTCTTCTGGGTGATGTCATCTTTGGCCTCGACATAGCTGATTCGCCCCGGTGTGAACTTCCGTTCGAGCAACACCTGTTCGGCGAGCGCTTGCCCCGCGGTCATGATCCCGGTTAGGAAGACCATCAGAGTTGCACGGAATATGTAATCTGTTCGAAACGCCATTGAATGCCTCCGTTTCATTGCGATTGCCTGGGGAACACCGATTCGCCAAGGTCCCGCACGGGAGCCCGGTCTTGCGGAGCCGTTGCCCTCGTCTCAGCGCAGGGACCTCCCACTGAAAGTACAAACGTCGGTCCAGGAACCCTCTCACGCAATCGCTCGGAATCTCGTCCAAGCCTGTCGCTCGCTTCCGTCGATGGCCGACCTTCGGGATGGACAGGATGCTGTGCGGGACGGCACGACGGAAACGCGGCCGGAAACTTGTCATCGCGGGCGTCAGTGCGTATGCTCGCAGGCTTGAGCCGGAAACCAGCGGCGGTAGGGGGCCGCAAAGGAGAATCACAATGTCGATCTTGACTCGGTGCATTGGTGCCTTGGCGGCGATTGTTCTGTGTTCGACGGCGGCCTCCGCAACCGACTGGCCGCACTGGCGAGGGCCCAACTACGACGGCATCAGCCACGAGAAGGGTTTGAGAACAACGTGGGACGACTCCGGCCCCAAAATCTTATGGCAACGGGAGGATCTCGGCTCAGCCTACAGCTCGTTTGCCTGTGTGGGGAATAGGGTCTTCACCTGTGGCACACAAGATGACAAACAAGTCTTGTTTTGCCTCGACGCGAAGACGGGCAACGATATCTGGAAACGCCCATTCGCTCCGGCGCACGACGATTCACAGGGCAGCGGCACACGTGCAACGCCCACGGTCGACGGGAAGCGCGTGTACATCCTCGGCGCCAAGGGAAGGCTGGCTTGCGTCGACTCGGAATCCGGTGACGAGGTCTGGTCGCATCAGTTCAACCACCCGCCCCAATGGGGGTACAGCGGTTCGGTTCTCATTCAGGGCGACCTGGCGATCACTTCGCCGGGCAAATCGGACGGCGCGCTGTGCGCCCTGGACAAGAAGACGGGAAAGCCTATGTGGACGTGCGGCGACGCTGCCGCGGGCTACGCCACGCCCTACCCCTTCACGTTCAACGGCAAGCGATATGTGTGCGGCTTCATGGCGAAGGAGGCCATCATCGCGGAGTTGGAAACAGGCAAGTTGGCGCTGAGCATGCCGTGGGAAACAGACTGGAATGTCAACGCGGCGACGCCGATCTTCCACGACGGACAGCTGTTCCTCTCTTCGGGCTACCAAACGGGTTGCGCACTGTTCAAGTTGGGCACGGATTCATCGTCCGGCCTATCGGCGGCCGAAGTCTGGCGAAGCAAGGTGCTGATGAACAAGTTCCAAACGCCGGTCCTCTATCAGGGGAAGCTGTACAGCAACGATCAGAAGTGCCTCTCCTGCGTCGACTTCCTCACGGGCAAGCGTGAATGGCGCATGCGGAGGGGAAAGCACGGCACGATTGTGTTGGCGAACGGCTATCTGATTCTGCTCACGGAGCGTGGCGAGCTGGAGATTGCCAAGGCCGATCCTGCGGAATACAGCCCCACCGCCAAGGCGAAAGTCCTCGAAGGCAGATGCTGGGTCGTGCCCGTCTTGTCCGGAGGAAAGCTCTACGTCCGGAACATGGAGAAATCGCTGTGTCTGGGCCTCGACAAGGGCTCGTAAGCCAACTCGTTCAGCAGCGGATGCCAATGACCAAAGCAGCTGAGGACTCGCGCATGAATAAGCTGCACATTTCATATGGGTGGTACGGACATCTTGCCCGTGCGGCTACGGGCGGAACGCCCGTACCACCATTCGGCATTCGTTCAGCTTATTCATGCGTACGCCCTAACGATTGAGTGTGGCACCGGCGTCCCGCCGGTGAAAACGCGAAAGCCATGCGCCGCCACCTCGCGGGCTCTGGCGCTGGCGCCACAGACAAGCGTGAAATGCCATAAACGCAAACGAGCGGCGGCGCGACGCCTGCGACTTATGTGCACATGCAAGACAACCCCCCGACCATGCGGTCGGGGGGTTGTTTCATCGTGACGACTGAGGTCGTTCGTCAGAGACCCTTGGTCTTCGACGCCCGACACGGGCGCCGGACGCGAGGGTGTCCTTTGGACGCCCCTA
>JBDRKQ010000037.1:0-9420 GCA_043813895.1 Planctomycetota bacterium
ACCGTTATCATCGAGGACGACGTGGAAATCGGTGCGAACACCTGCATCGACCGCGCGAAGGTCGGAGCGACTCGGATCGGCCGTGGATCGAAGATTGATAACCTCGTGATGATCGCCCATAATGTCCAGATTGGTCCACTGTGCGTCCTTGCAGGACAGTGTGGCATATCGGGAAGTGTGCGCCTGGGCACTGGAGTCGTCTTAGGAGGTAAGGCTGGCGTCTCCCACGCCAGGACGGTCGGAGACGGTGTGCAGGTGGGCGCCGGGAGCATTATTCTCCAAGACGCCCCGGACGGGCAGACCCTCTTTGGAGTACCCGCGCGCGACCACCTGACCGTTCTCAGGGAGAAGGCTCGAGTTCGTAGGTTGCCGAAGTTGTTCGAGAAGATCGTCGAGATCGAAAAGAGAATCGCGAAACTTGAAGCAACAGCAGACGATCAACAAAGCGGCTGAACTCAGCGGTCGCGGTCTCTTCACGGGGGAAGAGGTCACGCTGCGCTTCAAGCCTGCCGCGCCCGACGAAGGCGTCGTCTTCACGCGGAATGACGCCACGGGCAATGTCCGAATCCCGACAGATGTCGCCAACGTCGCCAAACGCGCCAGGCGAACCTCGCTCCGCAACGGCACCCTCGCCATCGAGACCGTCGAACACTGCCTCGCGGCAATACACGGCCTGGGCATCGACAACATCGAAGTCGAGCTGACCGGGGGCGAACTGCCGGGCGGCGACGGGAGTTGCCTCGACTTCGTCAACGCGCTCACCGAAGCCGGGATCACCCCGCAAGAAGCGCCGAGCCGGCCGATCGTTATCCAGGAGACGGTCCGCGTGGCCGAAGGCGATGCCGAGGTGATCGCCGTCCCCACCGATACGCCGGCCCTCGACATCCTGTACGATCTGGACTACGGCCCGGACGGCCTCCTCGCCAGGCAAATCTACGCCATCCGACTCTCGCCGGAGACGTTCCGGGATGAGATCGCACCGGCCCGCACGTTTCTCTTCGAGGAGGAGGCCAAGCAGTTTCAGGCGGCCGGGCTCGGCAAGCATCTCTCCTACGGCGATATCATCGTCATCGGTGAACAAGGCATCGTCCAGAACGAGTTCAGGTATCCCGACGAGTGCGTGCGACACAAGATCCTCGATCTCATCGGCGACCTGCGCCTCGCCGGACGCCCGATCCACGGGAAGATCATCGCGCGTAAGAGCGGCCACGCGCTCAATCACGAATTCGTTCGCCGTCTTCTGGGGACCGCGGCGAGGCACGAACGCGCTTCAAAACTGAAAGCCCCCGCTGCAATCGACGCGCAGCAACTGCGGCGCATTCTTCCGCACCGCTATCCGTTCCTACTCATCGACCGCGTCCTCGAAATCGAAGGGGATCGTAGAGCCGTCGGTGTCAAGAACGTCTCGATCAATGAGCCGTTCTTTCAGGGACACTACCCCGCCAGGCCGATCATGCCGGGCGTCCTCATTATCGAGGCGATGGCACAACTCGGCGGCATCCTGCTCTCGCAGAAACTCGAACACACCGGCAAGGTGGCCGTGCTGCTCTCCATGGACAGCGTGAAGTTCCGTCGCTCGGTTGTCCCGGGCGACCAGTTGATACTGGAGGCTGAAACAATCAGGGTCAAGGCTCGCACCGGACATGTGCGATGCTCAGCCCACGTTAACGATGAACTGGTCTCGCAGGCGGAGATCAAGTTCATGTTGGTAGACGCCGAACCGGCGTAGACGCCCGAAACCGATCGTGGAACACCGAAATGCCGGAAATCGCCAATAGCGCCACAGTCCACCCGAAAGCACGCCTCGCCGACGACGTCGAGGTCGGGCCGGGCTGTTTTGTCGGCCCAGAGGTCACCATCGGTCCGGCGTGCCGGCTGATGCCCAACGCGACCGTCCTGGGCAACACGACGATCGGATCCGGAAACGTGTTCTACCCCGCCACGGTGATCGGCGCCCCGCCGCAAGACCTCAAGTACGAAGGCACGAACACCCGTCTGGTCATCGGCGACAACAACATCTTCCGCGAGAACGTCACCGCCCATACCGGCACCGAGGTTGCGGGCGGCATCACGGAAATCGGCAGCAACAACCAGTTCCAGGTCGGCGCCCACCTCGCGCACGACGTCAAGGTCGGCGACCACTGCATTCTGTCCAACCACGTTCAGATCGCCGGCCATGTTCACATCGAGGATCACGTCACCATCAGCGGGCTCGTCGGCGTGCAACAGTTCGTCACGCTCGGCCGATTTTGCTTCATCACCGGCATGGCGAGGTGTACCTTCGACGCTCCGCCCTACATGATCTTCGGATTCGAGGGCGCTATCCAAGGCGTAAACGTCAAGGGCCTCTATCGCTGGGGCTTTGAGGAGCCCGAGGTCCAGCAGTTGCGAGAGATGTTCAAGCGGCTCTACCCGCGAAAGAGTCAGGGCGTCAATCACTACCGCCTGCGAAACCTGTACGGCCTATTGCCTCCCAAAGGCAGCGAAAGGAACGGCGCGGTCAGCCTCGCGCGGCGCATCCGCGATATCGAGGCCGGCGATACACTCGACGAGCACAGCCGCTACCTCGTCAACTTCATCAAGCGGTCCATCCACAACGGCGTCTACGGCCGATACCTCGAAGCACTCCGAAGAGACGACGGCGCCGCAAAGGCAAAGTTCTACAACGGTCGAAACGGACCAAACGGAGGCAACGGCCAGTGACGGATTCCCCAGTGCCCGTCGCGGTGGTCGGCGTCGGTCATATGGGCCGCCACCACGCGCGTCTCTATCATGAGTTGCCCCAGGCCGATCTACTCGCCGTCGTCGATAAGGACGGCGATCGCGCGGCCGAGTACGCCGACAAGTACCACGCCAAGGCGCTGCAGTCCATCGACGACCTGCCCGACGCCGTCCGCGCGGTCACCGTCGCCGTGCCGACCGTGCGTCACCTTGAAATCGCCACGAAGCTCATGCAGCGCGGCATCGCCGTCCTCGTCGAGAAGCCCCTCGCGCCGAACGTCGCCGAGGCGGAGCAGTTGCTGGCGTGCGCAAGGGAGACCGGAGCACTGCTCTCCGTCGGCCACACCGAGCGGTTCAACCCCGTCGTCCGCGCGATGCAGCGCCTGGATATCCGGCCCAAGTACGTCGAGACCCAGCGGATCAGCCCGTTTCGGTTTCGATCGGCGGACGTCGGCGTCGTCTCCGACATGATGATCCACGACATCGACATCGTGCTCCACCTCGTCCGCTCGCCGGTCACACACGTTGATGCGGTCGGCGTCAACATCCTCGGCCCCCACGAGGACATCGCCAGCGCCCGCGTCACCTTCGAGAACGGCGCCGTGGCCAACCTCGCCGCATCCCGCCTGGCGATGAAGACCGACCGCCGCATCCGCGTCTTCAGCCAGACGGCCTACCTCTCGGTCGACTACCAGGCCAAGACCGGCATCGCCATCACGAAAGACGCGAACCTCGACATCATCGCGCTGGCGAAGGACAAGAACGTGGACGACCTGTCGCAGATGGCCGGGCTGGACTTCGGCAAGATGCTGAAGGTCGAGCCCCTACTGGTGGACGACGTGGAGCCCCTGAAGGCGGAGTTGGAGGCCTTCCTCGAGAGCGTCCGCACCGGCGCCCCCCCCGCCGTCACCGCCGAAGACGGCGCAAACGCCGTCCGCCTCGCCGCCGACATTGTCGAAGCCGTCAAGACGCACGAGTGGTCTGTGTAGGGTGCGGCTCGCCGCACCAGCATGGATGTACGCGCCGGCCAGAATAGATGGTGCGTCGAGATGTTGGGTGGCATGCAACGCCGTGAACCTAACGGGGCTTCTCGACCCTCTCAACCGCGTTTCTGCGCCGAAGAAGGCGATTGCGAGCGAGTTTGCTGTTAGCGCAATCGCACAGCCAGATGATTCGCATAAGCGTCGACCACAACTGAGGTTGGCCCTGTGTCCGCGCTTGTTGAGTTCACGGCGTTGGGTGGCATGGGTCCACTTGTTGACCCGTGGTCGGGTGGCGCACCTCCTTTGGAGGTGGGGAAAACGATGATGCAACGGCGGCGGAGACACAGGCTTTGGCGCCCGTGTCACAGTTTTGAGATAGATTCTTACGGCGCGGCCGGCGTGTCGCCGCTGAACGTCTTCATCAACTGGATGGCGGCGGGGCCGGCCAGTACGACGAAGATCGTGGGGAAGATGAAGAGAATCAGCGGGATCAGGAGCTTCACGGCGGTCTTTTGCGCGCGTTCCTCGGCGGCCTGGCGGCGTTTGGTCCGGAGCGATTCGGCCTGCGTACGGAGGGCCTTCGCGACACTCGTGCCGAGCTTCTCGGCCTGGGCGATGACGGCAGTGAGCGCCCGCATCTCGGGGATGGCCGTTCTCTCGGCCATGTTGGTGAGCGCTTCGATCCTCGGAACGCCCATCTGCGTCTGAACGGTGGCGATCTGCATCTCCTCGGCCAATTCCGGATGGACGTTATTCATCTCGTCCGACACGCGCTGCATGGCGGCGTCCAGCCCGAGGCCGGCCTCGACCGAGATGACCATCAGATCGAGTGAATCGGGCATGCCGTGCCGAATGGCCTCGCTGCGCCGGCCGATGGTGATGTTTAGCCAGAGGTTCGGGAGCATGAAACCGATGCCGAGACCGAAAACCGTCTGCCCGAAGAGGCTCATCATCTCCTTGTCCGCATTCACGGCGAGAATCGCCCCGATTGCGCCGCAGATGAAAGCGCCGACCATCTTGCTGGCGAGGAAGAGTACGGAGGCGGATTCCTTGCGAAACCCGGCGCTAGCAAGCTTGGACTTGAGAGTGGACTGCTCTTGCTCATTCTTGGGCATGACCGGCCTGGAGAGCAGCGGCGCTGCCATCTCGAGCAAGCCGCTTTTCGCGGCGCGTTGCTTGGCCTTCCGCTGAAGCTCAGACTTGCCCTCGGAAACGCTGAGCCCGGCGGACCGTCGCTTAACGGCCTCAGCGTGCTCTTCTTCCTTCCTCGGCATCAGCGAATAGAGCACCATCGCGGTGGCGACGACACCCAGGACGATCATGACGATCATTTCCATTCGACCGCTCCCTAGACCTTGATGTTTACGATCTTCTGAATCAGGGCGAGACCCAACAACTGGCTGATCGCGGCGGCGATCAGCATCTTCTGCCCCAGCGGCTCATCCAGAAGCAAGTTTGCATAGCCGGGATTCACGACCAACTCCAGGACGAAGACAACGATGGGCAGCGCCAGCAGCACCCATCCGGAGAGGCGGCCTTCCGCGGTCAACGCCTTGACCATGCCGAACAGCTTGATTCGCTCGCGGATCACGCCGCTGATGTTGTCGAGGACCTCGGCGAGATCACCGCCGGTTTGGCGCTGGATGACAACGGCCGTCACGAAGAACTTGACATCCATGAGCCCGACGCGCCTCGACATATTCAGTAGGGCCTCCTCGATCTTGATCCCGAGGTTCTGCTCGTGAAACACGCGAGCAAACTCCATCCCGACCGGATCGGGCAACTGCTGCCCGACGAGCATGATCGCGTTACCCAGAGAATGGCCGGCACGCAGCGCCTGGCCCATCAGCTCGAAGACGTCGGGAAGCTGGTTCATGAATTTGTTCAAGCGCATCTTGCGCTTGATGTAGACCGCCAGCATCAACCCGAGAAACGTGCTGGACGCAAGTGTGATGCAGACCCACTGCGGGCACTTCAGGAAGTAGGCCGCGATGTAGAGAAGCGCGGAAATGCCGAGGAGATTGACGAGGAAACCGGCTGCCGACCAAGGGAGGTTTGCCTGCTCCAGCATCCGCTGCAATGCCGGTATGAATGCGAACTTCGAGATGGCGGCGCTGAGCGTGCCCGTGGCTTCGTTCGTGCGGCGGAGAATGGACGCCTTCGCCGCTCGCTCGCTGGCACTTTCCCCCAGGCTCCCGCCGCCCTCGCGGAGACGCCCGGCGACCTTCTTGCTGTCCGTCTTGCGCAAGTCGCGAATCAGATTGTACATTGCATAGGCGAGCATGACGGAGCCGATGAGGGGCAGCGCGTAGAATCCGTACTCCCCGGTCGTGTCCGCCGTCTGAGCGATGGTGGAAAGATGCGTCATGCTTACCTCTTCTTCAGGCCGACTCGCTCTTCCGATTGCGACACAGGTGAGATGCCCATGTCACGAGTCTTGCCAAAACTCCTAAGTCTCCTTGTCGACGGCGAGAACCTGCCGCTCGAACAAGGCGGGATCCAACTCGACACCGGAATACTTGAGTCGATCCAGAAAACCCGGCCGAAGCCCCGTGGCGATAAACTGCCCATAGGCCTTGCCGACACTATTAATGCCCACCTGCTCGAACTTGAAGATCTCCTGCATGGTGACCGCGTCCCCCTCCATGCCCTGGACCTCCGCGACAGACATGATCTTCCTCGGGCCGCCGGTCAGGCGGCTTGCATTGACCACCAGGTGAATCGCGCTGGCAAACTGCTGGCGGATGGCCTTGATCGGCAGGTCGAAGCCCGACATCATGACCATCGTCTCCACGCGTTGCACGGCGTCGCGCGTGTTGTTGGCGTGAATCGTGGTCAACGAACCGTCGTGACCGGTGTTCATCGCCTGCAACATGTCGAGCGTCTCGGGGCCGCGGCACTCACCGACGACAATCCGATCAGGCCGCATTCGCAGGGCGTTGATAAGTAGATCGCGAATCGCGATTCGCCCTTTGCCCTCGATGTTCGCGGGCCTGGATTCGAGCCGCACGACATGAGGCTGCCGCAGTTGCAGCTCGGCCGCGTCCTCGATCGTCACGATCCGGTCGGTATCCGGGATGAATGTGGACAGGTTGTTCAAAAGGGTGGTCTTGCCGGAGCCGGTCCCGCCGACGATCAGAATGTTCAGGTGCGACACCACGCAGGCTCGCAGGAACTCGACCATCTCCGGCGTGACCGAATTGAACTTGACGTAGTCGTCCCACGTAATCGGATCGGCTCCGAAACGTCGGATCGACATGGAAGGTCCGTCGATCGCCAACGGCGGAATCACGGCGTTGACACGAGAGCCGTCCTTCAACCGGGCATCCACCATCGGCGACACTTCGTCACAGCGCCTGCCGACGGATGAGACGATCTTGTCGATGAGGTGCATGACATGCGCATCGTCCTTGAAGGACACGCTGCTGAGTTCGAGCTGTCCTCTGCGTTCGATGTACACCTGCTTGGAGCCGTTGATGAGGATGTCGCTGATGTGCGGATCCTTGAGGAGGGCTTCCAGGGGACCGAGGCCGAAGGTCTCGTCCAGGACCTCGCTGACAAGTTGCTGGCGTTCGTTGAAGTTCAGCAGCGCCTCTTCCTGCTCACACAGGGTGGAGATGACCTGCTTCACCTCGTCCTTGATATCGTCGTCCTCGCGCTTCCCGAGCGCGGCCAGGTCCAGGGTCTCGACGAGCTTCTTGTGGATGCGGGTCTTGAGTTCGTAGAACTCGTCTGTTCTGTCCTTGGGCTTCGCTTTGCGCATCAGCGCTGCCGGAGCGGAAGCGCCCAGTTTGGCCGGCGGAGGGGCTTTGGTGGGCGCTTCAACCGATTCGGATCCAGCGGCCGGCTCCGCGGACTTGGCAACCGGCGGCTTGGGGACTTTCAATGCGGGTATCTTCGAATTGCCGAACATGCTTTCTTCCTCTCACCCTCCTTGTCCACGTCTACCCGCGCGGCGGGAAACGTCGGCACGCGTATCAGCCCTGGACCTCTGCAACGCCCCACCTGCCCCACGCGCCCTGTGAGCCAAGGAGGCACCGTGGCTCATCAACATCATCGGTACGTCGAGTCGGTCGTTTTGGAACTGGTTTGAAAAGTAAGGCCCGAATGTGAAGAACCAGAGGCGCCGGGATTATCGGCTCTGTCTTTCGCGATCAAGTCGCATTCGCCACGACCTCCCCCCCGGCGGGTTTCGTCGAGGGTGCCTTGTGGGATCCGCCCTTGCCCAGGAGCTTGCCGAATAGCCCGCGTTTGCCGGCTTTCCCGGACACGGTTTCGGGACAGTGGACCTGCATAGCCAGAGTCCGAAGTTCCTGGCGGATCCTGGAGTTCGTGAACTCGACCTTGAGAGGTTGTCCGATATTGATGGATGAACTGACCGATTTCCAGTCATCGGAAAGCAGCGCGAACATTTTCCGGCCCAGGATGGTCTCCACCTGATCGACGCCGAGGTGCGAGGATTCCCGGCCGACTCGGTTGCAGACGAACTGGATTCGGTCAGTGTTGAATCCCTGGACCCCCAGTTCCTGCATCATGCGGTCCGTGTTTCGGACGCTGGTGACGAGAAGCTGAAGAATCAAGAAGTTGAAGTCCGCAGAATCGAGAACGGACCTGCCTCCGGGATCCTGGCGTGTCGGCCCGTCAACAACGACGTACGCGCACGTCTCCTGCAAGCTGCTGAGCACGTTCGCACAGTGTGCCGCGGTGATCATCTCGGCCTGCGCAAATGAGTGCGGCCGCCGCAGGATGTAGAGGTTCTGTTCGTACTTGATTAGGGCCTTCATCACCATCTGTTCATCGAGATGTTCGGGCGTGGAGCAGAGATCGGCGACCGTGAACTGGCCGTGGACGTCCAGCAACGTGGCGACGTGCCCAAACCGGAAGTCGAGATCAACGAGCGAGACCTTCTGCTCACTTCCGACAAGCTCGGCGAGTTCGACGGCAAGGTTGGTCGCGATGGTAGTGCATCCGACGCCGCCCGCGCTGCCAATGACGGAGATCAGTTTTCCGGGCTGCTTGGTCTGGGGCTGCGTTTGAATCGCACGACTGACAGCCTGCTCGAATTCATCGAGGTCGAGCGGCTTGACCAGATACTCCTTGATTCCGGCGCGCAGCGCCTTGAGGACAACATCGCCTTCCGTCTCGCTGCTGAGCGCGAACACCGCGAGGTCCGGGCGGACATCCCGGAGTTGCTTGAGACATTCGATGACAACCGGAGCGTTGGGGTCAAGATCGGCGATAAGCAGATCGGCCGGAAACTGTGTGGCGGCGTGACCGAGTAGACTGGGTTCGTCGAGTTCGGCAACGATGCGGAGATGCGGCAGCGATGTGATTGTCTTGCGCAGTTGGGGCGCGGCCGTTTCGTTGGTCGTGAAGAGTATTGCACGAACGGTCTGCGCCATGGCTGCCGACTGCTTCCTTTTCGCCTGGGGAGTTTCTCTCCCCCAGGAACACCCGACAAGGACGGACCTTGTCCGGTCTTTATCGGCCGCCGCGACCGACCTCTTAAGTGTCGGCCGCGGCGTCCGAGAAAAGGTTTTGCTATTGAATGAGTCGCACGGGGCGCTTGCCGCCCAAGGTCCGGAATATCTCCTCCAGCTCGGTCACATACATCGGCTGGCCTTCGTTCTCCGGATCGGGCGTGTTGTCCGCAAAGAAGTAGTGCTCCGGCGACGTGGCAAGGCCCTCGCAGAGCGAGGCGTTCACGTCTCCGCCG
>JBDRKQ010000038.1:0-16245 GCA_043813895.1 Planctomycetota bacterium
CGGTAGAACCGTTTCAGCGTCGCCTCGCCGTCTTCCAGGAGGGCGACGACGGTCTCGCCGTTGTAGGGCGTTTCCCGCTGCTCGACGACCACCAGGTCACCCTCGGCGATGTGGTCGTCGATCATGCTGTCGCCCTTGACCTCCAGCAGGAACGTGCCGTGGCTCGACGAGAAGACCTCGTCCAGATCGATCACCTCCGGGTCTTCGATTGCCTCGATGGGGACACCGGCGGCGATCCGGCCGACCAGCCGCAAACAGCCGGGCCGCTGGTCCGGAAGTTCCAGATGATCAGCCAATCGCAAAGAGCGAGCCTTGTGCTTCTCGCGGCGCAAGAGCCCGCGCTCTTCGAGCGTAGTGAGGTGCTCGAAGACGGTGACCTTTGAGATGCCGAACCTTTCGGCGATCTCGTCGTAGGTCGGGGAAAAGCCATGTTTGTGTGAGTAGTCCCGGACGAACGTCAGGATTTCGACTTGGCGGGGCGTCGCGGGACGCGTCGGCCTCGGCTGGCCGCGACCGCGCGCGGACTTGGACGACCGGACTGACGATTTCTTGCGGCGTTTCGGCGGCATGGGTCTGCTCCTTCGACGGCGGCCACGATCTGCCGGCGAGCCCCTGCGGTCCTAAGACGAGCAACGGCCAATCCCCCCCGTCGGCAACCTTGCCTACAACTCTCTCCGTATTCTCGGCATCGCACGCAGACGCCCGAGTGAGGATGCCGTCTTCATCTCCACCTCGGTATTGAACCGCCCGGATGCCCTCGCTCGGTCTCGGTCGCGACCCCGGCGTCCAATCGACGCGAAACGCGCCGCCAGGGCCGAACGAACACAGTGGCATTGCCTGATCTTGCATCGTGAAGCCGGTCCATCTCGAAGCAACCGAGTCACACGCAGCCGCCCGGTCGCAATCCTGCGACCGAGCCCGCCGGCGTTGGCCAGAAGGGGGCTCCCGGGCCGTAGGTTCGCGGGACCCGAGAGCCGGATTCACCTGGCCAGACAGCCGCTGCGGCACGCGCGACCATCGCTTCCCAGCGACACGAATTCCAATCGCACAGGCCTCTCCAGCCCGTGCCGCTGAAAGCTTAGCCTAACATCGACCAAACGTCAACCCAAACAAAAAGCAAAATCCGTATTTTCTTGCGGTGGTCGCCGAGATTGCCCAAAACGACCGAGAAGCCTACAGTAGGGCCCTGGCTAGGCGTCAGTAATCCAGAGTTTTCCCACGAGGTATCCCCCCCAGAGGTTTCATCATGGCCCCAACGGACAGTAACCCAATCGCCCGACAGGACCCGGAGGTTTGGAAGGCGTTCGTCGCCGAAGAGCAGCGGCAGCAGAACACACTCGAATTGATCGCGTCAGAGAACCACGTCGGCCCGGCCGTCCTTCAGGCCGCCGGCTCGATCTTCACGAACAAGTACGCCGAGGGCTATCCAGGCAGGCGCTACTACGGCGGTTGCGACAACATGGACGCGGTCGAACAGATCGCCATCGACCGTGCGAAGAAGCTCTTCGGCTGCGATCATGCCAACGTCCAGCCGCACTCCGGAAGCCAGGCCAATCAGGCCGTGTTTCTCGCCGCGATGCTGCCGGGCAGCCGGTTCGACGAGGCCCAACAGCGCGAGAAGTATCCCGGCGAGCCCACGCGGACGCCGGGCGACATGGTCCTCTCCCTGCACCTCGACCACGGCGGACACCTCTCGCACGGCAAGTTCGTGAACATCAGCGGGAAGTGGTTTCGCGTGACGCACTACCGCGTGGATCGCGAGACCGGCCGCATCAACCTCGACGATGTGCGGCAACTCGCGCAGGCGTGCAAACCGAAACTCATCATTACCGGCGCGTCCGCCTATCCGAGGGCTTGGGATTGGGCGGGTTTCGCGGAAATCGCCAAAGACGTCGGAGCGCTGCTGTTGGCGGACATCGCCCACATTGCCGGCCTGGTCGCCGTCGGCCTGCACGCCAACCCCGTGCCGGTCTGCGACTTCGTCACCACCACCACGCATAAGACGCTTCGCGGTCCGCGCGGCGGGCTGACCATGTGCAAGGAGGAGTGGGCCAAAAAGATCGACTCGGCCGTGTTCCCGGGGCTCCAGGGCGGCCCGCTGATGCACATCATCGCGGCGAAGGCGGTGGCGCTCGGCGAGGCGCTCAGACCCGAGTTCAAGGCCTACCAGCAGCAGGTCCTCGACAACGCGAAGGCCCTGTCGGAATCACTGCTGGCTCGCGGCCTCGACCTGATCTCCGGCGGGACCGACACGCACCTGATGCTGGTCGATCTTCGCAAGCAGTACCCGGATGTCGCCGGCGCCCAGGCCGAAGACTGGCTCGGCCTGGCGAACATTGTCGTCAACAAGAACATGATCCCGTTCGACGAGCGGAAGCCCATGCAGACGAGCGGCCTGCGCATCGGCACCCCCGCCTTGACAACGCGCGGCATGGGAACGGACGAGATGAAGAAGATCGCCGAGATGATCAACCGCGTGCTATCGTCGCAAGGCGACGAGGCCGTGATCGAGTCCGTTCGCGGCGAGGTGATCGATCTCTGCAATCAGTTTCCAATGAAGCACACCTGATGCGATCACTCTTGTCCCCAGCAGCCCGCGGCAACACTGTGGCACCGGCGTCTCGCCGGGGGTCTTCCCGGCCAATGCCCTGTGACGAAGTGCTCCGCTACACATCGAATGATGGGTGCCACTGGCAGCTTATCTGCCAGTGCTCTGTCCCCACATTCGGTGAGGATCGCACTGGCGGACCAGCCGCCAGTGGCACCCTCTCGTGGGCGAAGTCAGCCGCGAGGTCCGCGCTCGTCTGGCTCGTGTTGTTGCTCGTCGCCGGCTGTACGGGGTCCGCCGACATCCGGTTCGTCTCGCTTGACGCCAAGGAAATCGATCCGCCCCCAACAACCGTGTTTCCATTCGCCGCGCAGGAGTGCTACTGGTGGATCGATGCGGCAGGCGAGCTGAACATCGCGATGAGGTGCAGGCAACGCAGCCTCTTGCTGGGCAAGTACGGCCACGTCGATTTCGACATGTCTCTTGTCCTGGGCGATCCGCCGGCAGGCAGTGGGCGGAACTACAAGATCGGCCGACGCGAGACGCGCACCTTCTTTCTCTCAGCATTCCACGCCCAACGGCTCACATCCTATTCCGGCATCGTCGGCGTTACCGTCAAAGACGACGGCACCTTGCGCGGCAGCTTCCGCATCTGGATGAAACCCCAGGCCGAACTGCAAATGCTCTCATTCTTCCCTCAACGCCCGGGCCCGCTGTTGTGCTTCGGCACATTCGAGGCCGTGGAGGACGCCCCGAGTGGCCTGAAGATTAGGGGTCACTGTGAGTCCAAAGGGGGGAAGCGAAGCCCACGAACGGACTCCCCTCCGACAACACGACCGGCTCTCAGTGAGGATCGACCAACGGCCCGTTGACGGGTTGCCCCGCCGTGTCGGCCTTATCCTCGATCTCTGTTAGTCCGATCCGGCTTTTCGCTTCCACTTCCTTCAGAGTCCGACTCACGATGGACACTCGCATTGGGCCGGCCACTCAAGATCGATGTCAGCGAAAAGACCAGGGAGTTGCTCGCGGGCGTGTTCTTCCTGCTCATCCTTGGGGCGGTCATCGGATTGGTGACGCTGATCCAGTGGCGGCACCTGTGAGCACATCGGTGCTGGCACCGCCCGTGGTCCAGGCCGGCTGTTTTGCGAGCGGAGGTCTTGGTATCATGCCGGGGCGGCTATGAGTTCAAAGGAGTGAAAGGAATGCTCTTACTGGATTCGGACACAACCGACGGGTTCCTCGACAAGTTAGCCTCACGAGCGCCCACACCGGGCGGCGGCAGCGCCAGTGCGGTGGTGGGCGCCGTGGCCGCGGCACTGTGCGGCATGGTGGGACGGCTGAACGACAAGAAGGACGGTGAGCCCGGCCCGCTGCACGACACGATCGCAGCAGCCGACGAGTTGTTATGGCGGTTGAAGAGCCTTGCCGGGGAGGATGTAGAGGCGTTCACGGGGCTCATGTCGACCTGGAAGCTCTCCGACGCCGAGCCGGACAACGTCGCCAAGAAGCAGACTGCCACGATCCTCGCCGCCGAAACGCCTCTGACGATCATGGCCAAGGCCTATGACGTGATGAAGCTTGCTCGTGCCGGCTTGGAGAAGTCGAAGAAGAACTGTCTCTCGGACGCCGGCGTGGCGGCATTTGTGGCCCAGGCAGCGTTGGAGAGCGCGCGGGTGAACGTGATGATCAACCTGCCCGGCATCAAGGACGAGCAGACACGGGCGAAGCTTGCGAAGCGTGCAGCCACGCTTCTGGCAGACGCCAGGGCATTGCGTGAAGAAGTGGACAGGCTGATAGACGCGAACTACGCGTGATGGCGCGGCCTTCGGCCACGCGCAGGAGGGACCGAGGGGCAAGGGGGTCACGGGGTTTGGCGGGAATGGTGCGTCAGGATGCGGCCGACGAGCTTTCACGGGATTGCGCGGGAAACACTGGCGGGCAAGCTGCCAGTGGCACTAGCGAAGCCGCCAATAGTACCAGCACGGCTGATCTCTCCGATCCTGATTCTCCTGTTCTCTTGGGGAGCCGTTTTCGGAGACGAGCCCCCTGCAAGTGCTGCAGCAGACACTCCAACGAGCGCCCCCACGAGCATGCCGACGAGTATGCCTGCAAGTGCGCCGGCCAGCGCGCCAGAGAGCGCGCCAGCCGTACCATCTCTCCAACGGGCGCGTGCATGTTTTCTTGAAGGCGCGTATGAAGAAGCGATCGAGGTCTATGAAACGCTCGGCAGCAAGGCGGGCAGCGCGGTTCGAGCCGCGTGCGGGCGATCTGAGATCGATCTTCAAGTCGGCGACTATAAGGCGGGGATCGAACGCCTGCGATTGCTGGAGAAAGCAGGGCGTTCTTCGGCGGACTGGCATGCGAGCCTGGCCACCCTGTTGGCCGAGACAGGCGAATACGAGCAGGCAATCCGGCACAACCGTCGCGCGATTGAGATTGATTCGGGCCATTATCGCGCGAGGCGACAGCTCGGCCGACTTCTCGAGATGCTCGGGCACTACACGGAGGCGCTGGAGACCTACGCGTTCTTCGAGGAGGTCACGACCAGCGGTCCCTTACCTGACACGCCGGAGGAACTGACCGATCTCGGCACGGGGTTCTACCGTGCCTCCGTGCTGCGTCGCCATTCAAACATGGTGCAGCGCACGCGGCACGTGCTGCGGGAGGTCTATCAGGAAGCCTTCGACGTTGTGGACCCGCTGTACTGGCCGGGTCGGCTGGCGGCTGCCGAGCTATTGCTCGAGAAGCACAATCTCGCCGACGCGCGCGATGATTTCGAGAGGATCATCGCGCAGAACCCCAAGGTCGCCGCGGCGCGCATCGGTCTTGGGCTCACCGCGATAGCGGAATGGGAATTCGAAGAGGCTGAGAAGTCCGTTGAAACGGCGCTAAAGATAAACCCCCGAAGCGTGTCTGCGCGGATGTTGCTCGCGTCCATTTGCATGATGGACCGGCGATACGAAGATGCGGCGGCGACGGCCAGGGAAGCGCTCGAGACGAACCCGAATTCGATTGAAGCGCTCAGCCTGTTGGCGGCCGCTCAGGTGCGCCTCGGCGATCAGACGGGTGCGGAGGCCACGCGGCGCCGCGTGGAGAAGATCAACGCGAAGCCGGCGCGGCTACACTACGAGTTGGGCGTCTGGCTGTCGGCTGCCAGGCAGTACGATGACGCCGAGCGGCACTATCTCCAGGCGATCGAGTTCGCCCCCTTCTGGCCCGAACCAAGGACGGACCTCGGCCTCGTGTACATGGAGACCGGCCAGGAGAAACAGGCGAGGCAGACGCTGGAGGCCTCTTTCGCGCTCGACAGCTTCGACTATCGCACGCACGGCATCCTGGACTTGTTGGACGAGCTGGACAAGTTCGAGCGGGTCGAGACACAGCACTTCATCATCAAGTACGACGAGAAGCAGGACGGCGTGATCGGAGCCTATTTCGCCGAGGCGCTCGAGAAGATGTATTCCGAGGTGTGCCAGGCGTACGGCACCGAGCCGGATGCGAAGACCATGATAGAGGTGTTTCCCAACCACATGGGCTTCAGTATGCGGACCGCCGGCCGGCCTTTCATCGGGACCATTGGCGCCTGCACTGGTCGCGTGATCGCCATGTCCGCGCCCAGACGGGATGCGTCGGTGTTCGGGCGGTATAATTGGGCGTTGGTATTGCGGCACGAGTTCACCCACACGGTGACAATCGCGGCGACGGAGAACTGGATCCCGCGCTGGCTGACCGAAGGGCTGGCTGTGTCGCAGGAGCATACGCGGCGCTCCTGGAGCTTCAAGAAGTTGCTGAGTGATGCGGTCATCGAGGATCGGCTGTTCACGCTTGATGCGATCGACTGGGGCTTCGTGCGGCCGAAGCGTTCTACCGACTGCGGGCAGGCGTACGCACAGAGCGAGTGGATGGTCGAGTACATCACGGAGCGATGGGGACCGCAGGCGATCGCCGACCTGCTGGCAGCCTTTCGAGATCTGAAGAAGCAGCCGGAAGCCGTCCGCCAGGCGCTGAAGATTGACTGTGAGACGTTCGATCGGGACTTCAAGGCGTGGGCAACGAAGCACGCCACGCAGTGGGGCATGCCGCACGAGCCGGAGGAGACAGTCGAGGAGATCGAGAGGAAGCTGGAGGAGGCGCCGGAAGATGCGGAGTTGCTCGCCCGACTGGCGATCGCCCAACTGCGCGGAGGGGACTTGGAGAAGGCCGAGGAGACGGCCCGCGAAGCGCTCGCAGACCATGAAAACGACAAGCACGTACTGGAGGCATTCTGCCATGTGGTGATCGTGAAGATGTTGCGAGAGAAGGACTTCGCCGTTCGGCCGGTCCTGATCGACGAGGTTGAGCCGTTCCTTCGCAAGCTGATCGAGCTCGATCCGGAGAACCCCTCGGCGATCAAGTACCTCGGTTACGTCGAGCAATCGCGGCAACGCTGGAAGGAGGCGTCGCAGTGGCTGCTGCGATATCAGCGGCGGTTTCCCGAGGATCCGGACACGTATCGACGCATGGCGAGCGTTCACCTGAAACAGGACAAGACACAGCTCGCCTTGCACCAGTTGGAGACGCTTTTCGAGCTGGTGGAGGATGAGCCAGCGGTCGCCGCGAAGATTGCCGGGCTCCACCGGAATGCCAGGCGGCACGAGCAGGCGGCAACGTGGTATCGTCGGGCGATTGACATTGACCCCTACGACCCGGACATCCACGCGGAACTGGGGGGGGAATACCTGGTGCTCGGCCGGCTGCTCGAAGCCGAGCGGGAATACAAACTCGTCTGCCGGCTAACCCCTAACAAGGCGACCGGTTTCGAGGGTCTCAGTCGGGTTTACGCGGCGATGGGTAACCTGAAGGAATCCGAAGCGTACAAAGCGAAGGCAAAACGGCGACCGCGTAAGGACCCCGCATCGCTGGGCCGAGAATCCTCTCTCGGCCCTTGAGTCGATGCCGAGAAGGGATTCTCGGCAGAGCGTAGAAGGGATTCTCGGCAGAGCGTAGAAGGGATTCTCGGCAGAGCGTAGAAGGGATTCTCGGCAGAGCGTAGAAGGGATTCTCGGCAGAGCGTAGACCCGGCCGGGCACCCGGTCGCGCCCGGCACCAGGAACAGCCGCGCGGACTGAAGTCCGCGGCTCCGCGGCCGCGCGGGCTCTGTGACGCCACATCGTGTATAATGCCGTTTGGCCCGCCGCCGTTCGGAGACCGCAACTCAATGGATTTAACCGAGTTACAACAACTAATCGAGAAGATGTACTCCGCAAAGGACCGCAAACGGGGTTCCGCGGGTACGTTCTTGTGGTTGATGGAAGAGGTCGGCGAATTGGCGGCCGCAGTCGCCGAGGGGACTCAGGCGCAGAAGGAACAGGAGTTCGCTGACGTACTGGCGTGGGTAGCGACGCTGGCCAACGTCGAAGGCATCGATCTGAACAAGGCCATGGAGAAGTACGTCGCCGGGTGCCCTGGCTGTGGCGAGATGGTCTGTAGTTGCAGCGGCAAACCATGATTCGCAGGTACCACTGGCAGCTCGTCTGCCAGTGCCGCACTGGCGGGCAAGCCGCCAGTGGCACCCTTGGCGGGCCCGGCATACGTAGCGGCCGACGCCCACGTCGGCCGTTGCAGAGCAGGGCCCCGACCGTAAGGAAGGGGTTGGCGCTCGTCGACTGGGCCGCCACAGTTGCGTAATGACCGCTTGCTTACGCGCGCGGCTCTGATCGTCGTCCGACGCGGAGGTCGGACCCCACGTGTTGGAAGGCCACGTGCCTCGCGCGGGTCGCGGGGATAGAATGGGTATAGAGGGCGGGCGCAACACTGGGGGGCAAATGGCTCGAACGCCGGAGGCGGATCATCCGGCACATGGGGCCGCGGCTCCGTCCAGGATTCGAATACGGGATTCCGTCGTGAGACTCGCACCATTCAGAGTCGGAGCCCTTGTCTTGCTGCCGGCGATGCTTGCCGCCTCACCGGCCTACGCCCAGATTGACGGCCGAATCCTGCGAGTCGGCCTCTTCGCAGGCGCCATGCCGATCGTGCGGAACGGAGAGTGGTCTCTTGCCGAAGTGGAGCTGCGCAATAACGCGGGCGCGCCGTTCGACGGCGAACTGCGTCTCGATCAACCCGATCGCGACGGCGACATCGTCACGTCGGTCCTGCCCCTGGCACTGGCGTCAGACGGACAGTGGCGGCCCTACGAGGTGTACTTCCTGCCGCACGAGCGATCTTCGAGCGTACGGGTCAGCCTCTTTGACCATGAAGGCCGGCTGGTCAAGATGCGAGACGACACCGGCACCGAGATCAGCGAACTAGAGTCCGATCCGTTCAGCGACATCTCCGCGGAATCGTTCCTCATTGTCGATTTGACCACGCCCAGCAAGCTGGCGCATGTCCGCTGGCTCGACAGCGATCGGCGCCGCAAGTTCGACGATCATCTGAATCGCCGCAAGGTCCGCGGCATGTCACCGCGCGAGTTGCCCCACCGGATGCAGGGCCTCGCGGCGGTTGACGCACTCGTGTGGGACGACGCGGACGTCTCGGTCCTGCACCGGGATCAGGTGGGTGCGCTGCTGGGCTGGGTCGAGGCCGGCGGACGCCTGCTCATCACGATGGGGTCGAACTGGCAGACGTTTGTGGACTCGCCACTGGCTGACGAGCTACCCGCCAAGGCCGTTTCCGCAGGCCCGATGAACGAGGCGCAGGGGTTTCTCTCGATCGTCGACAACGACGCCTACAAGAACTGGCTCGACCGATACTACAGCAAGAACTCCCTGACGCTGTGCAAGCTGAAGCCGCGCCCGGATGCCCTCCCCATCCCCGCCGCGTCCGACAACGTGCCGCTCGCGTACCGACGGCTGCTCGGGCGAGGTTCCATCGTCGTCGTCGGGGCGCCACTCCAACAGCTTCTTCCCCCGCCGGCACGATTAACCGATACGGGCGAGATTCCCCTGGCCGAGACCGGACCGACCGAACGTGACAAGCGGTTTCTCGATTACGCTTCCGAACGGATCGTCGGCCGCAACTTCCTCGGACTGGCCCAGGAAGTGCAGAGCGGACAGTCCGCGCTGCTCCAGGACCCGGAAGACCTCTTCCAGGATGTTCGCGGGACCGTCGCGTTCAGCGAGTTCTCGGCCGCCTACGTGATCTTCGCGATTCTATTCGCAATCACGTATTCGATCGTCGCATCGGGCGGCAGCTATGTGTACCTGAAGCGCCGCGGGTGGCAACACCACTGCTGGATCGCCTTCGCGCTGGTGAGTATCGTGGGGAGTGTCATTGGCACGGGCATGGTCTGGATGCTCCGCGGCTTCACGACGAAGCTCCGGCAGGCGTCGATTGTGGACGGTCAGGCGGGGAGCGATTACGCCTATGCCACCAGCCTCTTCGGCATCAAGACACCCAAGCATTCACGATTCGATCTTCACCTACGTGCCGGATACAAGGAGGACACGGGCTCGCGCTCCATCGGCCCGCTGCGGCCGATGCCTGAGGCGACCGGGCCCTTTGCCCGAAAGTCACAATATGTCGCGCCGGCAAACTACCAATGCGTATTGGCGGGAGCCGAGCTTGCCGGCGTGAAGATCCGGGCGACGCTGAAGGAGTTCATCGGCACGTGGCACGGCCCGTTGGGCGGGATGCTGGACGCAAAGCTCGTCGCTGACGAGAAGAACGACTTCGGCCCTGGCAGCCACATCCGCAATAACCTCGGCTTCACGCTGAAGGATTGCTACCTGCTCACGACGAAGCAGGATGTTGCCACGGAGACGTTTCTGGTCAATTGCTTCCGCATCGGGGACATCCCGGCAAGCGGTCCCGGGTCGCAGCTCGACGGGGCGACGATCCGCCGATTGCTGTACTTCGACCGCGGCGATTCCACCGGCCAGGCGGAGCACATCAAGATGCTGCCCCTATTGAGGGACGCGATCAATCAGTGGCGCTCCGAGATTGGCAGGTCGCAGGTCGGTAGCGGCAACCTGTCCACGCAGCAGAAGCCGCTTCGCGTCGACCAGGAACATCTGCCGTTACTGCTGCTTTCCGTGTACGACCTCTTGCGGCCGGACCCTGACAGGCCGCTGGGGTTCCGGCGTTCGCACGCACGCTCCTGGAGTTGCACGCACCAACTCACTAACAGAACGGCCATCCTGATCGGGTATTCCGAGGAACCGTCGCCAATCCGCTTGCAGGTGAATCGCTCCGAACTCGTACCTGATAAATCGCGTACAATATATCGGTTTGTGGTGCCGGTGGAGCGAACCAGGAAGGGTGAAGGATGAGGGAGGAAGGACGAGGGATGGTAAGCCGCTGGCGGCAACCGTGATACGTCGGCAGGTTACTGTCCTCCATCCTTGAAACGAAATGATCATCCAGACTATCAATCTGACGAAGCGCTACGGCAAACTCGTGGCACTCAGCGGTCTCAATCTCAATATCGACGACGCCGAGTGCTTCGGGTACATCGGTCCCAACGGCGCCGGCAAGACCACCACCATTCGCATCCTCGCCACCCTCTTGCAACCCACCTGGGGCGAGGCGAAGGTGTGCGGGCACACGGTCGGCTACGAGTCGCGGATCATACGGCCCCTGATCGGCTATGTCCCCGATTTCTTCGGCGCCTATGAGGACATGGTGGTCCAGGAGTATCTCGAGTTCTTCGCCGCCGCATACAACATCCACGGCGACCAGCGCCGTCGTGTCGTCGGCGACGTGCTCGAGCTGACCGACCTCGCGTATAAGCGGGACGCTTTCGTAGATACGCTCTCTCGCGGCATGAAACAGAGACTGAGCATCGCGCGCGTCCTGTTGCACGACCCGAAGGTGCTGTTCCTCGACGAGCCGGCCAGCGGCCTCGACCCACGCGCCAGAATCGAAATCCGCGAGCTGCTCAAGGAGCTTCATCGCATGGGGAAGACGATCGTCATCAGCTCGCACATCCTGCACGAGTTGGCAGAGCTGTGTACGACGATTGGGATCATCGAGCGCGGCGAATTGCTGTTCAAAGGCCCCCTCGATGAGATCGTCCGCCGCACGCGGACCGGCACGCGCGTCGAGATCAAGGTGGCCGCGCATCAGGATCAGGCCGCGGCCGTTCTCGACAAGCTCGCGCCCGTCGAGGAGGTCACCGCTGAAGATGGGCGTTTGCTGGTCACACTGACCACCCAGCCCCGTGACTTCTCGTTCCTCGCATTGGCCCTGCTCCGGGCACGCATCCCGCTGCGGGAGATCAAGGAGGAACACGTAAACCTGGAAACGGCGTTCATGCGATTCACCAAGGGCATCGTGCAGTGAGACCGCGGCTAAAAGGGATCGAGGGATTGAGGGCAGCGATTTCGGCCGGGTGCCGGGTGCCATGTCTTCACGACCCGCGCGAGCGGGACGGGTAGGCATGTTCGCTTAACATTCAACGTGCTTGCCCGCGACTGCGTCGCGTGAAAGCATGGCACCCAGCACAGGCGTCCCGCCTCTGGTTCCACCGGCGAGACGCCTGTGCTCCCCACGGCGCCGGAGCGATTGAGGGTGCTGGCGCCGCAGGGGTTTTAGGACGCACTCTCAATGAGAGACCCGGCCTCGCGGCCGCAATGCGAAAGGCATCGTCATGAAGAGAAGTGCCAAGCCATATTCTGTCGGGCTGTCGCTCATCCTGTGTTGTCTTTGGATCGCGGCTGCGGCGCCCGCGGCCGTGGCTGATGAGGAAGAGCCGGCCGAAGCGACCGAGAATACGAATGAAGACGGGAAGACGAACAAGGCGTCGGACTTCATGATGAAGCCGACGGAAGTCGGTGTTCGCTTCACGCCGCGGATGGCACGGGCGATCAGCGGTCAATTCGTCAAGGAAATGAAAGGGCGTTACGACTTGAATGACGCGCAGGTCGAGAGCATCCGCGGCGTCATCTCCAGACAGATGATGAAAGTAGTCAGCGAGAATGCCAAAACCGGCCGCGACATCATCGAGACGATGATGGAGACGATGATCGAGAACGACGGCCAGTTTCCCAAGGATGCCGCCATGGATTTTGCCAAGCTCGCGAAACCGATAGTGCCTGCCCTCAAGAAGTTCTTCGCGGATACCTCCGGCGAGATCAGCGCGGAAATGACGATCAAGCAGCGATTGAAATTCACCGGCGACGTCGCCGCGGCCACGGCGGGTCTCATTGTCTTCGAAGATCGGATGAAACGCTGGGAGGAGGGCAAGGTCGGCGACGGCGCCAACCCCTTCTACGACCCTATTGACAAGGATCCAGAAGCCGCGAGCCAGCCGGACGATCCCGGCGAACATCCGGAGTATCGGCAGGCCCGGCAGGGTACCAGGCAATGGATGGAGTGGCAGTTCAACGTTGAGGAGCGATGGGGACGCTACGTTGACTTCGCGATCGAGTTCTACGGCCTGGACGAAGCCCAGACAAACGCGGTCAAGGCGATTCTCAAGGAGTGTACCGAGCGGGCCGCAGCGATCAAGACGCCCGAGTGGACTGCAAAAATGACGGACAACCGCATTGCCCAGCGACTCTCCTGGCGGGCAGGCGGCGCGATGTTCAGCCGAGGTCCTTGGATGTTCATGCTCGACTCGGAATACGAGAAGCTCAAACAGCCGTTGGACGACCTGGAGTTGGAGCTCAAGCGCAGGCTCTCCGCCATTCCGGACTCCACCCAGCGAGCCAAGGCCATGGAAAGCGTACGAGAGACACTCGCCGAAAAGGGGCTGGAACGACTGCCGATCGAGTAGCAAGGCTCCTTCTCGGCGCTGTAGGGAACCCCGCGTGCAAGCCGTTCTTCACGATCTGGGCCTGTGGTTCTGGCGGCTTGTGCCGGCCAATCCGATCCTCGTGCGTGTCGTGCAGGCCGGCGGCCGGCGGGCGCAACACCTATGGATCCGCGCCGGCTATCTTGCCGTCATTGCCGTGGCGGTCGTCATCGGCGTCATCTGGCTGCAATCCACCAATGCCGGCGGCTCCGCATCCCTGGCCGACCTTGCCAAGAGCGCGACCCTCGTCTTCAAGTATCTTTCGATCATCCAACTCGGCGCGGCCTGCATCCTGGCCCCGCTGTTTACCGCCGCTGCGATCACGCAGGAGAAGGACTCGCAGACGTACAGCATCCTGCTATCGACCCCGCTGACAAACGGCCAGATCGTGCTCGGCTCGCTGCTAAGCAGGCTGTTCTTTGTGTTCGTCCTGCTCATCGCCGGCATCCCGCTGTTCTGCATCATGATGGTGTACGGCGGCGTGACCGGCGACAAGATTCTGCTTTCCGTGGCGATCGCCGCGAGCACCGCGCTGCTCACCGGTACACTCGCGATTACCGTCAGCGTCATCCGGGTCGGCACCGGCCGAACGATCTTCTCGTTCTATCTGGCGATTGCGACGTTCCTGATTGTCGTTTACAGCCTCTCCTCGTGGTCCGGCGTGATCCCCGCTGAAGCGCCGTACCCGCCCGGGGGCGGTGCGCGGATGAGTTGGCTGGCGGCGTTTCATCCGTTCCTTACGCTCTGGGTGGTTCTGGGCGAAACGCCCGCGCCCGTCTTTGGCGCCGTGGCGGACAGGGGTTTCCCTGGCGAGTATCTCCTGGCATACCCGCAGTACAGCTATATCGTGATGACCTTCCTGGTGTCGCTGCTGCTCATCCTGCTCAGCCTCTTTTACGTGCGGCGCGGCGAAAAGGAAGGTGAGGTTACGTTTTTCTCTCGCCTGCTGGGCCGCGCGAAATCCTCGTCGCAGGTGGACCAGCGGACGCGCAAGCCACGCCATGTCCGGCGCAACCCAATCGCGTGGAGCGAAGCCGTCACCGGCGCATCGGCCGGCGGCGGGCAACTCACGCGCTACGGCATGTTGGGGATGGGGCTAGTGATCGCATTGGCGTTGCTCGTGTACTACGGCGGAAACTCGCTCACTCCCGCGATCACACGCCTGTGGCTCTACGGCATCATCGTCACCGAGCTGATTATCGCCCTGTTCATCGCAACCACGACCGCGGCCACATCCATGACGCGCGAGAAAGAGTCCAACACGATAGAGCTGATTCTCGCCACGCCGCTGACCAGCAGCGCCATCATCCGCGGCAAGATCTGGGGACTCGTCGTCTCCACCGGCCCGATGCTGCTTGTCCCCTATGTCACGGTCGTTTTCTTCATCCTCTTTGACCTCATGAGCGGGCGGATGTTCGACGCCAAGGGCGGCGGGCCGGTCGTCAACTGGGAGGTGCTCATCACGCTTCCCATCCTGCTCGTCTGTTTCACCGCCTTCGCGTGCATGCTCGGCTTGCAGGCGTCGATCAAAAGCAAGAAGACCTTGAAGGCGGTCTTCACCAGCATGGGTATCGTCATCGCCGTCTTCACGCTGACGACCGGCTGCGCATTCGCGGTCCGTGGCAGCGGCGACAGCACTGTGCTCACGGCCGCGTTCATGCCGCTCACGCCCTTCACGGCCATCTATGTCATCATCGACCCCGCCACCGCTGTCCGCGAAGCCGGCACAAACGCTCTCTCCGGTGCAGAGCTGACGACATGCCGTATCATCGCCTTCATCGCCTCCTTCTGCTCCGCGGCGATCTACGGTCTGATCGGCCTCGCCCTGCACCGCTCCATGGTTCGCAACTTCGACATGATTATTCGCAAGCAGACCGCGTAGCGGCGCGAAACAACAGGACGCGCGACCCCGGCGTGCGTGCTGTCGTATAGATGGGGCTGCGCGGTGGATTTCGCTATGTGGAGGCTCATGCGCGAATCCGTGATCTGACGCCGTCGCGCCTAGACGGCTATGATAACGCGGCGCCTCCCAAGCGTCGGCTGTCTGATATGGTAAGCGGAAAGGAGTATCGATGAAACGAATCCCGTTCACGCTGTCTGCGTTCGGCTTCTCACTCGTTATCCTCGGCATGGCAGTGACACGAACTCTGTCCGCACCACGCCTGGACGACAGCGGCAGTCTCGCCTCGGGCACGGTCTTCCATGATGCCAACCGCAACGGCAGGCGCGATGCCGATGAACAGGGCCTGCCGGATGTGCGCGTCTCGAACGGCCGTGAGATCGTGAAAACTGATGCGGGGGGGGGCTACCGACTGCCTGTCACGAACGACACGATCATCTTCGTCATCAAGCCCGGCGGTTGGATGACGCCGCTCAGCACCGACAACCGCCCGCGTTTCTACTACATCCACAAGCCGAAAGGGTCGCCGCAGCAGAAGTTCGCAGGCGTCACCGCGACAGGCCCCCTGCCGGACGCCATCGACTTCCCGCTGCATCGCCACGAAGAGCCGTCGAAGTTCACCGCCATCTTCCTCGGCGACCCGCAGGCAGGTTCGCAGCAGCAGGTCGACTACCTCGCCCACGACATAGTGGAAGAGCTGATCGGCACCGACGCGGTCTTCGGCATCACGCTGGGCGACATCACGGACAACAACCCCGCCCTCTTCGACAGCATCGCGCAGACGCTCGGCCTCGTCGGCATCCCCTGGTACAGCGTCCTCGGCAACCACGACATGAACTACGACTCCCCGGACGACACGTACTCGACGGAGTCATTCCAGCGCGCCTACGGGCCGCCGTACTACGCGTTCGACTTCGGCCCCGTCCACTTCGTCGTGCTGGACGATGTCGTCTGGCTCAGGCCGACCAAGGACGACGACGGCCATTACGTGGCAGGCCTCGGCGAGAAGCAGCTCGATTTCGTGCGCAACGACCTGGCCCTGCTGCCCAAGGACCAGCTCGTCGTGCTCACGATGCACATCCC
>JBDRKQ010000039.1:0-3893 GCA_043813895.1 Planctomycetota bacterium
ATCTCTTCCGGGTGGGTCGACACCTGCTGCGGCCGGCGCACCACCGGCTGCTGCGAACCCAGGCGTTCGTCGCGTGGGATACGGTGACGTGCGCCTGCTGAACGAGCGCGAGCGCTCCGCGCCGAGGGGAGACACGCGCCGTGTGTGCCAACTTGACAGTGCCCGCTTCCGGCACGTTCGGCCGTGATTTGGATCCCACTGCCGGCCCACAAGCCGGCCCCGAAGATATTCGGCCCACGCGCACGGTGCTGGGTGTATAACCACGCAATCCGGGACGGCCCAAATGGAAATCCCGGTAGGAGGCGCCATGAACGTAAGGAACGTGACTGCGGCATTCCTGTCAGGGATTCTGATGTCGTTCGGATGTACTCTCGTGGTTCTGGCCGCTCCGACGATCTTCCCGACCGGAACGACCATCTACAAACCGAGTGAGAGCTACAACAGCTACATCCTGATTTCGGACCACGCGTCGCTCGGGAATCATCCCGATGCCACGGTCAGGGCCGGGAGCAAGGTGCCTGACGACATCCGCCTCATCGACATGAACGGCAAGGTCGTGCACACCTGGAATGTGGCGCCGACTTTCAACAAGCGGAGCAGACTCTTGCCAGACGGCCACCTGGTGTACGCCGGCCCGAACAAGACGATCTACGAATACGACTGGGACGGAAACGTGGTGTGGAAGCACGAAGGCATCGGGTCCATCAACGACCTGCGCGTGTTGCCCAACGGTAACAAGCTGCTGCTCGCCCATGAGCCGATCCCGGACGAGTTCCAGCGGCAGGTCAAGGACGTGGATATGAGTCCCCGGTGGGCACCTCGGAAGAGAGGGAGCGTAGAACACCAACTGGGTGCCGATCTCTATGAAGTGGACCAGGCCGGCACGATCGTCTGGGATTGGCACGCGCACAACCACCTCGACCTGAACCGGTTCTCGCCGGCCACACCGGAAAACGACTGGCTCCACGTGAACTCGATTGCTCCTCTTCCGGAGAACAAGTGGTACGACGCCGGTGACGCGCGTTTCAGACCCGGCAATATCCTGGTCAACGCCAGAAACATCGACACGATGTACATCGTCGACAAACAGACGAAGAAGGTCGTCTGGGAAGGAACGCACACATACAAGGGCGGCATGGCCCATTCCCACGAACCGGAAATGATCGAGAAAGGGTTGCCAGGGGCGGGGAACATCCTCGTGTTCGACAACGGCCTGTTTCCCCGGAACCGGGAACACAGCGGACAGACGTTCATCATCGAGCTGGATCCGGTGACGCAAGAGATCGTATGGAAGTACGAAACGGACGGCTATTCGAACATGAAGTTCTTCAGCAAGACCATGGGGTCGCAACGGCGGCTTCCCAACGGGAACACCTTCATCGCCGAAGACAATACTGGGCGGCTCTTCCAGGTGAAACCCGATGGCGACATCGTCTGGGAATTCGTGAACCGCGGCGGCACGACTCGCCCGTTTCCCGTTCCGTATGATTTCACGCCGCAG
This sequence comes from Planctomycetota bacterium, assembly GCA_043813895.1. Taxonomy (GTDB): domain Bacteria; phylum Planctomycetota; class Phycisphaerae; order UBA1845; family UTPLA1; genus CAZTAR01. The sequence goes on from JBDRKQ010000039.1 coordinate 1,502, forward strand.
CTCAGGGCGCTGCCCAGACCCTCCGAGTACGCGGTGACACCGCCGAATAATCTGGAATGGCACCTGGAACCCGACATTCTCAGAGGAAGAAACTAGCCATCGACGCGGAACACGCTTACCCGTACTCACTCCCATGCCCTGGGTACAAGTCTAGAGCGCGCGGTCGGTCGTGCCCGGCGGTAGTCGCGGGCGCGCGCACGGTGGTGGCCTACAACGCCAGCTTCGAGAAGGGCCGCCTCGACGCGCTGGCGAACGCGCTGTCCGATCAGGCCGCCGCTGGGTCGAAGAGTTCCTGGCCAAGTGCCGACGGTGATGGGCTTTGCAGAGAAATTGAACCGGGCGCGCTGGCGCGATACACTGCAGCCGCCGTTCAAGTATCGGGATACCGAGTGGAACCGACCACTGGTTCGGCGGACAAACAACGCAGCGCCTCGTCGGCGCACCTCTTGACTTTGTATAGACTCCGTCTATACTACCTTGTATGAGAGGTGCTCGCGCGAAGTTGTTTCAGAACGGGGGGAGCCAGGCGGTTAGACTGCCCAAAGCCTGCCGGTTTCCCGCCCAGCAGGAGGTCCTGGTCCGTCGGGAGGGACGTCGCGTGATTCTGGAGCCTGCGGACGAATGGTCAGACGCGTTCCGCGCGTGCCTGGGCGCGTGGCGCGAGGAGATTCCGCGGCCTGTCCAACGCCCCGTACGGGACCTCCGGAATCCGTTGACCTGATGCCCGAGTTCATGCTCGACACGGACACCGTGAGCTGGGCGTTGCGCGGACAGGGGGCCGTCCCGACCCGTCTCCTAGAGCACCGGCCATCTCAACTGTGCATCAGTTCGATCACCTTGTCCGAATTGCGCTTCGGTGCGGACGCGAAAGGGTCGCGCAAGCTGCACGGTCTGATCGACACGTTCGTACTGTCGGTGGCGGTGATGCCCTTCGATCAGGCGGCTGCGGACCGGTTCGGGCCCGTGGCCAGCGCCCTGGCGAAACGGGGAGAGCCTATCGGCACGTTCGACACGCTCATCGCAGCCCATGCGTTGTCGCTCGGTCTGACCTTGGTGACCAACAATGCCAGGCACTTTCAGCGGGTCTCGGGGCTCAAGACGGCGAATTGGGTCTGACCCCGGGCAGAGCCGCCGAACAACGCGTTGCACCAGATGTCCGCCGGTGCGATCCTGAGCGGCCGCTGGTGAACGCGAACGTTGGGCGGACGGACCATGCACATCTACGTGACTTTCGCTCATCCGAGCAAGCGGTCGTTCTGTCAGAAGTGTGCTGGATGCCTTTACCAAGGGACTCGAGGATGCCGGCCACAGCTACGAGATTGCTGACCTCTATGAGACGGGCTTCCAATCGGAAATGGACGAGGCGCAGTATCTCAGGGAGACATCAGGGAAGCCCAATCTGCCTGTGCCGACCGATGTCGAAGATGAGCAAGCCAAGATCAACCGGGCCCGTGGCCTAGTCTTCATCTATCCCGTGTGGTGGAGTGACTGTCCCGCGAAACTCAAGGGGTGGTTCGACCGCGTCCTGACCTGCGGGTACGCCTATGTGTATGACGCGAAGGGAGCGCGAGGCACGAGGATGAGTATCGAGAAGGCGCTGGTCCTTTGCTCATCTGGCCACACGGCGGAACATCTGGCGGAGACTGGTATTGCCGACAGCATGCGCCGCGTCATGCTGGAGGACCGCCTTCTGGGAGTCGGCGTCAAGCAGGCCCATATGGAGATCCTCGACGACACACACCTGGAGCGGAACTTGCGGAGGGCCTATGAGCTCGGCAAGGGATTCTGACTTTTCGGATTCTTGCCGCCCAACAACGCTTGCAGCCGTCGGCGGCTGGCGGGAGAATGAGCCGCCGCGGCACTGTCAAGTTGACAAGAAGAGGGCGTGGCGATCCCTCGACGGCTCGGTTGTCGTCATCATTTAGCGGGCACACGTCACCTCATCCCAGACGCGGAATCGCGCGGCTCTGCGGCTTGGAGCGCCCTGAAACCTCAAACGAACTCCGCGCGATCGACTTCGACATGCAGCGGGATCTTGGGAGCGGGCACGATTTCCTTGGCTAGCCTACAGGATTTCGCGTCGGGCCGGTGCTTGTTGCGCGCTTCAGAACGCTCGCAGGGTGCGCCAGGGAAGCGGAGCCGACCGGGCAGGCGCAGGTGCTGCGAAGGACGTCTCCTGTCACGCCCAGTCATTACGCTAGCCGATTCTTGGACTTGGGGTTGCGGGCCATTTCAACGGGTAGAATGGCCGCATCCCAGACGACCGACTGGGCGCGAACTCTTGTCTGCGAGGGCCCTTGATGAGCGACGGCGATGAACTGTTGAAGGCAATCGCGGAGGCCATGTTGCTGTGGTTAGCCATCCGTTAGCTGTTTTCGCGATTGAAAGAAGA
>JBDRKQ010000040.1:0-39243 GCA_043813895.1 Planctomycetota bacterium
ATCCACTACGCCCTGCCTTGGCCGATCGACAGCGTGTACACACCGGACACGAAGAAGGCCAGGCGGATCGAGGTCGGGTTTCGCCATCTGGGCGAGCTCTTCGTCGAGCCGCGCCGATCGGACGTGCTGACCGGCGACGAGAACATCCTCAAAATCATGATGGTCGTGCAATACAAGATCGCCGACCCCGCCAAGTACCTCTTTGGCACGGACGAGCCTCATTGGCTGGTCGAGCGCTCGATCGAGTCGGCCATGAATCAGAGTATCGCGGGCCTCCCCGTGGACGACGTATTGACGACTGCGAAGAACCAGATCCAGATTGAAACGATCGCAATGGCGCAGGCGCTGTTGGACGCCTACGACGCCGGCATCATCCTGCTGGGAGGCACCCTTCAGGAAGTCTCTCCACCCGTGCCGGTTCTGGCGGCGTTCAACGACGTCGCCAGCGCCAAGAAGGACAGCGAGCGGATGGGCGACGAGGCGCGCGAGGACAAGAGCAAGATCACCTTGTCCGCCGACGGCCAGGCCCGGCAGATGATCAGTGAGGCGCAAGCTTACTACGCCGAGCGGGTTGCCGTTGCCAAAGGCGACGCGGACCGCTTTCTCAAGCTGTTCGCCGAATATTGCGACGCGAAAGAGGTGACGCGCACGCGGCTCTACGTGGATGCCATGGAACGTATCTTCACGAACACAAAGCTCATCATCCTTGACGAAGCCGCCGCCAGCCGTTCCAAGATCACCGTTGTGGAGCAAGCAGGCGGCTAGAGCATTTTGAAGTTGAATAGGCACATGCGTCGATGTTTCCAGGATGAGCATTGCCAGCGGAGAAGTACGCCAACGGGCGATAGGACGAGACGATCTCTCCGGTCGCCGTGCGCGACGGGTTGAGGAGTGTTTCCTCATAAAGGACAGTGCCCGGCAGCCCATCGCTCGGCCGTGCGTCGTAGAAGCGAATTCGCATTGTCTCGACCACGGGCGGCGGCTCGTTGAGGTGGTAGAAGCCCCACCACGAGGCCCGGCGGATCGTCACGGACGAGTCGAGCAGAAAGTCATCCGCCAACTGCTGCCAGACCTCGAAGCCGTAGTAATCGTAGAAAAGCGTGTCGGACGCCGTCCCCCCAAACCGCCGCGGCTGATGGTCCACGACGATGTCGCCGTTGCGGTAGAGGTCTTCCGGCGTGTGCGGCTCTGCGAGCGCCGAGGTTGAACCCATCAATACGATCAGCGCCGCGAAGATGAGTTGTAGGCCGAGCTTGTTCACGCGCTCCCTCCCAGAGCACATCCCCGACTACATATTATCATACCCTACTTTCCGGCAGGATTCGAGCCCTAGAACAACGTATGCATAACAAAACCGCCGCCGGGCGTCATCGCCACCGACGGATACTCGTGCAGGCCGGGTGGAAGAGGTGGGTGGAAAAGGTGTCAGGATGTTTTTGCTATGGCAGGGTGGGCCGCCTTGTTCGGAGGTATGGAAGGCACGGGTGGCGTCGGCCTGTGGGCACGCTATCATCCACGCACTTCCACCGAGTAGATCAGGCGGGTAGATGACCGAACAGCAGATTCTAGGCCATACGTGTGCGATCCTGACGGCGCTGACCTGGGCGTTTGCGATGGTGTGCTTCAAGCTCAGCGGCGAACGTGTCGCGCCGTTGGCGTTGAACCTGTTCAAGAACGTGGTCGGCCTGACGCTGCTCGTTCTGACGCTGTGGGGCATGTGGGCGATGGGCCGCGGTGACGGCATCGCGATCATCCTTGATGCGCCGTCGAGGGATATCTGGCTGCTGCTTATCAGCGGCGTGATCGGAATCGCGATGGCGGACACGCTTTTCTTCCACGCACTGAACCTCATCGGCGTCGGCATTGTCGCGATCGTCGACTGCCTATACAGCCCGTTCATCATCCTGTTCGCCTTCGTCATGCTCTCGGAATCGCTGAGCTGGCTTCAGTATATCGGCGCGGCGTTGATCCTCTCCGCCGTGCTGGTTTCCTCCAGGCTGAAGCCGCCTCGGAACCGAACGCACAAACAGTTGATCGCCGGCATTTTGCTGGGCGCGGCGGCGATGGGCCTGATGGCCTTCGGCATCGTGCTGGTCAAACCGATCCTCACCGGTTTTCCGCTCATTTGGGCGACGACGCTCAGGGTGTTCGCAGGTACGCTGAGCCTCGTCGTGATCGCGCTGGTGTCGCGCCGGCGGAAGGACATCTTCTCCGCGTTTCGACCGGCGACCGTGTGGAAGTGGTCCTTGCCCGGGTCCTTTTTGGGCGCGTATGTCTCGATGGTGCTGTGGGTGGCCGGGTTCAAGTACATCGACGCTTCCGTTGCCAGCATTCTGAACCAAACCTCGACCATCTTCGCGATTGTCCTCGCCACCGTCCTGTTGAAGGAGCCGTTCACCCGTCGCAAGTTCGCCGTGCTCGTGCTGGCCATGATGGGCGTGGCACTGGTACAACTGGGCGACTACCTGGCGCATTGAATCCTGTAGTAGGATGCCCTCTCGCGATCCAACCGGCTTGATCGGAGCCGCGACCGTAAGGGAGTCGGTCAACGCCCAGATCAAGAGGCCTTCTCGGCGAACACTGACCGCTTGCTGACGCGCGGGGCTCTGGTTGGCGCCGGCCCCCCTTCCCAAACCGCGGGAAACAGCCGAGAATCCGAAAGGCCCTGCGGATCGGGGCGTGCGGCCTTCGCCGACAAGCGGCATTGAGGAACCAATGGCATGGGTACGAACGACGATACGACAGGCCTGAACTTCATCCGGGAAATCATCGAGAACGACAACCGCACGGGCAAGTGGGGCGGACGGGTGCAGACACGGTTCCCGCCGGAGCCGAACGGCTACCTCCATATCGGCCATGCCATGGCGATCCATCTGAGCTTCGGCCTGGCACAGCACTATGGCGGCGACTTCTTTCTGCGATTCGACGACACGAACCCCATCAAGGAGGAGCAGGAGTACATCGACTCGATCACCGAGGACGTCCGGTGGCTGGGCTACGATCTGGAAGGCCGCGTGCGCTACGCCTCCGACTACTTCGAGCAAATGTACGAGTGGGCCGTCGAACTCATCAAGGCGGGCAAAGCATACGTCTGCGACCTGACGCCCGAGCAGACGCGCGAATACCGCGGCACACTGACCGCGCCGGGCAGGAACAGCCCCTGCCGCGATCGCACCGTCGAGGAGAACCTGGACCTGTTCGACCGAATGCGCAAAGGCGAATTCCCCGACGGCTCCCGCACGCTCCGCGCGAAGATCGACATGACGCACCCGAACCTGAACATGCGCGACCCGGTCATGTACCGGATTCTCCATGCCAGGCACCCACGACAGGGCGACAAGTGGTGCGTCTACGCGATGTACGACTGGGCCCACGGCCTGGAAGACTCGATCGAGAGCGTCACACACTCGCTCTGCACACTGGAATTCGAGAACCACCGGCCGCTGTACGACTGGTTCCTCGATGCGATCAACGAAGGTCGCGGGCCGGGGGGAACGTTCGGCGAGAAGATCCCGCACCCACAGCAGATCGAATTCGCCCGGAAGGACCTAACGCACACCGTGATGAGCAAGCGGAAACTGCTGGAACTCGTGAAGGGCGGTCACGTCCACGGCTGGGACGATCCACGCTTGCCGACGCTCAGCGGTCTGCGTCGCCGGGGTTACACGCCGGAAGCGGTGCGCGACTTCTGCATCGATACCGGCGTGGCGAAGTACGTCAGCATGATCGACATCGTCCGGCTGGAGAATGCCATCCGCGCCGACTTGAACAAGCGCGCGCAGCGCGTGATGGGCGTGCTGCGCCCGCTGAAGGTCGTCATCGACAACTACCCCGAGGATCATGTCGAGGAACTGGACGCAGTTAACAATCCGGAGGACTCCACTGCCGGCACGCGAAGGGTGCCGTTCTCCCGCGTGCTTTACATCGAGCGGGACGACTTTCGTGAGGACCCACCGAAGAAGTTCTTCCGGCTCGCGCCAGGTCGTGAGGTGCGGCTGCGGTATGCGTACTTCGTCACGTGCGTCAATGTCGTGAAGGATGAGCAAACGGGGGAGGTCGTCGAGCTACACTGCACGTACGATCCCGCGACGCGCGGCGGCGATTCGCCCGACGGAAGGAAGGTCAAAGGAACGATCCACTGGGTTTCGGCCGCGCACGCGGTCCCGGTGAAGGTGCGACTGTACGACCACCTTTTCGTGAAGGCCGATCCAGGCGAGACAGAGGAGGGACAGGACTGGAAGGACAATCTGAACCCGAACTCACTCGAATGTCTAACGGGCTGTAAGGTCGAACCCGGCCTCGTGGGCGCGAAGCCGGGCGAGCGATTCCAGTTCGAACGGCAGGGCTACTTCTGTGTCGATCAGGACTCGGCCGACGGGAAACTCGTGTTCAACCGAACGGTGACGCTGCGCGATTCGTGGTCGAAGATCGAGAAGAAACAGAAACAGGGGTGAGCGCTGCCCGACATGCGGGAGCCCAACGCAGGCCCGGAACAACCCGACCAAGTAACACGGGCGCGAGATAGCAACTCTCGCGCCCGTGCATCAGGTCGTTGGTTTTGTGTCGGGCTTTCAATCCCGGTCGGGCAAGGCCACTCGTAAACGATTGCCCACAGCAGCTACAGAGCCGGCCAGGCGGTGTCGGGTTCCGGCCAGATATTCCAGCCCGTGTCCCGTGTGAAACGTGTGTCGATATTGCGGTATTCGGCATGACCGTCCATGAAGCCCATCGCATAGACGGATATCTTCCGATGCCAGCCAATGCCGAGGAATCCCATCTGTGGTGGAGTTCCCGGCTCCACGGCTTCGTACATGTACGCGTTCATCATGTTTTCCATGAATAGCACAAACTCCGCGGCCGACCCGCCAACCTTCTTCGTCAGCATCGCGCTTCCAAAGGCATGCATGGCATAGATATCACCGTAGACGTCTTGGCCCGACCCCTCAACCCAATACCAGTCGATCGCGTAGCTGTTGCCATTGGCCTCCCATGAGCCGTAGCGCGTGTCCACCGGGGGACCCTCCGGTCCATACACCTCACCCACCGTCGGCGTTGCGTTGGATTTGTCGGACGGACAAACGTAGTTCTTGATCGGCGCCGTTCCCGTAACACCCGGCGCCATGTACTTGTTGTACGGCCGAGCTATAGTCGGAACTTTCCGATAATCCGCGTTCTCGTACTCGCTTTCGATCGTCGTCTGATAGCCGCCGTAGATGAACTCAGAAACCAGGTCGGCGCCCCATGGGTTAGATGGCGGAGTAAAGCCGAGATGCCACGGCTGGCTCGGAAAACTCCCCGAACCTGTCGGGTCGTTGTCATTCGAATACTGGTCCGCCGTCTGAGCCAATTCGCGGAGGTTTGCACTGCACAGGGCGACGTTCGCCGCTTCCTTCGCCATCGCCAATGCCGGCAACAGCACAGATATCAACACGGCGATAATCGATATTACCACCAACAACTCGATCAATGTGAATCCCCGTCTACTCATGGTCAATCTCCCAATTCACCCGAAAAGGCCGTCTGGCCAGAGCCGGCGGCAGCGCTTCCTGCGCTAACCTCAGTTTTCCCGGCGGAAGCCAAGAAGAGGCCGAGGGCCTCTACGCACACCCACTCTCTAGGGTATAATAATATGCGTACAAAATGCCCCTGTTGGCTCAAAAAAGAGCAAACTTTTCTGTGAGGCATTCTGCGTGGCCAACGAACCCCAAAAGATCACAAGCCTGTTGCGTGCCGTAAGTTCTGGCGCCACAGAGGCTTGGGAACCATTGCTTGATCTGATCTATCGCGAACTCCAGATGCTCGCGGACAAGCAGATGCGGAGGGAGCGGCGCGGCCACACGTTTCAGAGGACGGCCCTGGTCAACGAGGCGTACATCCGATTGGTCGGCGGCAAGCCTGGCAACTGGGAAAACCGGGCGCATTTCTTCGCCGCGGCGGCGGAGGCCATGCGGCGAATCCTCGTGGAGCACGCCAGGCAGCGACGGGTACGCGAAGGAGAGCTCGGGCACATCTCCATTGAGAATGCCCTGGGCCTGGATCCTGTGTCTGACTCGCCGAACTCGTGCCAGACTTCTCCGAATGCGCTTGACGCAGACACCGAGGCGCTCGACGCAGCCCTGTCCAAGCTGGAAGCCGACGAAGACCGACAGGACTTGAGCACGACCGTGAAGCTGCGATATTTCGTAGGGCTGTCGATCGAAGAAACCGCCCAGGCACTAGGCAAGTCGGTGGCCAAGGTGAAACGGGACTGGCACTTTGCCAAGGCGTGGCTCTACCATGAACTGAAGAGTAAACGGTGAGCAAGGAGCGGCGAGGAGAGCACCGCGTTCACAGAACGCGGCCGGTGATGGAGGAGTGCGCCGCGTGGAGTGCGCCGCGTGGAAAGCGCCGCGAGGAGAGCACCGCGTTCACAGAACGCGGTTCGGTGGACATTGGAGCGAAGTCGTCGAGTCGAGGAGTTGTTCCATGAGTCGTCGAGTCGAGGAGTTGTTCCATGAGGCGGTGCAGCGCGACCCGGCCGAGCAGGAAGCCTGGCTTGCAGAGGCGTGTAGCGATGATGCCGCCCTGCTGGCGGAGGTTCTTCCGCTCGTTAGGGCGCACGGATCGACCGATGACTTTCTCGAGAAACCGCTTCAGGGCCGAGAGGACCTGCCCGTCGCCAAGGGCTGGGACTCGGGACTGATCAGGCACGAGGAAGAGGCCCTGATAAGCCAACGCGTCGGCGCCTGGAAGCTCGTCAGGAGAATCGCCGCCGGCGGGATGGGGACCGTCTACGAGGCGATCCGCGACGACGGGCAGTACGAGCACCGGGCGGCGATCAAGTTGATCCGCCCGGGCATCCGCTTTGACGAGCCGCGCCACCGGTTGAAGGTAATCCGGCAGTTCCGCGACGAGCAGCAGCATCTGGCGAACCTGGACCATCCCAACATCGCCAAGCTGCTGGACGGCGGCACGACCGAGGACGGTCTGCCGTACATCGTTATCGAGTACGTCCAGGGCGTCCCGATCACGAAGTACTGCGAAGAGCACGGGCTGACCCCGGCGGATCGGTTGCGACTGCTTCTCCCGATCTGCCGCGCGCTGCAGCACGCCCACGGCAAGCTGATCGCCCATCGCGACCTGAAGCCGAGCAACATCCTCGTATCGACGGGTGACGGCCAGCCGACACCCAGGCTCCTGGACTTCGGAATCGCCCAAGTGCTGAAGGACAAGACCCGCGAGGATGGCGACAAGATCACGTCGATGGGCCTCTTGCCGATGACGCCGGACTACGCGAGCCCGGAACAGATTCGGGGAGAGCCGATCAGCATCGTGAGCGACGTGTATTCACTCGGCGTCGTACTGTACGAGGTGTTGACGGGACACCTGCCCCACGAAGACGCCAGGTTCACGGCGGAATGGATCCTGAGCGACCAGGTAGCCAAGCCTCCCAGCAGAGTCCGGCGATCGATCAGCCGCGACATCGACACGATCGTGCTGAAAGCGATGGACAAGAGTCCTGCGCGACGATATCAGAGCGTCGGCAGCCTTGTCGACGACATCGAGCGATTCCTGGCAGGACTGCCGGTTCTCGCCCATCCTCCCAGCGCGTCGTATCAACTCAGCAAGTTCGTTTCAAGGAACAAGTGGGGCATTGCCAGCACGCTGTTCTTGCTGGCGTTGGGGATTTCGGGCGGGCTGTGGATCGGCCTGTCACGTGTGGCCGCGCAGGAGAAGCTGAACCAGGAGGAGCTGCGCAATCTGGCCAGCAGCTTCTTCTACGTGGCGCGTTCGTCCTACAATGACGGACACTTCCAATCCGCAGAGGCGATTATGCGGAAGGTGATGGCGATTGAGGCAGAGCTGCCTTCCGAGCGGGATACGAGAGGACCCTGGATGATTGCCCAGGAGCGCGAACTCCTGGGCGCGGCACTACTGAGGCTGGGGCAGCTGGATGAGGAAACAGAGCGTCACCTTGTGGAGAGTTACCGCGATATCAAGGGCTGCTTTGGCCCAGATCGCACGATGAGAGCCCATGTACGGATCACACTTTTCTTTGCCAAATCAGGTCAAGCGGAGAAAGCCGGCATATGGCGGGAGTTGGGCGTCGAGACGTGGGGGGATCAGTTCGTCGTTGCCCTCGAAGCCGCCACGACATTCAATCTAATGGAAACGGCCTGGAAAGTGATTGCTCGCTGGATCAAGAAACGTTAGCTCCTGCTTTCCGTTTTGCCGGTTCGGCCTTGCGCGGTTCGCCGCTCTACACTCCCCAGCTCCTACGCCCCATCCGCCCGGCGCGTCAGCCAGCCGGTGTTGCGCAGGGTGAGGGCGGCGTACGGCAGTATCCACGACAAACATGCCACCCAGAAGAACTTGTACGCCAAGAGCCAGATCCAGTCGCTGTCGCGTTCGTTGCGGTAGTAGATGGCGGACACGATGGTCGCGAATACGAGGATGATGCCAATCCGGTGGAGTAGGTACCCGTCACTTGTGACGAGCATCGCCACGCTATTGACAACGAGCAGCGGCGGCAGAACCAGGGACAGCAAGACCAACAGCATGTTCACGCGCAGGTGGTTCAGATAGCGCGTGCGGAAGCGGGTAAAGAGAAACCGAAACAGCACGATCGTTTCCCGGATGTTGCTGCGTGCCCACCGCAGAAACATCCGCACGAGGCCTCCGTAGGTGTGCGGCATCTTGCTCGAGACGACCGCGTTGCCCTGATAGGCGGTCATCCACCCGTCCCGAAGAAACAGGTTGGTCATTGCTCGGTCCTCGCCGGTGATGCACGGCAGGCCGAGAAACCTCTGGTTGAGCCACTCGTCCGCGTGAGCCCGAACCACGTCCGCCCGATAGACGCTCAGCGCGCCGGGCGTGCAGAAGACGCCGCGGAACCCGTTCTGGTAGGCCCTGACGAACTTAAACGAGAGACTGAAATAGCACTTCAGGAAACGCGTGATCAGGCTTTGGTGAGGGTTCAAGACCTCCACGCAACCCGCCACGCAACCAATGCCCGGCTCGCGGACCAGAGGCGTCACGGCATTGCGCAGCGACTCGGACTTGAGGATGCTATCCGAGTCGATCGTCACGAAGACGTCGCCGCGAGCCCTCGCAAAACCCAAGTGCAGCGCGTGACGTTTCCCTTTGTTGCGGGGATGCCGCAGTGTGGAGACGCGGGCCCGGCCTCTTGCCTCCCTGGCCGCCGCCAGGATGTGCAGCCAGGTATCGTCGGTGCTGCCGTCGTCGATGACGATGATCTCCAGACAGTCGGCGGGGTAGTCACTCGCCGCTGCCGAGAGGATCGCCTGCCTTACGAGTGGCCCTTCGTTGAACGCGGGAATCAAGACGGAGACGCGAGGCAGCGTGCTGTCGTCCACAGACGCCATCGGTCGATACCGCAACCACAGCACGACGCGCCAAGCCAGCGCGCCGCACATCACAAGGCCGTATGCACACGCCAGGCACCAGAAGAGCTTCCCCTGGACAGAGCGCGGGGCAAGGCTGTCGAAAGCCCACAGCCGCCCGCTTGCCAGCACCATCGCCAGGAGCGCCGCCGCAACCACGACGATCGCAACTTTCAAAATAGGCTCGAATCTGATCCAGGAGACGCCGAAGCAGGGCGCCTGCACTCTGGGGAGCACCGGTGTCTCGCCGGTCGTACCAGGTGGATCGCACGTGGGGCTCTTGCGCCACAATTCGGTCGCGGTCGAAGTTCTCGCCGTCGAACCTCCGATCTCTCGGCTCCTGGCCCCTGGCCTCTGACCGCTGACCCCTGACCGCTCGTCGAGCAGCGCCGTCCACGGCACCGGTCGATTAGCAGTCCTTGTTGGTTCGTCAAGGCGAATCATCGGGCCTGATCACCCCCTCAATTGCCACCATCCGTGCCGCCGAGATCATCCTGAGGGCATTCTAACGCGAAGCACGTTCCCTGTGCTATCGGCCGTCATGCCACAGCCTGCCGCAGGCCATGCTGACGGACGGAGCCTCCACCCTTCGTCGGCTCGGGTTCTACACCACTTGCAGAGCCATGCCTCCTAATCCGTAAGACACGGCCAACCGCCCCGAAGTTGGCAGGAGAAGGATATGGGAAGATGCCTAGAACGCGGAATCGCGGGGCCTCCCCATGCACACCGGCGCGACTTTTTCGGCCCTGCGCTGCGAAAGACACGCGTGGCCGTTATAACACACCTCATGGGAATGCGACTCGGACACACACACGAGCCGGGACCGGAGCCCTGCGAAACGGACGCACTCAGCCACCGCCGACATCTGGCAGCGCTCGTGGTGACAGGCCTTCTGTTCGCCGCCACACTCGCCTTCTTGCCGACCCGGCCGCGCGTTGTCGGGGAGAGGGCAAGTGTGGATCATCAGTGTCTGGCCCAACTGGAACGCGGTGTTGATCCCGACACTGCCGACTGGTTTGAGCTTGCCCAGTTGCCCGGTATCGGAGAGGTCCTCGCCAAACGCATCGTTGCGTTCCGCGAGACGGGGCAGACCAAATGCGAAAAGAGTGGTCGTGTCTTCACGTGCGCCGCCGGCCTGACACAGGTGCGAGGCGTGGGAGAACGAACCGTGCATCGAATCAGTCCGTTTCTGCGATTCCACACCGGCCACCCGTAGTGTTGCGTTACTTCTCAACTGATGGGCGGCACGGTCAAGCGACAGCTTGGCCGTGGTTTGGCTCACGTGCTTCACGGCTCAGCATAGCTGGACCGTGCCACTCTGAATCCATCAACTGAGCGGTAACGGAGCACTGGCGACCCGAGGCGATACACGACAAGCCGACCGGTTGACAGGCCGTTACGGGGCCGATAGGGTCACCGTATCGACCGTGTGCACGTGCGTACGTGTGCCGGCCCTGCCGAGCGTGGTGGTGGAAGTATGTCCGTCAAAGACTGGTCCGACAACATCATCCTAGCCGATCTCCAGGACGATCCGCAGTTCTCAGACGATCTCAACGCCTTGCAGGATCTCGTGGAGAAGCGAAACGGCTGTCACGTCGTGCTGGACTTCTCGAACGTCACCTTCCTCAACTCGTCCAACATCGCGAAGCTCCTGAAGCTGCGCAAGCTGCTCCACGGGTCCGCACCCGGCAAGTTGCGGCTGTGCGGCATCCAGACGGGCGTTTGGGGCGTCTTCCTCGTCACAGGCCTTGATAAGATTTTCGATTTCTGCAACGACGTGCCCAGCGGCCTGGCCAGCGTCCAAATGGACCAGTAGGTCGCCACACGTTTTCCCTGCATGACATTGCTGAACCGTCCTTCGGCAGAGGAGCCAAAGGCTTCGGTCTGTGCCGTGTCTCAAAAGAGAAGAGCCGCGGACTTCAGTCCGCGCGGTCATTCCCGGCGAGGAGACGCTTGCACCTTCGGACGGCCGCGCGGGCGGAAGCACGCTGCTGTCAAGCAGCGCCGATCAATGTCGCTCGGCCGGCGGCTTGATCTTCTCTTCCGTGTCGGCGTGGGACAGCACGCGCTCGGCGCGCGGCACCATCGCCCACGGCTGATCGCTCAACAGCTTGATACGCATGATGTCCACCGCGAAAGAGACTTGCGGATCGGTGTCGGGATGGTCATCCTCCTGAAAATGCAGATTGGGCTGGCTGGTGGGCTGTCGGTCAAGCACCGCCTGCGGGATTGCATCCTGATCTCTGCCCCTGAGCAGGTCTCTCTCGCGGCGGATACGTAGGATCTTCATGATCTCTTGGGGAATCACGTTGACGACGACATGCGGTTCCACACCCCACATCTTCGAATCCTCCTCCCGGTGCAGAAGATACCACTTACCCGGCATATCCTCGTCGGGGATGTAGTAATGGGCGGTCGTCAGTTTGAGGTAAGCCTGGTTGTCGGCGATCGGGATGAGGTTCTGGACGCTGCCCTTGCCGAAAGTCCGCGTCCCGATGACACAGGCCTCCTTCAGGCCGGCCAGTGCGCCCGCGACGATCTCGCTGGCGCTGGCGCTGTACTCGTTCACGAGAACGATGAGCGGCATGACGTCCGCGCCGCGCGACCGCCTCGAGTAGATATCCGCGTTCTGCGACGGCTCGCGTCCGCGCGTCTGGACAATGGGACTGTGGTCACCGAGGAAGACTTCACACATCTCCACCGCGCTCGTCAACAGGCCGCCGGGATTGAACCGCAGATCCAGAATCATCCCCCGGCAACCCTCCTCTCGCAGTTGCCCGATCGCCGCATCGAGATCCTCCACCGTCTTGTCCATAAAACCGGTGACGCCCACGTAGGCGATCTTATTGGCCGGGTCGATGAAGTAATCCCAGCCCGTCTTTCTGGACTCGTCGCGATGATAGCCACGGACCGTCTTGATCTCGATCTGCTGCCGCGTCAGGACCACCTTCCTGCTCTGGTCGGTCAGCGAGTCGCGGATCGTCAGCGTGACATCCGTGCCGGGCTCGCCGGTGATGACCCGCACCGCCTGGTTGATCGTCATCTCCAGTGTGCTCTTGCCGTCCACCTCCGTGATCAAGTCACCCGGCTTGATGCCGGCCTTGAATGCCGGCGAGTCTTCGAGCGGTGATTCGACACGGACATATTGGCCTTCCGGCTGCGTGATCTGGATGCCAACGCCGACGAACTTCCCGCGTGTGTGCTTGTTGAACTCGTCCACCTCGGCGGGCCAGATCACCGCGGTGAACTCGTCGAGCGGCTCCAAGAGCCCGGCCACGAATTCATTGACAAGAACGGCCTCGGGCAACCCCAGGCTGTCTTTGTTGGCCGCCAAGGCCCGGCGAAACACGCTCATGACGTGCCGCGCCCGAAACCGCGGGGCGGGCTCGATCCGGCGCTGCATGAGACCCTCGAGCTGCGTCACAAACGAATCGACCAGATCGGAATCGCCCACCGTCGGAAACGTCTCGGCGAGAGAAGGGGACCTCGCCAGCATCTGGAGGTTTTGCAGGCCGCTGGTGCAGAGTTCCTTGAAATCGGCTTCTTTGACGTAGTCGTCCTCGATTCTCCCCAAGATTTCCTCGATGACGCCGGGCGCCACGTCTCGCAGGTTCGCTCGCCAATCACTCTTGGCCCCATAGACGAAATCGAAGTGCGCCCGCTTGCGGCAGAAATCAAATCCGTCCTCATACGCCTTATTGTCGGGATAAAGGGTCCTGAGAATGTCATACAGGACCAGGGCGTCCCGCCAGTCATTCTGGCTCTTGTATTCCTCTATTTCCTCAAGCGTCTTCTCGACGATCTCCTGGAGCCACGGCTCCGCCCGAAAGGCGTCCTCGTCCTTGGCGTTCGCCATCGCCCGTTGGGCGTAATCCAGCGCCTTGCTCCAGCGGTGGACTTCGGGTTTCTCGTCCTCTTTGGTCGGGCCCTCGTCGTCTTCGCCGTCTTCGCCCCGATCCTCTGCACCTGTCGGCTCCGCAGCATCGGGCTGATTCCCATCAGACGCCTCAGCCGCTTTCTCGATCGGCGTCCGGGATCTCGCCAATTCACCGGCCTTCTTCGCCTCTTCTACAAAATAGTTGAAGCTGCGGAGGCGGAGGTCCTCGCGGCTACTAGTCAGTTCTCTGGATTCCCGCAGCCAGTCAAGCGCAACGTCAAGCTCTGCGTGGTTCGGCTCCAGCCGGTGGACCTGCTCGAAGGTAGCTAGGGCAGCGCTGAAGTCACCGGCCAGCACCTGGTCGGAACCCTTGCGCCACAGTTCCCTGGCGGTGGCGGAGGTGAACCGCAGCTCTCCGGAATCCGCGAGCGCCAGGCCGCTGCCAAGCGCCGCGACACTGACGACAACGGCGACGATCAGACGCCTGAATACACGATGAATCAGCATAGGATCTCCATGAGTCTCTACCAGAGAACCGGCCGGCCTATGGCCTGATGGGGCGAAGTCCTCCGGCGCTCGATTCCCCGTCCAACCGTCGGGCAGCCGTTCCAAGGCCGCTCGATCCGCCGCCAACGGTTCTCGCTGCTCTGACCTAGGACCCCCTAGGCACGCAGAGCCCGGCGTGCGTGCGGCAGCGGCGTTCGCCGGAACCCAAACGCCGGCCTGCCTCGTCCCGGCATCCCGCGCCCGGCACCCACGGAACCCACAGGATTATATGATTCCACACCTGGTAGGTTCAACATTTTCGGGCCTTGCCGGGCCATCCTAGTGGCTTCATCGGATGTCAGAGCCTCCCTCCTTAACGAACGGAGCCCGTATCCGGTTCGGACTTTCCGGAGCAAGTCACTGCCGCTGAAGCGATTACGGGAAACCCGACAGTCCGGAATCCCGCGTACCCGGGAAACACATCTCCGGATGTTCCACGTCCGAGAATGTCGTCAGGGCGCCGATTTGGATACGGCAGAATCGCAGGCCGCTTTATGGGTCGGAGACCGCGGCCCCCAGCGCATCCTCTATCGTGTCGAAGATCCGGAACAGTTGCGTCAAACGCGTCAGTTGCAGAAGGGCGAGAATCGACTCCTGAGGCGCCACCACGCGCACCTCGCCTCGCTGTCGGCGGCAGCGGAGATAGCCGGCAATGATACCGCCCAGGCCCGTGGACTCGACGAAATCCAGGCGAGACATTTCCAGCACGATGACGTGAGGCTGTTCTGAGGCCAATTCGACCAGGCACTCTCCGAGCCTTGAGGAGACCTCCATCGTGCAGGAGCCGGACAGCCGAGCGATCACGCCGTTCGGACGCCGCTCGATCCCTATCGAGAACGGCGTGTCCGGAGCCAGACCCTTGCAGCTCGAATTCGATCGCGTGTTCATTGCTTATTCAGAATCACCAAGTGAACAGAGTTCCCGTCCTTGCTGAACTCGACCTTGTCCAGATAGGCCCGCATCAACATGATTCCACGACCATGGGGCCGATCGATATACTCGGGCTGCGTCGGGTCGGGCACGTCGGCCGGCTCGAAACCGTTGCCTTGGTCACACACCTCGATCTCGATTCGCTCCCGATCGACCTTGTACCGAACCGTAATGTGCTTTCCAGGGTCGCACCTGTTGCCATGGCGGAAGGCGTTCGTGAACGCCTCTTCGAGGGCCAGCTTGATCGCGAAGGTCGCGTTCTCGCAATAGCCGCACGCAGCCGCTTCCTCGAGGATCAACCTTTCGGGTTCCTTGGCGGCCGAGAGATCGTTTGGAACGATGATTTCCTTCAATGCCTGCAATCCGCGATTACGGCCCGAAGACCAACAGTATCCGTCATGGAGCCCGAAAGCCCCCCGCCCGCGATCCAACCGACCGCGGCCTAGAAACTCGCCTTTGCGGCGCCGACTGTCGGGTGGATCTCGAACATCTTGTTGAGCCGCGTGATCTTGAAGACTTCGAATATCTGTGGGTTGATGTCGCTGAGCCGCAACCGGCCCTTGTTTTCTTCCACCTTGGTCTTCAAGGTAATGAGCATCCCCAAGGCAGCGCTGGAAAGATGTTCGACGTTGCTGAAGGAGAGCAACAGCTTGCACCCAGCCTTTGCGGCCACAAGCTTCTCCAGTTCCTCCTGGATCTCGAGGATGCACATCTCGTCGAGGATCTTGCGGTCCGCAAACTCCACGATCGAAATGCCCTCGGATTCCCTGACCTTCACTCTCGTTTCCTGCTCGGCCATGGCGTTACTCCGCTCGCCCGAAGGCGTCTCGGCTTCTGGATGACAATCGCGCGATTCTAGCTGCTCCACTCCCAAAGGCCAAGCCCACCCCGGAAACGAGGTGCTGGGGGAAAGCCCCCGTCAACCTTGGTGGGCCGAGCCGCCCTGTCAGCGACTTGACGATGTTCCCGAACGACCCTCCGGCCAATCTGTTCAAGCACGGACGGCATCCTCCCGATGTTGGCGACGGAGGCCGGACTCCGCTAGGTCTGTAACAACCTGATTGCCTGGTGACGCAGGCGCTCTACGGAACAAAGGGGCCGGTCTCTCGGCGGGGAGCGGCAAGGTGGAAGCCGTACCAGTGCGCGTCGCTCCATCATAGGCACGCTACCGGTCAAAGCGGATGCGGCCAACGGCGCCGGTGCATCGTGAACGCACGTGACAGGCTACTCCGCCTTCGAGCCCTTCCCGGCCTTCGGCTGCGTCTTGTTGGGCTTCCTTGCGGGTTTGGCCTTTTCTTTTTCCCCGGGTTTTGCCTTCTGCGGCTTGTGCGACTTCTTCTCGGTTGGGCGGGCTCTCTTCTCCTTAGCGGATTGGCTGTTCTTCCCAGGAGGCGCGGCCCCCTTGGCCTTGTCAGGCTTCGGCGGTGCTTTTGCCTTGCCGGGTTTTGAGGGTGCTCGTGGCTTGTCGGACTTCGGGGTGGCTTTGGGCTTGTCGGCAGCGCGGCGGAGAAACGTCTTGATCTCCTCCATGCGGCCTTCGATTTCCGCGGCACGCTGGTCCATCCACTGGAGGGTCCGGCTCTGTTCCGCTTGGATTTCCCACTTCTGGTCATCCAGTCGGCGAAGTTCCTCGCGTAGGCCCGCCGCCTCTTCGCGGCGCTGGCGCTCTCGCCGTTGAGCCGCCTCCTTCTTGTTGTGTTCGAGTGCCGCGCGCACTTCCGCCTGCTCGCCCTTGAGGTCGCGCATCTCGCGCGATAGGTCGGCACGCCGATCTTCGAGGCGCGACCTTCTCTCCTCGCCGACGCGCCTGCCGGCCAACGCCTTCTTGATCGCCTCGATTTCGTCCGCCAGCCAGGCGGCTTCGTCCGGGATTCTCTTGGCCGACAGCTCCAACTCGTGTCGGTGTTCCGCCTCACGTTGAGAATGCAGGTCGAGCAGTTGGGCGTGCAGGTGTTCGCGCCGCTCTGCGAGTTCCTGCCGGTGTTGCTCCAGCGTTTCATGGCGACTTGTGAGCCGCGCAATACCCGCGTGCAGATCGCCCATCAATCTCGTGGTCTCCTGAATCTCCTGTTCGGTCCGCCGCAGATCGTGCTCGAGTGCACGGTCCGGCCTATTGACATAGCGGTAGTACTCACGTATCGCCGCGTCGGGCCCCACGTGTTGGGCAAGCGCTTGCAGTTCCGCGAGCTTCATGGACAGCTCCACCCGTTTTTGGAGCGCTTGTTCCGTATCCTCGATACGATCCTGCTCTTCATAGAAATTGATCAGGTCGTCGAGGTTGTCGAGGGCCATGAGGAATGCCTTCATCGGGCCTGCTTCGTGCCAGGCGGGGTCCGGGTGCTCCGGCCCGTGCGGTTTGGGGTGTTCGTGCGGCCCGCCGCACTCGAAGTCGTCTTCCTCATCGAATGGTGTGAAGAGGCCTCGCGACTGCGGGGGCGGCGGGCGATCGCCGCCGTGCCTTTCACCTGCGCGTTCGTGGGAGCGCCCGCGGTCTCCAGGCCCGGAGTGCCGTTCGCGTGACTCGCCACGCGCGGGAGGCCGCTCGGCCATCGCGAGCAACCCGGCCAGTTCCAAACGGACTTGCTCCGCGTTCGGGGGTAGTGAGAAGTCGGGCACGGCATCGAGTGGTTTGGCGTCATGGCGGGCTGCACACTCGGCGGACGGGGGTGCGATGATCCTGCCCGTCACCGGTGAAGCGCAAATCAGGATTGCCGTGGCGGAGAGGACTGCGGCGGATGCCTTGCGGGGAAAACCATTTCGCAGCATGTTCGGAACTCCTTTCAATCGGTCGAGCGGGTGGTTTGGGTCCGAGACTCGGGCCGCAATGGCGGAGGCTCCGCCCAAACGCGCGTGGCCTTGCCGCCGGCCTCGGTTGCAGCCATGCGGCAGGTAAAAGCCCGGCGATTCCGGATCGATTATCGGTCGTTTCGGCAGAGCCGCTGAACGCCTGGCACTCGAATCATGGCACTATTCGCCGGGACGGCCTTTTTGGACAATCTCCAGCCATGCTGGCAGTGTTGATATCACTGGTGTCGATGCTGCGGCCCGGCAGTCGCCGCTTGATGCGAGACGTTTCTGGATGCGACGTGCCTTCGAGTTTGTCACGCGTTGCAGCTCTTCTATACTCAGGAGGACTACAGGCAGTCGAAGACCGATAGGGCTGCCGGGAGGGCTCGTTATCCAGCGTATGGGGGTGTTTCTGCGGACGGAGAGAGACTCTCAATGATCGTACAAGTCGTGACGCTGGCCTCTCTGATCTGTGGGAGTGCGTGCGTAGGTGGGTCGGAGTGCTGCCGGGCGGTGTCCCGGACAGGTGACCGCCACCGTGCCGGGGAGTTTCTCGATGCCGCACAAGCTTCGTCCATGGCGTGCGACGACGCGCAGTCACGTGCGTACGTACGAGTCGTGCAGCACTGGCTGGATTGGTGGTTGGGTGGCGGTCTTTCGCCGTGGGCGAGTTCGCACGGAGCGGGCGCCGATGTGTCCCATTACTTGCTCGACGTGGAGATCATCCCGGAATACGACGGCAAGAAGGTCGTTGCGGTGAAGGTCGGCGGCGTCTGCACGATAAACGCGCGATCGGAAGCCGACGGCCTGACGACGTTCCATCTCGATTTGCGTCGGAATATGCACGTGCGTTCGGTCAGCGGCGACGTAAAGACGTGGCGGCACGCGCACGACGTGATCTTCATCACCCTCGATCGAGCTTACGACAAGGGCGAGTCCTTTGAGGTCGCGGTGGATTACGACGGCTATCCGGACGACGGCGGCTGGGGGGCATTCTCCTGGTGGATGCGGAACGATCGTCTCGTGGTCGCCACACTGTCGGACCCGTTTTTCGCAAGGAACTGGTGGCCGTGCGAAGACGCGCTGGACGACAAGGCGACCATGCAGATGCACTGCACGGTGCCCGAGGGCTTAGTGGCGGTATCCAACGGCGTTTGCGAGGGCGTCGAGCCTGTCTGGGGCGGGCGTGTCAAGTACAAATGGCGCGAGCGATATCCGATGTGCCCGTATCTCGCCGCCCTGACGGTGGCCCCCTTCAAGCGGTATGAGTCAACCTACTACTACAACGAGGGCGATCGCAGCGCGTCGATGCCGGTGATCAGCTACCTGTACCCCGATCACTGGGACGCGGAGCGGGACGAGCCGCTCCCGGACCACAAGGCTGGCTGCGATGAACTTCTGGTCATGCTCGACAAGTTCAGCGAGCGGTTCGGTCCGTACCCGTTTCTTCGCGAGAAGTACGCGGTTGTCGAGGCGGACGGGCTGGATGCCAACATGGAGCATCAGACCGTCAGCTCGATGACCCGAGTCGACAAGAACAGCAGCATCCTGGCGCACGAATTAGCGCACCAGTGGTGGGGCGACGATGTCACGTGCAAGACGTGGCAGGACATCTGGCTGAACGAGGGATTCGCGACGTACGCAGAAGCCCTCTATGACGAGCTGAAGCCCGACGGCGGCGAAGCCGCCTATTGGCGAAGTGTGCAGTCCCATCGGCCCCGGGATACCAATGCGCGGGTCTATCGCACCGAGGCACAGACCAAGTCCGTGGACGACCTCTTCAGCGGTAACGACGTCTACGAAAAAGGGGGCTGGGTGCTTCACATGCTCCGCCATGTGGTGGGGACGGACGTGTTTTTCACCGGCCTGCGCGAGTACCGTGCGAAGTACACGGGCGGCTCCGCAACGACCGCCGAGTTCATCGCGTCGATGTCGGAGAGCTTTGGGCACGATCTGAGTTGGTTCACCGACCAGTGGATCATGAGCCCTGGCAGCCCGGAGTATGAGTGGAACTGCGAGGAGTGGACCGTAGCGGGGCGGCACTATCTGAAGCTGGCCGTCTGGCAGAAACAGGCGGAGGACGGATTCCGCATGTTCACGATGCCGATCGATGTTCACGTCGTCACGCGCGAAGGTGAGGAGACGCATACGATCTGGAACGACGACTGGGCGCAGTTCTACGTCATCCCGATCGAAGGCGAGTGGGTCGAGGTGGCGTTGGACTGTGAGGGCGGGAACGACGATCGCAACTGGATCCTGTGGAACATGTGCGACAACGTGGACGACCGCCTCCGGTCTCCGCCGGCGCTGCTAGCGGTGGACGTACGCCCGGACGGCAACGCGGAAGATCGCAGTGTCATTGAGCTTCTCTTCAGCGAGGATATCCACAGCTTCGACGCGGCCGATGTGAAACTTGCCGGCGTGAAGTCCGGCACGCACAAGCCGATCACCGTTGAATACGACGCCAAGGCGCAACGGGCGTCGCTCACGTATGAAACGCTGCCGAGGGATCGCTACAAGCTGGTTGTCTTCGATGACGGGATCAGCGCGAACGGGAAACCGCTCGATGGCGAGGTCGACAACGGCGAATGGTGGGACGACACGCTGCTCCCATCCGGCGACGGCCAGCCCGGCGGTGATGCGGTGCTGACGTTCACGCGCACAACCGCAGATTGACGTTCTTCTTGCGGGCCGCGAGTGGGGCGACACTACATCGCGCGCGTTCAACGAGCAAGCGCTCGATTGCCAAGCTGGCCGCACCCTGCCATGTGCGAGCGGCCTTTGGTGACTCGCGCCTTGCAATACTGCCCGGCGTCGCGAAGTGTGCCGAGGAAGCGTTGCACCGTTTCGTCGTCCGGAGCCTCGAACGGCGAATCCCGTCGGGGGTTGCAGGGGATCACGTTCACGCAGGACGGAATCGGCTTCAGGTAAGCCGCCAGTTCGCGCGCGTGTTCCGGGGCGTCGTTCACACCGGGGATCAGCACGTACTCGATCATGAAGAATTGGCAGTTTCGCAACGGATACTCGAGCATGGCCTGTCGCAATGCCGCCATCGGCTCGACCCGGTTGATCGGCATGATCCGAGATCGAATCTCGTCGTTGGGCGCGTTCAGAGAGACGGCGATGTTCAGCCGTCGCCAGCCGAGCGCCGCCAGGCGGCGCAGCCCGTCGGCACGGCCGGCCGTGGAGATGCGTAGTTGCGATTTGCCGAATGACAGGCCCGATCGGTCGCAGAGGATCTCGATCGCGCGGATGACCTCATCGAGGTTGTCGAATGGCTCGCCCATGCCCATGAACACGACGTTTCGGATATCGGCGTCGAATATGCGTCGCGCCGCAACGACCTGCCCGACGATCTCCGAGGCGGATAGCTGCCGCCGCAGTCCGAGCCGGGCTGTTTCGCAGAAGACGCACCCTCGCGCACAGCCGATCTGTGAAGAAACGCACAATGATCGCCACGACTTGCCCCGGCGGCGCATCGGCACGATGACGCTTTCGATCTCGTACCCATCCGTCGTCTGCTGAACGAACTTAACGAGTTCTCCTTCGCGGTTGTGCCGGGCGACAGGATGCACGGCTGCCTGCAAGACGAATCCGGATTCGAGCCGTTCTTCTTCCGATTCGCCGCGCACGAGTCGCCGATATGCCGCGCGAAGATCGCGTAGGGCGCGGAGGTTCCCCTTCGGCGGACGGACCGTCGAGGCGACTTGATCGAATGTCAGGGCCAGAACATCCAAGGCCGCTCTCCTCTCATCACGGCTATGGTAACGTCCACGCCGGGAAAAAGGGGACCGGCACCGCTTATTCCCTTCCTTCCCCGGGTATAATGAAATGTGGCGGCATGCCTCGACAACCCGCCGCATGCCGAAGCCGCCGGAGACATCCCGTGAGAACTTCCCGATTGCTGGCTGTCTTTCTGGTGTTGCCGGTCACGGTCGCACCTCCGCGCGCGCATGCTCAGGACGCCAAACCACAGCGGATGACTTTCAAGAACAATCTCCTCTCGGGGCGCGTGACGACCCACCGTATCAAGCGCGTGATTACTCGGCAGTCGCAGCGCAAGGATTACGTCGAAACACTCAGGTACAGGCAGCGGGCGTTCTGGTTGCAGTGCAACATCAGCGAGGAGACGCCCGGCAGAGTGATGCAGTATCAGATGATGGTGGACGCCCCGGCCGAGGTGCTCTACGTGAAGCATGGGAAGAAGCGAGTAAAGCCTGCTCCGCCACCGTCCGACTTCAGCCTCTCCAAGGGATCCACACGGCTGCACAGCACAAACAAGACGCCGTGCGACGCACCGGCCCAGGTCCCTCTCACGGACCCGGCCGAGAAGGTCGTGCTGCAGGCCCTGCTGGACTTCACCCACTGGCAGCCGACACGGATCGAGGCGGGCCATCGCTGGGAACGGAACATCGAGTACCCGGGGTTCAACGGCACGCAGACCTTCGAGTTCGTGGACCTTGTCGAAATCGAGGGCCAGGTGGCCGCGCGAATCACACTCTATGTCGAAGGCGGTTTTGCGGGCCCGCTGGCGCGTGACTGGGTCTTTGAAAAGGGCCAGGCGATTTTCTATTGGTCGAGGCCGGAACGCGCCCTCGTCAAAATGGAAGCACAGGCGGACTACCAACGGCGTCGCGCAGTCTCGCCGGACAAGTTCAAGCTCAAGCTCGATGTCGGCCTCACGGGGCTCGACACACTGGACGAGGACGAGCAGGAACTGGTCAAGGCCCAGGTGAAACTGTTCGTGCGAGCGCTGGAGGAGCATCGCCTGGGACACGACCGGGCGGCCGCGCAACTCTGCCGGGAGTTCCGCGGCCATTGGCCGGATGCAATGTGGCTGCCGGCCGTCGAGGAGCTTGAAGAACGTACGGTTTCCAGACAGGAGCCGGAGGAGCGTTACTCAACGCAAGAACTGAAGGAGGTCCTTGTCAGGTCGGTCATCACGTATGATGCCGCCCGCACGAATCTCGAGCACGACCTGCTGGAACGCACGAAGCTGAGCCTGGCGCATCTCGTGAGTGAGTACCGATCGAAGCTCGACAAGCTTGCCCGGTCCGGCGACGAAGGCGTGCGCGGCCGGGCGATCTTCGCGCTTGCCTTCGGCGATCGACCGGAAGACCTGCGCGCAGTTCACCGGGCGGCCAAGGACAAGTCGCCCCTTGTGCGGGCGATGGCGCTGGCCGGCCTCGCCGCGCGGGGCAGCCCCGATACGGACGTCGAGTTGCTGTTGGGATTGCTCGACGACGAGCAGAAGGCTGTTCGCCGCCGCGCGTGCGAAGCGGTGGCCGCCTGCGTGCAGCCGGAGCACTTCTCGGTCGTCAAGCTCGTCGAGAAGCTCGACCATTTGATGATATACGACAAGTCCGACAGTGTGCGACTGGCGGCGATTCGCGCAATCGCCGCGATCGGCGTGCCGGCGGATATCGCGAAACTCCGCGCGGCACTCGATCACGAGTTGAATCGCGACAACCGCAAGGCGATCGAACAAGCGATTGAGCAGCTTCAGCGGAAGATGCGGTAGTAACTCGTGGCGAATCTGTGGCACGCAAGCCCACGGATCACGTGCGTGTTCAGCCGGGGTGGCATGGGTCGGCGAAGCCGCATTAAGCGGCGAAGCTTACCCGTGGGAACGCACCACCCGGCCAAGGCCGGGGGCTCTTGGGCTTGGGCTACTTTGAGCTATGCTGACAGGTCCCGGCGCTGCACGAGGGCTGCTGCGGTGCCGCGTTCGCGATGCTGATCCGGCCTGCCATGTTGCGGACGAAGGTCATGATGGCGTTGCGCGTTGCCTCGTCGGTGTCGTCGAGGATCGACGCGGGCGTGCCGGCGTCGCCGGATTCACGAATCCCGATGTTGATGGGGATCTCGCCGAGGAACGGCGCCCCCACGCGTTCGGCGGCCCTTTTTGCACCGCCTCGCCCGAACAGGTCGTATTCCTTGCCCGTATCCGGCGCGATGAAGTAGCTCATGTTCTCCACGAAGCCGAGGATGCCGACGTTGAGCTGCTGGTACATCCGCATCGCGCGGACCGCATCCAGCAGGGCGACTTCCTGTGGCGTGCAGACGATCACCGCGCCTGTCATCGGCACCGTCTGCGAGAGTGTCAACGGCACGTCACCCGTGCCGGGCGGCAGGTCGATGATGAGGTAGTCAAGCTCGCCCCATTCGACCTGCTGGAGGAACTGCTGCACGACGCTGTGGATCATGGGCCCGCGCCAGATGACGGCCTGGCCCGGCTCGATCATGAAGCCGATCGACATCACCTTCACGCCGTGTGCTTCGACCGGCACGATGGTCTTTTCGCCGACGCCTGGCTGTTGGTTCTCGATGCCCATCAGCTTCGGGATGGACGGGCCGTACACGTCGGCGTCCAGCAGGCCGACCTTTGCCCCTTCTCGTTGGAGGCCGATCGCGGCCAGCACGGCGATCGTCGACTTGCCGACGCCGCCCTTGCCGGCGCCGATGGCGATGGTGTTCTTCACGCCGGGGATGCGTTGCTGCACGCCTTCCGTCGAACGGACCTTGGCGCCCCACTGGATCTGGACGCTGCCGAGGCCGTCCACCTTGGACAGCTCGCGCTCGATCTCGTTGCCGATGTGTTCCTTTAGCGGACAGGCCGGCGAGGTCAGCTCGACGGAGATTCGTGCATTGTCGCCGTCGATGTCCACCTGCTTGATCATGCCGGCGGAGACGAGATCCTTGTTGAGCTCGGGATCGATGACCCGAGAGAGTGCTTCCATGACGGCTTCGCGTGTAACGCTCATAGGGTGCTCGCTTGACAGAGGTTGTTTGAGTCTTGTGGTTTCGATGTTTGTGATTGTAGTGCGCCGAAGCGGTAGTGTCTCTTCGTAGCGGCCGACGCCCCTGTCGGCCGTTGATGGTCAGAGCCGCGACCGTGCGGGAGCAATCACCGCTCGCCAATCGGGCCCACACCCTTGCGCGATGACCGCTTGCTCACGCGCGCGGCTCTGATCGTCGTCCGACGCGGGGGTCGGACGCTACAATGCTGCGCTCGATGCCCCAATCCCCAATCGTCAATCGTCAATCGTCAATTCCACCGGTCGGCTTGCTCGGTCCGGCGCGGTTGAGGGCGTCGAGAACAATCCCCGGCGTCAGGATCTCGGGGAGCTTCTCGGGTGCATCGGGATCGCCCGGGCTGTAAACGAGGTACAACGGGACGCCCGCCCTGTTGAAGTGCGTGAGGTCTTCCTTGATCGCCTTCCTCCGATTGGTGTAGTCCGCCTCGAACGGAACGACGTTCAGCTCCCGCATCAGCTTGATCGTCTCGGAATGATCGATGGACGTCTTTAGATTGGTCTTGCAGCTTGCGCACCAGTCCGCCGTGTAATCGACGAAGACCGTGTAGCCCGCGTTCACATAGATAAGGGCCTGTTCACGGTTGATGTAGTGCTGCCAGGGGATCTCCCCCGCCTTGGCGTCTTGCCAGCCGGTCCAGGTAATCGTCCCTCTGGAATTATCTCCGTGCAGCGCCAAGCAGAATTGTCCCTGGGCGGCGAGGTCCTCGTGCAGGATCTGCTCGTCTTCGAGCTTCTCCAGGCTGGACAACTGATTAAACGGCAGGAGCCAACCGACGAGTAGGACCACCAGAGCCGCGCCGTAGAGCCTCACCTTCCGTGCCAACGGAGCGCTGAACTCGATCTTCCCTTTGATCCAAACAGCGATCGCGACAGAGAGGAGAAAGATGAGCGTGAGCAACAGTCCGTACCCGCCGATCTGCGCCGGCAGCGGATGGAGCAGCCAGATGACCGTCGCCAACAGGAGGAAACCCATGATGCTCTCGAAGACACCCATCCACGGCCCGGGCCTGGGCACGAAGCGCAGCCAGGCTGGGTTGTAGGTGAGGACGATGAACGGGGAGGCCATGCCGAAGCCCGCGGCGATGAAGATGAACCCACCTTCCATCGGGGGAAGTTTCGTGGCATAGCTGATTGCCATACTGAGAAGCGGCGCGGTGCAGGCTGTGCCGAGCAGCGTCGCGAGCACGCCGGTACCGAAGGCTGAGAGGTAGCCCTCTTGTGCTTCGGCCTTCTCACCGAGCTTGTTGACGACTCGCGGCGTGAAGATCGCAAAAACGCCGAAGAGACTCATGGAGAATGCGAGAATCACAGCGCTCATGATGATCACGAACAACGGGTGCTGGAACAGCTCACCCCAGGCAATCCCTGACCTGAAGAACAACACGGCCAACACCACGTAGAAGACCATGATGCCCGCCGAGTAGGTCAATCCGAGCCGGAAGACGCGCCAGCGGTCTTCGTGCGCCTGGCGAACGAATGAGAGGACTTTCAACGAGATGACCGGCAACACGCAAGGCATGAGGTTCAGGAGAAACCCGCCGATGAAGGCCGCCAGCATCACGCCGAAGAAGCCGAGATTCATCAGGCGTTCCTGGAGGCGGATCAGAATGTTCTTGTCAGAGCCGGACCCGGCGGAGTCCTCTGCCGAAGTCTCCGCCTGCGCCGCTTGGTCCGTGGCGGATTGGTCTTCGCCGCCCCGGGAAGTGTCATTAGAAGCCGTGATGAAGCTGTTCGAATCTCCCGGCGCCGGGCCGCCCGCCATTTGCACGGGGATTGCGAACTCGACGTGCTCCGGCGGATAGCAGGTGCCGCTGTCGGTGCACACCTGGTATTGGAACACGCCGCGAACCCACCGTGGCGATTGGTCGGCGTCTTCTTCGACAGTGATCGGGATCTCGAACGCGATTTTGCCTTCGTACTCGCTGAGCTTGCCGAGGATATTGTCTTCGCGTTCGTGCGGCTTGGCGTACTTCACGTCGCCGATCTCAAAACCGCGCGTCGGCTCCACCATCAACGCGGCGGGAATCAGACCATCTTGCAGCGGCTTGTGCGACTGCATGTGGTGACCGGGCTGGATGTCGGCGGTCAATGTCGCGGTGAACTTGTCTCCCGGCTTAACCGCTTCCTTGCTGACGGAGCCGTGGAACTTCACATGTTTCGCGTCGGCCGCGGGCGTCGGAAGCGAGGCGTTCGCCTTCTTGAACACGTCCTCATTGGCACGCTTGACCTCGGCGCCCCCCGCGACAATGGGCAGGGTCAGAGAAACTTCGGCGTCGCCGGGGATGCAGGACTTCTCGCAAACGAGCCAGCTCACCTTGGCGGCAAACGTAGCGCCACTACCAGCCTCGGCATCTTGCGGCACACGAATCGGCGTGACGAAGATCGCCGTGCCCTTGTGGATGTAGTTGTGCTCCTTGATGATCTTGTCGAACTTGATCTTCGGGGCCGGGAACCGAACGCGCCCAACCTGGTATCCGGCGGGGACCGTCCAGTTGAACTCCGTAGGCAGACCGACCATCCCGCCCGGGTTTCGCCAATAGACGTACCAGCCTTCGTCCATCGTCAGCGCCACGGCGAGATTCAGCGTGCTACCGGGCGCGACTGCTTCGCGATCAGCGAACACCTGCACGGTCACCTTGCCTGCGCGCAGCGGCTTGCTTTGGGGCTCCGCGTTCGCCGCGGGCGATCCAAGAGAGGCGAGGAGACAGGCTGTCGCCAGGACCGCGGTCATCCGGCCGGCTCTTCGCCACAGCACGCCGGGGCTCTTCTCAAACGGCGGCCTGGGGGGTAGCTTTGAAGACAGTGGCTGTGATGGTCTCGTGCGCATGGGCAACTCGTGAGCGGTCGGGTCAGGGTGTTCGTGAGAAGGATATCCTTACCTCGGTTGTCGAAGCAGGCCATCCGCCGGCCAGGCTCTGGTGGCCCCGGCAGCCTGCGACAACGGTCATTCATAGCCGATTTCTGCTGCCCTGGCGATGTCAACGGCACGGTGGACGGCGGTCATCGGGTTTTCCGCCCCGAAGCCACCGGATGATTCGCGGAGGGCATGTTCCGCAACCGGCTGTCACATAAGAGGTTCCGTGAAAACATGACATTCCGGCGCTTGACGGCGTCGCACGTGCCTTTATACTGGAGCGATAGTAAGGGCATCTGTGTATGCCCTTTTGAACATAGATTCGCGTTGTTTTGTTCCGCAAGGGGCCGTCGTCCAAAGCCCAAATGAGTT
Organism: Planctomycetota bacterium; assembly: GCA_043813895.1. Lineage (GTDB taxonomy): Bacteria > Planctomycetota > Phycisphaerae > UBA1845 > UTPLA1 > CAZTAR01. Next base: position 27,568 of record JBDRKQ010000040.1, read on the forward strand.
TAGCAGCCGGGCCAGGTGATTGTTGCCGCTTGCAGAGAAAGGAGTCCAGTTTCCTCCGCTGGGTTGGTGGAGGGCTGGGAGCGAGACAGGTACGCCGCTCAGGCACAGTACAACCGATACGCTCGCGGCATGTCCGTTAAGTCGGGGGGATTGCAAGTAAGGGACTCATGCCAGCAAAGCGTCCGGTCGCGTCCGTCGAGGCACAGAAGTGTCGCCTCGGGGACTGGTGTTGGAGGTTCGTTGGACCGTCAATGTAGAGCATCAGCCGGTCACGAGGCAGTCGTAACAGATCACAAGACGGTTGCTGCGACCATGGCGAGTCCAAGTACAGCCTGCGAGTCGGCCGCCAACCTGGGTGGCCCGGCAAACCGCGGGTCGGTACCCTCCGGTTCAGGCTGAGGGCGTTTCCAAGAACGTGCGGGTCGAGGCTCATCGGGGCCGTTCCGCCTCACCGGCATTCTACCGACCCGGGTGTAACCAGACTTACATCACAAGAAGTGGTGCGCACACAAAGCCGGGAGGGATCCGGATGCGGACATCCCGTCCCGCGCATCGCGTCTTCGAGCAGCATCGATGTGTTTCATGCAACGAAGAAAGGCAAATACCGATGGGACCTGTATTATTGGCTCAGGTCTCGACCACGTGGGTGTTGGGTGTGCTTCTGGCCCTGCTCATCGGGGCGGGCGGCATGTACCTGATCCTGTGGCTTCAGGCCAAGGCCAAGCGAACTTCGGCGAACCAGGAAGTGGCCCAGGTTGTGAGAAGGGCCCAGGACCGTGCCAAGGAGATCGTTCGGGCCGCGGAAGTCGAGACGAAGGCAACATTCCTGGCTCGCCAGGAGGAGTTTGACCACCAGACAATGGCCACGCGGGCCGAAATCCGCGAGGCCGAAAAGCGACTGGACAAGCGGGAAGACCAACTCGAGCGGAAGCTCGACGTCTTGGGAATCAAAGAGAAGAACACGGAGAAGATCGAGGCGCGAGCCAACGCAAATCTGGCGGACGCGGAAGGAAAACTGAAGGAAGCGGAGGAACTCCGCGTGCAACAACGCAATGAGTTGCTGAAGGTGGCCCAGTTGTCAATGGACGAGGCCAAGAAGAAACTCATGTCCGCCCTCTCTCAGGAACTCGAACACGAGACCGCCGCGCTCATCGCGAAGAAGATCAATGAGGCCCAGGAGGAGTCCGAGGAGCGGTCCAGGGAAGTCGTCATTACCGCCATCCAGCGGTACGCCGCGCCGCACACCGCGGAGGCCACCGTCAGCACGGTCGATATCCTCTCCGACGAGATGAAGGGCCGGGTCATCGGCCGCGAGGGTCGGAACATCCGGGCGTTCGAGAAGGCCACCGGTGTGGACATCATCGTTGACGACACCCCGGGCGTCATCGAGGTCACCTGCTTTGACCCCGTCAGGAAGGAAATCGCCACACAAGCAATGAACAAGCTTCTGCGCGACGGACGGATTCACCCGACTCGGATCGAGGAGGTGGTCCAGGAAGTCAGCGAGAGCATGGAGAAGCAGATCGTCGAGCTGGGCAAGAAAGGGGCCATGGAGGCGAACGTCCAGGGCTTGCACCGCAAGCTGATCGAGCTGCTGGGCAGACTGCAATACCGCACGAGCTACGGTCAAAACGTGCTGCGCCACTCCATCGAGGTCGCCTACCTCTGCCAGGTCATGGCGGACGAGTTGGGCCTCGACGGTACGCTGGCCCGGCGCTGTGGCCTTCTGCACGACCTTGGCAAGGCCGTGGATCGCGAGGTCGAAGGCGGACACCCGGCGATTGGCGAAGACATCTGTCGCAAGCTGAACGAGCGTCCGGAAGTGCTGAACGCGATTGCGGGACACCACGGCGATGTGCCGGCAACGACCCCTTACACGCCGCTCGTGGCGGCGGCGGATGCCATCAGCGCGGCCCGACCGGGGAGCCGACGCGAGACCCTGGAACACTATATCAAGCGACTCCAACAGCTCGAGGACATCGCCACGGCCTTCCGGGGCGTTCAACAGGCCTACGCGATCCAGGCCGGCCGCGAGGTGCGGGTCATCGTCGAGGCAAACAGCGTGGACGATGACAATGCGATGCGCATCGCACGCGAGGTCGCCAAGCGAATCGAAGACGAAATGACCTATCCCGGCGAGATCAAAGTCACCGTCCTGCGCGAGGTCCGGGCAGTGGAGTACGCGAAGTAGCGCTGCCCGGCGGCTTCGCCTCGGTACGGTAGCAAGGAAGGCTTGAGAGATTGCGGGCCTTGCGTGTCCAGGATGGCATCTGCGGCCCGAGATAGTCTGATTTCTTAACACAGTCTTTTGGGTTATTGTGCAATCGAAAGAAAATTCCGGAAAAACCGCTTGCGGAATCCGCCTCAGCGTGTTAGGTTTATGTTAGCATGGAGGCCTGACCATGGGACCTAGTGATTACGTGTTGCTAAGCCTGCTCGATCGGCTTGGTGGTGTGCAGGGGCGGAAGAAACTCCAGAAGCTCGCGTATATCGCGAAGCTGAGTGGCGCGCCGATCGAAGACGACTTCTTCTTCCACTACTACGGGCCATATTCAAGTGGGCTCGCTTCTCGCGTGGACCAGCATGTCGAGACGAAGCTGCTTGCTGAGACAACGCGCGGCTTGGTGATGGCTGAGGGCGTCGAATACGGCTATCAGCTAACCGACGCCGCACGAGAACTCCTGGAATCGGTCCGCCTGAAAGTGCCCGAAGCATTCCGCAAGGCGATGGAGCGAGGGCTCGATCGCGCAGCGGTGCTGAAGGACCACGACGTGTTTCAGTTGGAACTCGCGGCCACCCTACTCTATTGGCTTGAAAAGGGCTACTCGTGGGAGGAGGCCGAGGAGACTACCGAGCGCCGAAAGAAGGCGAATCGCGGCAGTGAGGCATTCAAGGAAGCCCGAAAGATCGCGGCAGAGGTGTGGAAGTCGCGGGAGCAGGTGGGGGATTGAAGCTTGTCACTAAAGGTCATTCGCGACCCGGTCCATGATCACGTGTTCCTTGATCGGGTCGAGGACCGCCTGATCCTCGACTTGCTAGACACTCCCGAAGTTCAACGCCTTCGACGAATCCGCCAGCTCGGTGTCAGTCATCTGACTTATCCTGGAGCCGAACATAGCCGCTTCTCGCATTCCCTCGGAGTCTGGCACCTCACCAGGCAAGCACTCGCATTCCTTCAACGGAATGTTGGCGACGACCTCAAGCTGCCTGACGACCGCAAGCTGGCCGTAACCGCGGCGGCCTTGCTGCATGACATTGGCCACGGGCCGTTCTCCCGCGTTCTTGAGCGTGACTTTGCCGGCGACCACGAAAAGCGGACACGTGACCTGATCCGAGATGATACGACCGGCGTGCATCAAGCCTTGAAAGGCTGTGATGCGGGTCTCCCCGAGTTGGTTCACGCGCTGCTCGAAGGACAAGACCCCGAGTTAGCGTGGCTGCGAGCGCTGGTCACGAGCCAGCTTGACGCGGACCGTATGGATTACTTGCTGCGAGACAGTCATTTCTGCGGCGTGGGATACGGTCGGTACGACCACCAGTACATTCTACACACGATGAACGTCCGACCCGTTCCGCCCAATGATCTACTGCAACCCGTCTGGCTTGACAAGGCATGTCGCGTCATTGAAGAGTATCTTTTTGCTCGCCACTATATGCTGTGGAACGTTTACTACCACCACACGACCAAGGGTTACGAGCAGTTGCTCATCGCGATTTGTAGACGGGCGGCTCATTTGCTGGCGAATGGAACGGCGCTCGCTGTCGACGATGCGTTAAAGGAGTTTATAAAGAAGAAACCGCTGACAAACGCTGAGCACCAGAAGGTTGATGACAACATGGTGATGACACACGTGGCGAAGTGGCTGCACAGCGACGATAGCGTGCTCTCCGACCTGTGTCGCCGGCTTGTCTCGCGGAGAGGCTTTAAGCCGATCGAATACAACGACGAACATGCGTCGTCGGTTTTCAGCCTGAGCACTGCGGTTAATCAGATCCGAGAGGGCTTGAAAGCCGCAGGCCTTGACCCGACCTATTACTTCCACGAGGCGGATTTGAAATCGAAAACCTACGACTCATATCGACCCGAGAAAGAGGCGTCGGAGCAAACCGCCGTCAACGCAATCCTGATCCAGCAACCCGACGATGGTAGTGTAGCCGAAATCAGTTCGCTGCCAGGCATGGAACGCCTCAAAGCCGTAACGGACAGACCTGAACGTCGGCAGTACTTCTACGTGCCTGAGGAGCATCGCGAGGAAGCAAGGCATAAGCTCCTTTCAGCATAAAAGCAGCAGGGGTCACGAATGACTTCTCATCTCACCCGCTGGTCGCTGGCAATCTGTCTGTTGACTCTGGGTCTCGCAGCGGCATACGCCCCGCCGGTTCGGGCGGACGGCTGCGCCCAACGGCGTGACGACGACCCCGAGCCGAAGGACAAGAAGAAGAAAAAAAAGTCGTCAAAGTCCGGCAAGTCCGCGAAGGGAAAGTCGGACAAGGATGGGGACAAGGGCTCCAAGCGCAAGAAGTCTGACGAGGATCACCTCAAGCCGTTCCCGAGCGGAATCCGCGAAGACCTTTTCAAGGCCTACGTGGGCGATGGATTCAAAGTCCACCGCACGGATCACTTCACGGTGCTGTACGACGCCGACAAGGAAATCGTCCGGGACTTCATCACGCGCCTGGAGAGAACCTACGAGTCAGTTCACCGGTTCGCCGCCAAGGCGGGAATCGAGATCCACTATCCGGAGGAGAAGCTGATCGTCATCTTCTGCCGGAGCTACGATGAATTCGACCGGCTCAACAAACAGATCGTCGGGCAGAGCGTCCCGCCGAATGTCGCGGGCCTCTATTGGAGCCACCCGATTAACTTCTCCATATTCTACGACTTCGCGAAATCGCGGCCCGTGCTCGAGGTCATGGCCAAGGTCGAACGGTTGCAGGAAGAAGCGCGCAAAGCGAAAGACCGGGCAACCCGAAAGGCCAAATCACGCGAAGCCAGATTCTACCTCAACTACCTGAACAGCATGCAGGACTCGCAGAACCGCTCCGTCGTGCAGCACGAGGTCACCCACCAGTTGATGTTCAACTTTCAGGTCCATGCGGTGCCCGGCCCAAACCCGCAATGGTTCGCCGAGGGCCTGGCGACCCAGTTCGAGCCGCCACCTGGTAAGATGGGGGCAGGCTCCGCCGTGATCAACCAGCGCCGCCTGCAGGTCTTCCGTGAAGCGTATGAGAAGGGCGGACTCGACTTGAGGCAGTTCGTTGCAAAGCACACGCCCACCTCGGGCATGCTCTCGGACGAGGGCTACGCAGTTTCCTGGGCGCTGACCAACTATCTCATCAGGCGAAAAAAGGAAAGTCTGCAGAAGTACATCACCTTGATCAAAGAGCGCGATCCGGCGGAGCCATTCACGCCGGACGAGGCTGTTGAGCTTTTCGAGGGATGTTTCGGCAAGCTCGACGAGCGGTTCCAATCCAAGTTCCGCAAATACACCATGAAGCTGCCGTACCGGCCATCCAGGTAGCGTACGCGGCATGGCGCCGGCGTTCATCAGCCATTTCGGCATCCCCACTTGCTATTGCGGCCCAAAGCGGTTGAAATGGCGGTCCGGAATGCCGGACGCGGACTTCGCCTGACACTGCGCGACGCGCCGGCGAGAAACGAAACAACCCAATTGTGCAGGGCGGCTGGGGCAACCCGGGTACCAAGTGTCGCGCCCGACTCCCGTGTCGGGCCTCGAAGACCCGTTGCCTCCGACGCCAAGTGTGACAAGGAGCGTAAGTATGTTTGGTGGTGGCAGCTTTCTGGGTATCTACGGGCTTTTCTTCGTCATCAACTTGATTATCCAGTTCTTCACCGGCGGTCTGAACGACCTGTTCGGAACAGCGGTGTAGAACTGCACGCTGAGTCTCTGTCCGGCCGAGGAGCCACGAAGAGCCGCGGGCTTCAGCCCGCGCGGCCGTCCGAACACGCGCGCGCTGGATGATAGGAGGCGGCCGCGCGGCCTGAACCGATCGTCTGCGTTCTCTTCGGGACTCCCCTATGCCGCCGGACCAGTAACTCAAGCCATCCGCAAAGACCCAACACATCGTGTTCTCGTTGCTGGCCCTGGATCACGCGGCACCAGCTTCCGCACATGCTGCGGATTCCGCAGCGCACCGAACGCTGCGGGCTGAGCCGACCAGCTCATCGGGGCGATTCGCCGTTCCGCATTTAGGGGGCACATCTTGGGCCCGGATCGATTCGTCGGTAAGATGGAGATCCTGGTGCGGTGTCGGCTGAGACCCCGCGATGGGCCGCCCGCGCAAGAAGACGAATTCGGCGAAGAAGCGGCGGAAGAAGTACCAACTGTCCTAACTTCTGAAAGGCGGTTGTTGGAGGTGCCAGACGATGTCGAAACGACGGAAGTATGACGGCCCTGGGATCGACAAGCTGGTCGAGAAACAAATGAGGCACTGGGAGCTGGCTCGCTCTCAGCGTCTGACTTTGCCTGTCGACCAAAGGTCCGAAGTCGCGGACTTCATCGCGATCTCGCGCGAGATTGGCGCCGGGGCCGCGGAAGCGGCCTCGCTGATCGCCGCGCGCTTGAACTGGCCGAAGATCGACAGGGAAATTCTCCAGGCAATGACCGGCGACGATGCCACCAGGCACAAAATCTATGAGTCGATGGATGAGCGCGACCTGAAGTGGTGGGAAGAGTTCTGTCGATCCATCCTCGAGCCGGACTTCGTGCGGAACGATTACTTCGGGCGTCTTGTGAAGACCACACTCTCTCTTGCGCGCCAGAGCTCGGCCGTCTTTCTTGGCCGAGGCATCGACATCATGCTCCCGCGCGACCTCGGTTTCCGGGTACGCCTTGTGGCGCCGTTCGACACGCGCGTCGAGCGTATTGCAGTGCGTAAGGGCATGTCGACCGAAGAAGCTCGAAGGGACGTGCAGAGGATAGACCGCGAGCGCGCCGAGTTCATCGAGAACCACTTTCACGTCCGCGACGATGACACGGCACGATTCGACCTGACGCTCAGCACAGAACACCTGACTCCTGTTCAGATCGCGGATGTCATCTTGTTGGTGCGAGACGTCATGAAAGGGCGCTCCACGAAATGAGAAGTAACGGAGCCCGCGCAGACCGCTCCCAAACCTGCGGGGGTGAGAGACTCCAGGGATCTCGGGGGTGGTAGGGATCGTAGATGAGGTCTTCGCACGATAGCTGGCGTGCGTGTGGCTTGACGCCGCTGGTCGCCGGGAAGTGTCGCGTGTCGTGCGAAAGCCTCTCGCGGCGACGCAAGGAGCGAGGCGAGGCGTGTTGACCAGCTTAGTGCGAATGCGGAACGGCTCGTTCGAGCACTATGACTCCTTCGACGCCTTGTGGGAGTCCACATGTCTCCCTGGTGAGGGGGATGGTAGGAAAGCCTAGAAAACAGTTACTATTTCCCCCTGCGCCGCTGGCTGAATGAAGCGACGGGCTCACCAATCCCCAGGGTCAATACGCCCCGCGTGCAGATGCCACCGCGGGGATCGTCTTCACGAGAATCTGAAAGTCCAGCGACAGGGAGCGGTTGCGGATGTACCACACGTCCAGGGCCAGCCATTCTTCGTAGGGGATCTCCGTCCGGCCGCAGACTTGCCAGAGGCAGGTGATGCCGGGCTTGACCGTGAAGCGCATGCGTTGTTGCGGCGTGTTGGTGACCACTTCGTCCAGCGGCAGGGGTCTGGGGCCGACGAGCGACATGTTGCCGATCAGCACGTTCAGAAACTGCGGCAGCTCGTCGATGCTCGACCTCCGCAGCCAGCGGCCGATCGGCGTCACGCGCGGATCGTTCTTCATTTTGAAGCACGGCCCCGTCGGCAGCGAGTTGAACTTGCGGAACAGCTCCTTGTCGTCGTCCGCACCGGCGTACATCGTGCGGAGCTTGTACATGGTGAATGGGACCTGGTCCTTGCCTGCCCGCTTCTGGTGGAAGAAGGCCGGACCGCGCGAGGTCAGCTTGATGAGGATCGCGGCCACCAGAACGATCGGGGCGGAAACCGCCAGGGCAATAAGCGAGATCGCAACGTCCGTCGCGCGCGAGATGACCGCATAGGCCCGGTCGTGCTTCTGGCCGGCGACGGCAGGCTCTTTCAGCCGCACGGCCGCCGCGACGCTTTCCAGCACGTCCAGCGTGATGACAGAGCTATCGCTGTGGTACATGTCTTGCTTCATTCTGCCCCCCCGGGCGGCGCACGAGCCGTCACACCTCCGTCATTCCGAAACGCTTCTCCGACCGATCAGCGCCGCGCAGCCGCACGCGCCAACGAAGCGCGTTCCACACGAATAGCGGGTTCCCGATCAGATAGCGCCGCCACTTGCCGACGGGATCGACAAGCAGCCGGAACAGCCACTCTCCACCGATTCTGCACAACCAGGCGGGCGCTCTTCGCTCCCGGCCGGCCAAGTAATCGAGCAGCGCGCCGATACACCAACGCACCGGCACGCGCAAGTCCTTCCCATGATCCGCCAGCCATTGCTCCTGCCGAGGGCTGGAGAGACCCACCGCCAGCACATCCGGTCCGGCCGCATTGATCGCCTCCACAATCCCCGCGGACTCATCCGGCCCGAAGTAACCGTGGTGCGTGCCGACAATACTCAGACTCGGCACAAGCTCGCGAAGCTTCGCCGCAGCCTTCTCCGCGATCAACGCTTCCCCGCCGAGCAGATACAATGACAGCTTCTCCTCCGCACACCGCTTGGCGAACTTCGGAAAGTAGTCCGCGGCGGTCATCCGTTCCGGCAGCAGCCGCCCGCTCCACCGGCTTGCCCACACCACCGACGCGCCGTCCGCGTAGAGCACCTCGCAACTCGATAGCAGGTTGCGGAAGTGTGCGTGCCGGCAGGCGAGGTTCACCGTGTGCGCGTTGGCGTAACACGCCGTCGTGCGAAGCCCGGCTCGCGCCCGCTGGACGAGCAACTCGATCAACCCGTCCGTCTTCAGGGGACGAATGGGCAGACCCAGCACATCCACCGCCTGGGGCGGCTCAGATGGCGGCCGCAATCCCGGCATGAGCCTTGCTCCGTTGAACCAACAATCTCTCGTAAAGGGCCGCGTACCTGCCGACGACGTCGCGCGCCAGGAAGCGCTGCTCCACCGTACGGCGCGCTTCGCGCGCGAGCCGCTGAGCCATCGGCGCGTCATCGATCAGGCTCGCCAGGGCCGAAGCCAATGCCGCTGCGTTCTCCGGCTCGACCAGCAGGCCGTTCTCACCGGAAGAAATCGCCTCAGGTACACCGCCGACGTTTGTCGCGACAACAGGACAGCCGGCCGCCATCGCTTCGAGCAGCACGTTGGGCATACCCTCAGACTTCGACGGCATACACACAACGTCCGCCGCCCAGAACACCGGCCACACATCCGCGTGAAAGCCGGCGAGCCGAACCATATCACTCACGCCGCGCCGGCGAATCCGCTCTTCGAGTTCGCCTTGATCCGGCCCGTCGCCCGCGACGACAACACGGGCGCCGGGGTGCGTCTCGCGCAGGATGGCAGCGGCATCTATCAGCGTGTCAATCCCTTTCTCGTAGCTCAGCCGCGCGACGGTGACAATGAGCGGTTCACCAGGCGACACGCCCCACGCGCGCCGTAGCGATTCCGCGGCAGCCGCATCGCGCTCGGGCGGCGGGTCGATGCCCGTGTGAATCACCGTGACGCGATCCGCATTCATGCGCAGCCGTTCTACACAGTCCCGCTTCACGGCCTCGGACACGGCGATCGTGTGCGTCGGCAACCAGGCGGTGGCTACATCTAGAAGGCGATCGGTCTTGCGCCGCTTGGCGCGGCGAAATGCGCCGATTGCATAGGCGGTCGACACATTCACAGACATCCCCGACCAGCGTGCTGCCGCCCCGCCGAACAAATCCGCCCGCAACAAGTGCGTGTGAACGAGATCGCAGTTAGTCTCCTTGAGCAATCGCCGGATCCCAAGAACCGCCCGCGGGTCCTGCTCGCCCGGCATGTCCAGGTTGTACGTCGTGACGCCGAGCGACTCGAGTTCGTCTCGAACGGGCCCACCCTCGTAGAAGCAGGCGGCCGACAGATCGAAAGCCTCCCGGTCGAGATGGCGTGCGATCTGCAACAGCCATTTTGTATCGGTCTTGATCGCGAACGTCGAAACGAGATGGAGAAGCCTCCATCTGCCATTTCGCGGCCCGGTTGTGTGCAAGGAACTCATGCTTCTTTGAGGCCCCATCCATAGTCTACCCGACGCGATCGCCGGGTGCCACTGGCGGCTTGCCCGCCAATGCAATTCTGCCCCCCCACAACTGTCTTTCAACGGCCGATCTTGCCACAATCCGACGCGAGAGGTTCACGACGCTCCAGAGCACGACCGTCCACCACCCCCGCCACAGGCCCTGCGCAGCACCGCGCAGGCATAATCGCGAACAAGCTCGCGAAAGCTTCCGCCATCTGGTCGGCGCCGAATTCCCGCACCACTCTATCTTGTGCCGTCCTCGCGAGCCGCGCGCGCAGCTCGGGGGCGTCTCCCAGTTCTGCCATAGCATCGGTCAGCGACGCCACGTCCGCCGGTCTTATCAAGTGCCCGGTCCGGCCGTGCTCCAAAAACTCCGTCAGACAACCCACGTCAGGACCGATAAACGCACATCCCGCCGCCGCCGACTCCAGCATCGAAACGCTGAAACACTCCACCTCGCTACAGAGACACACAATGTCCAGCCCAGGCAGCAACTCCGCCACATCGTCGCGCGGGCCCAACAGACGCAGCGTCTCATGATCCAGGCCCGATCGAGACGCCGCCGCCTGTACCGCGTCTCGTTCGGGGCCACCCCCGATAATGAAGAAGCGGAATGCCGGCCGTTTGGGTGCCAGGGCCCCGGCAGCATCAATAAAGACATCGTGCCGTTTCTCAGGCCGCATGTTCGCCACAATGCCGATGGCCACATGCTCCTCCGCAAGATGCAGCCGCCGCCGCGCCTCATCCCGCCCGGCCGCGCCGAGAAACCGATCGACTTCGATCGCGTTGCGAATGACGGTAATCCGGCCGGCCGGAACGTGGGCATGGCGGATCAGTGCCAGCCGGTGCTTCTCGCCTATCGCCACAAAGGCGTCGATCCAACGATACAGCGCGCGATTCACCGGCTCGATGTGCTTGTGCCCGGGCGTGGGAAACCAGTGCGACCACACAACGACCGGCAAGTCCAGCGTCCTGGCGGCCAGCGTACTCCAGAACATCCGGTCACCGCCGCTATGCGCCACGACCACGATGTCAATCTCGTTCTCCACGAGCAACCGGTGAATCCGCAGAATCACCGCGGCATCTGTCTTGAACCTCAGGACCCCCTCGAACACCGGTACATCCTGCGCGCGAAACGCCTGCGCCAGCATTCCCGCTTCCTTCAGGCACAGGATGTGCGGCTGAACGTCGCGGCGATCCAGGTGCTTGACCAGCGAGAGCAACATCAACTCGGCCCCGCCGGCGTCCAGCGTCGTTGTCACGAACAACACGCGCTTGGGCCTCCGCAAGCCCGACGCCTGCCGGGCAATCGCAAACGGCTTCGTACGGATGCTCGCGCGCGTTGCTACATCGAGTATTTCCTGATTGGCCAGATGGCGGGTGCCACTGGCGGCTTGCCCGCCAGTGTTCTCTCCGCCGACAAGATCGCACTGGCGGGCAAGCCGCCAGTG
>JBDRKQ010000041.1:0-2996 GCA_043813895.1 Planctomycetota bacterium
GGCGGGATCGACGGTGATTCGGCATCGGCCGCGGAGATATGCTGCCTGCTCAGCGCGCTGACCGACCTGCCGTTGCGACAGGACCTGGCCATTACCGGCGCGATCGACCAGGTCGGCAACATCCTGCCGGTAGGGGCGACCAACGAGAAGATCGAGGGCTTCTTCGACACGTGTAGTGAGATCGGCCTGACCGGCACACAGGGCGTGATCGTGCCGCGGGCGAACGCGCGCGATCTGATGCTCCGCGAGGATGTTGTGGACGCCTGTGTCGGGGGCCAGTTCCGCGTGTATGCCGTCGACAGGATACAGGGAGCGCTGGAGTTGCTGACCGGCTGCGCGGCAGGGGAGCGTGGGGCCGACGGCGAGTATCCGGAGAACAGCCTGCTGGGCGTGGCTGTGGCGCGGGCGTTCGAGTTTTGGCTGAAGAGTTCGCCCGGCATCGAGGCCTTCGATGAGACGGAGGGGGAGGAGGGGGAGGAGGGTGGAGCCGGCGGCGCGGCGGAAACGCCGGACGAGCCTTCGGTGGGGGGACTGTAAGGCCTTCAAAGGATCATGTGGACGCGGCGCCAATAAGCAGGGCGGCACCGCGTTGAAGCAATGCCGCCCTGGGTTGTGATCATATCAAGTGTCGTGCGTTCAGCAGGCTGTGCTACGGGCAGGTAATGCCGAGCAGGCAGTCAACGAACGCTTCGACGTCTTCGATTTCAAACGTACCGTTTGGCGTGCCGGGATACATGTCCGCGCAGGCACATCCGGGCGTGCCGGGATCGTCGGACAGATAGCACGTTACGAAGTTCTGGATGTCGTTGCCGTCCACCCCGCCGATGCCGTCCATGTTGCCGTAGCCATCGGCACAGGTTGGCCCCGCTGTGTCGATTGCCCAGATTTCGACGTCGTCGATGTTCCAGCCGCAGAAGGTCCAGGAGCTGTCGGTCGTACCCATGGCCCAGCGGATGTAAAGTGTCGGCTGGTTGTCAGCGACAGCCGAGATGTTGTAAGTCTGCTGGGTCCAAGCGCCGTCGTCCGTATGATTGCTGGAGCCGCTCGGGTTCTCCCAGAGCGTCGTCCAGGTCGAGCCGTTGTTGCTCACCTGGACGGCCGCATGGTCATAGTTAGCGGTCTCGACGCCGAGCCATCTCCGGAAACGGAGTTCTGTGGAGATGAGGTCAGTGCAGTCGATCGCGGTGCTGGTGAGGTAGTACGCCGGGTTGATGTTGTTCGCGTAGTCGCCACTCAGGTTATAGCCGTAGACGTTGTTACCCGTGTAACCGCTACTGGGGTCCAGGCTGCCATACTCGCCTGATCCCCCGCCCGTGGGTTGGCCCCAGGCCCATTGTCCCTGGGTGCTCCAGCCGGGGTTGGTGTCCATGGTCCACTCGTAGGTTTTCTGCGGTCCGCCGACCTGAAGCTCCACTTGCCGCGAGGTGTCTCCCACGCCGGAGGTAAGGTTCGTGAAGCTGACCGTATCGTTGTAGGTGCCGACGGACAAGGAGTTGGCATTGCTGTTGATCGAGACGGTCACGTTTGTCGTTCCGTACCCGGAGAGGTACCCGGAGCCGTTCGTGATGGTGAGCCAGTTGACGTTCTTGGTCACGCTGTAGTTGAAGCCGGTGGCGCCTTGGTTCTCGATGGTGTAGACCTTGCTGATCGGTGAGAACGGCCCGCCGGGATCTCCGGCTGATTCGAGGCCGGTGGTGGGGGTGACCTTGAGTCCCTCCGCACCGGGGACCAAGGTATCGAGCGTGGTGGCGCCGGAGGAAATCGGGTCGAGGTAGGTGCTCAGGCCGTGTGACCAGGAGACGGAGAATCGTCCGTACCAGTCGGACTCGTTGTTGCCGCACGCGGCGTAACCGCCGTGCAACTGGCCGACGACGTGGTGGTTCTGGTCGAAGAGCGGCGAGCCGGAGGAGCCGCCCTCAGTCGTGCCGAGGTCCCAGTCTATAACGCGAACGTGCGTGCCGTCGCCGGGGGTGGAGGTGCCGAGATAGCTGGTCGTTGTGCACGGATCGTTTTCAAAGCTGATGGCCTTCTCGTCGACGCCGGGGTGGTGGATGGCCACGGCGCTGCTCGGGTTGGCGCTGCTGTTACTCCAGCCGGCAAACGTGATGTTCCAGGAGGGGTCGGGATCATCGTCGAGCAGCACGAGCGTGAAGTCCGAACTGGAGTAGGCGGCCAGGAAGGTGGACCCACTCTGGTTCGTGCTCAGGCTGCCGCAACAGAGGTCGCCGCAGTTCGGGCTTTGGAAGTTCCAGTAGCAGACGAGTGTGGAGTCCGTGCTCGAGGTCACGCCGCAGTGATATGCCGTCATGAAGTACGGCGTTTGATCTTCGGCAGTGTTGTTGACCATGAAGCCGGTGCATACCATGCTGCCGCTTCTCTGAATCGCGGCGACGGACTGGATGTCGTCGCGCCAACCGTCACCTTCCGGGCAGATCACGTCGATGTTGCAATAACCCTGCCGCGGGCCGGCGCCGTCGTCGCGCACTTCGCCGAAGACGCGATAGCCGTGGTTGATGGAAGTCAATTCGAGTTCGAGTTCGTCCCGGCCGACTTCAGGAATCCTGACCTCGACGATGATGTCGTCTGAGAGCACGACAGGTGTCCAAAGTTCACCGTGGGCCTTGTTGTCCCACTCGGTATAAGGGCGCAGGCTGTAACTCTTGTCCGTTGCGTACACGAGCAATTGCCCGCCAGCGGGCATGTTGTATCGGGCGAACCCGAGGTTGACGGAAAGCGCGTCCGGGCAGGTGATCCTCAACTGCCAGACAAGCGTGTCATCGTCGAGCCGTGTCCACGTGCCGTCCGTTTCGGGGGTGATTTGCACAGGGTTCGGTATTGCGAATCGAACCGGGAGACCTTGAGCCTCGTTCTGTTCGTCTTCAAGGGCGACCGCGCTGAGATCAATCCCGGGTGTCTGGACCCGTGTGATTCTGCTGAGATCCAGGGGCGCCTGTGTCAGAACGGCGGTTTGCCCATTGTCATCGGCAACGGCTTGG
>JBDRKQ010000042.1:0-15007 GCA_043813895.1 Planctomycetota bacterium
CCCCGATGAGCACGTTCTGGATCATCTTCACTGTCGCGGCAACGTGCAGCGCCCGATCACCGAGGAAAGCGCCGGCCGCGGCCACCGCGCCCGTGGCGTCGATGGTCCCGCCCATCCAGGCCCCGCCGAGCACGTGGTCCATGCCCACCGCATTGATGAACTGAGGCATGACGATCATCATGATCGAGGTGAACACCAGCGACATGCCGACCGCGAGCGTCAGCTCCTCCTTCTTGGCCTTAACGGCGGCGGCGGTGGCGATCGCAGCCGAGACGCCGCAGACGCTGGTTGCCGCGGCCACAATGATCACAAGGGACTTGCTCGTCATCTTCAGCATGCGTGTCCCGAAGAAGTACATGAAGACGAGAACGCAAGGCGTCACGAACCACGCGACCATCAATCCGCGGCTGCCAAGCACGACGATCTTGCTGAAGAGGATTTCCGCGCCCAGCAACACCAGGCCGGTCTTGATAAACAGCTCGGTCTTGGACCCCGCCAACAGCCACTTCGGTGCCCCGATCGTGTTACTGATCAGCAGCCCGAGCAACAGCGCCCACATTGCGTACGGCAGACCGTAGGCCTTCATGGCGACATGGCTGGCAATGAAGTAAGCCAGTGTTGCGAGGAGGAATATCACCAGGTATCCGCCGGCGAATCTCCGCACCTTCTCGCCCATGAGTCGGACTGCCAGTGCGAAGGCCAGGCCCATCGCGACGAGCAGCACGGCCAGTCCGCCGAAGTTGTGCTTGGGGGATTGCGCTTTATTGAAAAGCGCCTCGATCGCTTCGCGATGTGGGAGTGAAGTCACGATGCCCAGTATGGCGTCTCGATCCGCCACGCTCATCGCGTACCGCGACTTCCACAGGAGCTTCTCCGAGACTTGCCGCTTACCCGCGGTGTAGCTGACTTTGCGCGTGTAGTTGAGCCGTTCAGCCGTTGTGGCCGGTAGCTTGTTCTGTCGTGCGTCGGTGGACTTCAGACTATCGGGCCAGTCCTTCACCTTGACGCTGACGTCGTCGTAGAACGCGTCGAACGGGCTCGCAGCCCAGCGTTGGATATTCGGTGCCTTGAGCCCGCTGCCAAGCGCAGCCGCGATGACAGCGAACACGAGAATGCCGAAGCCGATCCAGACGGCCCACCAATCCTCCTGCTTCCAAAGGGATGAGATGCCGTTGCTCTTGCTCATTGCGCCGCCTCCTGCCGTGCGAAAGTCGCAAGCCATGCGCCGGCACGCCACTGTGCCGGTTGCGGCCTGAGGAGGTAGCTGAGTATAGACCGATCGATGCTGGCGTCCATATGCTCGGGGGGAGGCGGCGGGTGCGACAGAAGCCGCGGATTGAAGTCCGCGGCTCTTCGAGGTCGCAGGCATGGGGACGGCCTATGCGTCTGTTCGTGCGGTGTTGAGCAACGCGTCGACCAGGCCGGCCATCGTGGAGTCGGATGCCTCAGCCGCGGGCTCGCACCCCAGATCGCGCAGCGCCGCCGATGTCAGCGGGCTGATGCTCGCAAGCCGAGCGCGCCGCAGGGCGTCCCCGTAGAGCCGGACAAGCGATCGAGCGATGGCGGGGCTCGTCACCATGACCCAATCGATTTCGCCGGCGGCCAGCGAATCGGCGGCGTCCGGATCGGGGGTCTCCACGTCGACACTGGCGTACACAACAACCTGTTCGACCTGGGCGCCGGCCCGCTCGAGTTCCTCGGACAGCACCTCCCGGCCTCTGCTTGCTCGAGCGAGGAGGAACCGTCGGCCTTCCGCGCTGCCGGCGAGTGCGGCTGCCAGCGCTTCCGCATTGAACTGTTCGGGCACAAGGTCGGCCTTGACATGATACCGGGCCAACTGCTCCGCCGTGCCCGATCCGATGGCGGCCAGCTTCACGGTCGCGAGGCGCCGCGTGTCGCCGCCGAGTTCGAGGAGCCGGCGGAAGAAGTAGTCAACCCCGTTCTGGCTGGAGAACACGAGCCAGTCGTACTGCCCAAGCCTCGCCATTGCCGCGTCGACCGGTCCCCAGTCCGGTGGATCGGTGATGCGGATTGCCGGGCTCGCGACCACGTCAGCACCAAGAGGCGCCAGCAGGTCGCGGAGCTTCCTGGAGGTCCGCGGCGATCCCGCCGCGAGAACACGCGTGTTGAACAACGGTCTCGCGGCAAACCAGGAGAGCAGCGGAGCGCGGTCCACTGCCTTCCCGACAACAAACGATGTTGGCGGACGGATCCCGTGCCGGCTGACGGCCTCGGCCACAGTCTCCAACGTGCATCTGAACGTCTGTTGTTGTGACAGGCTGCACCAGCGGACAATTGCGACGGGTGTGTCCGCGGGCTTGCCGTGCTTGATGAGGGACGCGCTCCATTTCGCCGTGTTCCTTACGCCCATGTAAAGAACGAGCGTGCCTGGGAACCGAGCCAGCGCCTCGAAGTCCAGGCTGGATTCTGATTTGTCCTCGCGTTCACGTCCGGTAATCAAGGCGACAGCGGAGGCATCAGCGTGATGCGTGATGGGGATTTCGCAGAAGGCGGCCACGGCGAGCGCGGTCGTGATTCCGGGAACAATTTCGAAGGGAATCCCCGCAGCACGCAGTGCGCTCGTTTCGTCCGCCGTGCGGCCGAAGATCGAGGAATCGCCGCCCTTGAGTCGCACGACGGTCTTCCCGCTTCGAGCCGCAGCGAGCATTCTGGCGGTGATTCTGTCAGGCGAGAGTGCGCGGCCGGTCTTCGGATGGCCCAGGCAGACGAGCTCGGCTGAAGGGGACGCGTGCTCCAGCACTGCTGGGTTTGCGAGGTAGTCGTATAAGACCAGGTTTGCCTGCTTGAGGCACTCGACCGCGCGGAGGGTCATCAGGCCCGGATCACCCGGACCCGCTCCCACCAGATAGACCATCGCAGGTGTTCGTCTCGACGTACTCGTCACGCGCCTGGCAAGCTCCTGAAAAGAGGGACGCCCCGTAGAAAGTAGACTGATTCCGTCGCGACGGCAAGACGACCGCCACAGGCGATCGAGGAGCCGCGGACTTCAGTCCGCGCGGTTGGTCCCGGGGCGAAAACTCTCGCATCATCGGGTGGCCGCGCGGACTAAAGTCCGCGGCTCTCCTCACACCGGGAAAAGCGGCAGCTCGATCGGGCTGAACATGGATATCATTGATCCGTCTGGACGGTAATCTTGTAGAGCAGCTCCCGGAACAGCCGGTGCTGGCCCACGGGCGGCAACATCTCCACATCGACGTGCGGGTGGGTCTCGCGGAGTTCGGCGACTAACGGCCGGATATCGCGGTCAACGTGCCCTTCGGCGGTCAGAAACAACGGGAGCACACGAATTCTGGTTGTTCCAGCGAGAACAGCGTCCGAGGCCACGTCCGCAAGCGTCGGTGGCGTGCATTCCATGTATGCCAGGCGTACCTTGCCACCGCCGACCTCAGCCTGGAGCGATTCGATCACCCGCTCCATGGAGGCGCGCCAACGAGGATCGTGGCTTCCATGTGCGACGAGGATCAGCATAGGGGGTTGTTTCTCAACTCACCGCAGCACGGTGGGCGGACTGATCGCGGCGTTCGCGGATTGCGAACAACTCACTGTGTTCCAGGCTAATCTGCGATCGAGGCCTTTTCAAGACGAAGTCGGGTTCGCAGGATAAGATGAGAATCGCTCTCGGCGATTGTGTTGAATCCTGCCACACCGTCTTGTGTGTTGGATTCAGTTCCACCGTTCTCAGGGATGGTATGGCGGGATCGTTGACACGGTACAATCAAACGTTTAGGATGCTAATCGATCGGCCGGCAAGCCGGCCTCGCATGATCGGTTGTCGCCCACTGTGACTTAACAGCCTCGCACGATTGCCTCGATATCAGAGGGAGGATTCTTGGAACGCCTCAGCAGACTGGTTCTCGAACGATTGATGTGGTACTATCGGCTCCTCTCGGAATCACCGGCCATGAAACCGGCCCAGACGGTGACGAGCGCCCAAATTGCCGAGGTTCTGGACATCGACGCGACGCAGGTCCGCAAGGACTTCGGGGCGATTGGACTCATGGGCATGGGCCGCGTCGGATTCGACGTCTGTGAGGTCTGCCGCGCCATCCGGGTCGTCCTCGGTTTCGACCAGCAATACGAAGCTGTGTTGATCGGTACAGGCCACCTGGGCAGTGCTCTTTTGGCCTATACTGGTTTTGATCGATACGGTCTGCACATCGCGGCGGCGTTCGACAACAGCGAGCGGAGGATCGGCGCCAGGATTGCAGGTTCGACGATCAAGAGCATGAGATTGCTGAAGCCCTTCGTGACGAGGCACGGAATTCGCCTCGCGATTCTCACCACACCGGTCGAAGTGTCGCAGGCAGTGACCGATCGTCTGGTCTCCATCGGCGTGAAGGCGATCTGGAACTTCGCGCCCTCACGGTTGACGGTTCCCCCGGGGGTCTTGGTGCGCAACGAGCACATCTCCATGGGGCTGTCGGAGATTGCGTACCATCTCACTCGGTAGCGTGGCGTCGGCTTTGGCGTCGCGGTTTTGAGCATCGCGTTCATTGGGGCGGGGGCGTTGGGATGGCGTGCGTGTGGAGCGCAGCACCGCGAGTGTTTTGAGAATGAGTCTCAAGCTCAATTCTGCGCGGGCGTTTTGATGGCGCGTCTGGCTCGTCTTCGGATCGTTTTTCGTCGTTCCTTGGCTGCCCTGTTTGAGGTCCGTTCTCGAGGCGGAGCGGGCGCGGCATTTAATCGTGAAAAAAATCTCGCAAGGCCTTGACGGCATGTTGGCTGTTCGTTAGAACGAATCCTTTGGATGCGGATTGCGGCATCCCAACCTCCGAATCGCAGCCGTTTTCGGGGAATGGGGCGGGCAAGGATGCTTGTCCGGGCGGGGATGTCTCTGACTATCACACGGAAGTTGGCGCGCACTCGTGGCAACGGGCGAACCCAGGTTCCCGGGAATATTGTCTCTGAGCAGAAAGGAAGTAGGAACATGCCGAGTTTTGTGATTCCGGACAAATGCGACGGGTGCAAGGCGCTCGACAAGACGGCTTGCCAGCACATTTGTCCCAATGACCTCATGGTCTTGGACAAGCAGTCGATGAAGGCCTTCAATCAAGATCCTTCGATGTGCTGGGAATGCTATAGCTGCGTGAAGATCTGCCCGACCCAGGCGATCGAAGTCCGCGGTTACGCCGACTTCGTGCCGTTGGGCGCTAGCGCGACGGCAATGCGCAGCACTGAAGACATCATGTGGACGATCCAGTTCCGCAGCAAGGACATCAAGCCGAAACGCTTCAAGTTCCCGATTCGCACGACACCGGAAGGAAAGGCCCAACCGTTCGGTCACTATCCGACGGGTGATGACAGCCTGAAGAGCCAGACGTTGATGTGTGAGCCGACGGGTCTGAACACGGAGAAGGGATCGGTCAAATTCGACAAGGTCCCGACGCTATAGTCTGGCGCGGTTTGGGTTTAGGTTTCTGTTTCTCTCAAGTACTTGGCAGAAGATCTCTGAAGGAGATATAGAATAATGGCGGATTTTGAGACGGTAACGGTTGAGACGGACCTGCTGATTTGCGGAGGCGGGATGGCTGCCTGCGGGGCGGCGGTGGAAGCATCGTATTGGGCAAAGAAAAACGGGTTGAAGGTCACCCTGGTGGACAAGGCTGCCATGGACCGCTCCGGTGCGGTTGCGATGGGGCTGTCGGCCATCAACCAGTACGTCGACCTCAACAGCGGCAATAACACGCTGAAGGACTACCTCGAGTATGTCCGCAACGACCTCATGGGTATCACGCGCGAAGACCTCGTTGCAAGCATTGCTCGCCACGTGGACTCGACGGTACACCTGTTCGAGAAGTGGGGTCTGCCCATTTGGAAGGACAGCGGGGGCAAGTACGTCCATGAAGGTCGTTGGCAGTTGATGATCAACGGCGAGTCGTACAAGGTCATCGTGGCGGAGGCCGCCAAGAACGCCCTGGCCGAGGCCAAAGGCGAGTACTTCGAGCGCGTCTTCATCACCCATCCCTTGATGGACGGTGACAAGTGCGTGGGCGCGATCGGTTTCAGCGTTCGCGAGAACAAGGTTTACGTATTTAAGGCCAAGGCCACACTGGTCGCGATGGGCGGCGCCGTGCACGTGTTCAAGCCGCGTTCGACGGGCGAGGGCTTCGGCCGCTCCTGGTACCCTCCGTTCAACTCCGGCGCCAGCGCGTTCTTCACGATCTACGGCGGTGCCGAGATGACATGCCAGGAAGTCCGGTTCATCCCGGTCCGCTTCAAGGATGCATACGGCCCGGTCGGCGCCTGGTTCCTCCTGTTCAAGGCGATTGCGACCAACGCGTACGGCGGCAATTACATGCAGGAGAATGCCGCGGAACTCGAGAAGTGGGTGCCGTATGGCAAGGTCAAGCCGCGTCCGGCCAACATCCGCAACTGGCTGATGATGCTGGACGTCATGGACGGCAAGAGCCCGATCTACATGCAGACCGCGGACGCCATCCAGCAAATCGCCAAGAGCGTGCCTGATGAGAAGGAGCGGAAGAAGAAGCTGAAGGAGTTGGAGGCTGAGGCCTGGGAAGACTTCCTCGACATGACCATCTCGCAGGCGATTCTGTGGGCGGCGACGAACGTCGAGCCCGAGAGGAAAGCCTCCGAGATTATGGCCTGTGATCCTTACTTCATCGGATCGCACTCCGGTGCCTCCGGCGCCTGGGTCTCCGGTCCCGAGGATCTCCAGAACGACGCCACGAAGGATGAGTACTTCTGGGGCTACGCCCACATGACCACGGCCAAGGGCATGTTCGCCGCCGGCGATGCCTCCGGCGCTTCGAGCCACAAGTTCTCCTCCGGCTCACACGCCGAGGGTCGCATCGCCGCCAAGGCCATGTGCGCCTACGTGATGGACAACAACACCGCTCCGAAGGTGAACCAGGCACAGGTCGATGCCCTGAAAGCCGAGATCCTCAAGCCGCTAGACATGTTCCAGAAGCACAAGGGCGCAACGACGGATCCGGACATCAACCCGAACTACATCCGGCCGACGCAGTTCATGTATCGTCTCCAGAAGATCATGGACGAGTATGCCGGCGGAGTGTCCAGCCAGTTCAAGACGAACGACAAACTGCTCGAAAAGGGCATGGAGCTGCTGACCTTCCTGAAGGAAGACACGCAGAGTCTCGCGGCCGAGAACCTGCACGAGCTCATGCGGTGCTGGGAGAACGTACACCGAATGTACCAGGCCGATGCCCACATGCGATCGATCCTCTTCCGGGAGGAGACGCGGTGGCCCGGCTACTACTTCCGTGCCGACAAGCCGGACATGGACAACAAGAACTGGCTCGCGTTCTGCAACTGCACCTACAACAAGGACACGGGCGAGTGGAAGATGATGAAGAAACCCGTGAAGTACCTCTCACTGTAGGACCTGACGGGTTTTCGGGATCTCCGGGCGTCGCGCGGCGGCGTCCGGAGACCCCGTATCTTGGTGTTTTCTGACCCTTCCTTTTTCGGGAGAGGTGTCTCCGCTGAGGGCGGCGATGGCCGTTCGGCGGACAGTTCTCAGTCCGGCCCGAGAGGTTTGGGGTGAGCAAGGAGTCCGATGGCGGATATTCCCCGAACCTGTCCCCATTGCGAATCCCGTCTCCGGAAATGGCGCGTGCCGGAGGGCTCGAGCTGGGATGATGAGTTCTTCTTCGTCTGCTTCAACGACGACTGTTCCTACTACAAGGACGGCTGGACGTGGATGAAGAAGCAGTACAACCAGGTGGCTTCATATCGATACATGGTCAACCCCACGAACGGCGCCTCATCGCCGCTTCCCGTCTGGTCAGACTCCGCAACCCGGGAGATGATCGTGGAGGATGCGCCAGGGGGTGACGAATGAGTAGTGAGAAAGGGCCGACTCCTCCCGAGAACCTGCGGCAGCGATTGGAGGAGAAGATCGTCGAGGACTACGCCCGTCTCGGCCCGGACGACACCTTCAAGTTTGCCTGTCATCCCGGCGTGTCGTGCTTCAACCGATGCTGCGGCGACGTCAATATCTTTCTTTCTCCTTACGACGTATTGCGGATGAGAAAGCGTCTGGGGATGAAATCAGGCGATTTCCTAGACAAGTATGCACTGATGCCCGTTCAGAAGGACATGAAGGCGCCCGTGGTCGTGTTGCGCATGAACGACGACGAAACGAAGAGCTGTCCGTTCCTCACCGAGAGCGGATGCGGCATCTATTCCGACCGGCCGTGGCCCTGCCGCATGTATCCCCTGGGCATGGCGACCCAGAAGGACACGCCTGACGGCTGGCGCGGCGAGCGGTTCTACTTCCTCATGCGGGAAGAGGTGTGCAAGGGCTTCGGAGAGGCCAAGGAATGGACGGTTCGCCAGTGGCTCGACGACCAGGGGATCGAAGAATACGACGTCTGGGGAGAGCAGTTTAAGGAACTGACGCTCCACGAGTTCTTCGAGACGGGCGGCGATCTCACACCCGAGAAGATGAACATGCTCTTCACCGCCTGCTACGACCTGGACAAGTTCCGGGAGTTCATCTTCGGCAGCACGCTGCTGCAGCGGTTCCAGGTGGACGAGGACCTCGTCGAGGAGATTCGCTACGACGACGAGAGCCTGTTGAACTTCGCGTTCCATTGGTTGCGGTACAGCCTCTTCGGCGAGCAGACCATGAAAGCCAAGCCGGAAGCAGTCGAGGCGATCAAGGGAAAGGGACGCGAGCAGGAGCAGCAGAACGAGGGATCCTCAAAGATCCACAAAGAGGATAGGCGATGAGCGGAAACGGCGCAAAGGGCAAGATCCTCGTGATCGGCGGCGGGATCAGCGGCCTGACCTCGGCCATCGAGGCATCGGAAGCCAGCTGTGACGTCGTGCTGGTCGAGAAGAATCCTTACCTGGGCGGCCGCGTGTCCCAGATGAATCAGTATTTTCCGAAGCTCTGCCCGCCCAGTTGCGGCTTGGAGATCAACCTGCGACGCATCAGGACGAGCCCGCGCATTCGCTGCATGACGCTTTCGGAAGTCGAGGCAATCAGCGGTGACCCGGGGCGCTATCACGTGACGATCCGGCGAAACCCGCGGCGCGTGAACAATAAATGTACGGCGTGCGGCGCGTGCGTGGAGGTGTGCCCGGAGGAGCGGCCGGACGCGTACAACTGCGGGATGAGCACGACGAAGGCGATCTACTTGCCGTTCGCCATGGCCTACCCATTGCAGTTCGTGATCGACGGCAACGCATGCCTCGGGGCGGCGTGCGGAAAGTGCGTGCCTGCCTGCCCCTATGAGGCGATCGACTTGGACATGCAGCCCGAGGTCGTGGAGGTGGATGTCCAGGCTGTCGTCTGGGCGACCGGTTGGGACCCCTACGATGCCGGCAAGCTCGAGGGTCTCGGATTCGGCACGCACAAGAACGTGATCACGAACCTCATGATGGAGCGTCTCGCGTCGGCCGACGGACCGACTGGGGGGAAGATTCAGCGGCCTTCGGACGGCAAGGAGATCGAGAGCATCGCCTTCGTGCAGTGTGCGGGTTCTCGGGACGAGAACTACCAGAAGCATTGCTCGGGCGTCTGCTGCATGGGTTCTCTGAAGCAGGCGCGGTATGTCCGGGAGCAGTACCCGGACGCCAGGATATACATCTTCTACATCGACATCCGAGCGCCGGGCCGACTGGAGGATTTTTACGCCGAGACGCAAAAGGACGAGAAGCTGGAGCTGATCAAAGGCAAGGTTGCGAAGGTTACGGAAGATGCCTCCGGCGGTGATCTGATTGTTGAGGCCGAGGACACTCTCTCGGGCGAGCGCGTCCTGCAGAAGGTCGGTCTTGTCGTGCTGGCGACTGGACTGACTCCGGCGGACGCGGCGGTTCGCTTCGAACTGGACGGCGGCCTTCAGAGAGATGAACACGGCTTCCTGACGAACGAGCAAACTCTTCCAGGCATGCTTCCTGCCGGCTGCGCCAAGCGGCCGGTGGATGTGGCGGCCTGCGTGCGTGATGCCACCGGAATAGCCATGAACGCCTTGCAGAGCTGCGTGGGATAACTCGTGAGCGAACAAGACAAGAAACTAACCGTCTGGATCTGCCAGGGATGTGACATCGGCAAGTCACTCGATGTCGAGGCCCTCGAGAAGGTTACTGCCGAAGACAAGTTCAAGGCGGACCAGTGCCGGTCTCACCCGTTCTTGTGCGGCGATGAAGGCGTCGAACTCGTCAGGAAGGACGTTCAGGAAGGGGCGACCGCGATCGTGGTCGCGGCCTGTTCACCCAGGTTCAATGCGGACACGTTCCAGTTTGACGGATGTTTTACCGAGCGCGTCAACCTGCGTGAGCACGTCGTGTGGAGCCACGCGCCGAACGACGAAGACACGCAGATGATGGCCGAGGACTACCTGCGAATCGGCATTACCCGCGCGAAGAAGGCGGCGATTCCCACGCCGTTTGAGGGGGAGATCGACAAGACGATTCTCGTCGTTGGCGGAGGGCAGAGTGGGATGACCGCCGCTTTGGAGGCGGCTCGCGCGGGCTACGATGTTGCAATCGTTGAGAAGGAAGAACAGTTTGGCGGTTGGCTGCGGAAGTTCGCCAAGTCGTTCCCCAAGAAGCCTCCCTATCAAGAACTCGAAACGGTCGATCTGGCTGCCAGGATCAAGGAGATCGAGGAGAACGATCGGATCAAAGTATACAGTGGCGCGACGATCGAGAAGATTGTCGGCCAGCCCGGCCAATTCGACGTGTCGCTCAAGACGAACGGCACCGCCACGGAATTCCGCGTCGGCGCTATCGTACAGGCGACCGGGTGGAAGCCTTACGACGCTTCCCGCCTCGGACATTTAGGCTACGGCCGATGCCCGAACGTCATCACCAACGTCCAGATGGAGGAGTTGGCCGCCGCGGGCAAGATCACACGTCCTTCCGACGGCAAGCCGGCTCGTAGGATTGCCTTCATTCAGTGTGCCGGCTCTCGAGATGCGGAGCACCTGCCGTACTGTTCGGCCGTTTGCTGTCGCGTCACGTTGAAGCAGGCGATGTGGGCGCGGGAGTTGAACAGCGAGACGCAGGCATTTGTACTGTACAAGGACATCCGATGCCCCGGCCAGTACGAGGACTTCTACCGCAAGGCGCAGGAAGACCCGGACATCTTCTTCACGAAGGGTGAGGTGCTGTCGGTAGAGGAGACAGGCGACCACGATCTGGTCGTGGATGTCGAGAACACGCTCATCGACAAGCACATCCAGGTCGAGGCGGACCTGGTCGTTCTGGCCACTGGAATGGTGCCGGTCTCTGCCGATGGTGAAGCGATCCGGCAGCTCACCGATGCCAAGGCCGTTGTGGCCAAGGGCGAAGCAGGCGCGCAATTGGAAACTGCCAAGGGGACCGTCGAGAAGCTTGCGAGCTACGAGGGCACGGACATCCTTCGGCTGGGCTATCGGCAGGGGCCTGACCTGCCCGTGTTGAAGCACAGCTTCCCCGATTCGCACTTCATCTGTTTCCCATATGAGACAAGGCGCACCGGCATCTACGTGGCCGGGTGCGTTCGCGCCCCGAACGATACCGAAGGCTGCCGCGAAGACGCGACCGGCGCCGCCCTCAAGGCGGTTCAGTGCGTGGAACTCGCCTCGCGCGGCGCCGCAGTACACCCGCGTTGGGAGGATCAGTCCTATCCCGACTTTGCCTTGCAGCGCTGCACGCAGTGCAAGCGATGCACCGAGGAATGCCCGTTCGGGACTCTGGATGAGGATCCGAAAGGCACGCCGATGCCGAACCCGATGCGATGCCGCCGGTGTGGCATCTGCATGGGGGCCTGCCCCGAGCGAATCGTCTCCTTCGCCGACTACTCCGTAGAGATCATTTCCTCGATGATCAAGGCGGTGAACGTTCCCGAGGAGTTCGATGAAAAGCCCCGGTTGCTCGGTCTGCTCTGCGAGAACGACGCTTATCCGGCCCTGGATTTCGCGGGCCTCAATCGCATGCAACACAGCGCATGGATCCGCTTCATTTCGATCCGATGCCTGGGGTCAGTGAACGTGGTCTGGATTGCCGACGCCCTGGCCCGCGGTTTTGACGGCATTCTGCTGGTGGGGTGCAAGTCGGGCGACGATTATCAGTGCCACTTCATCCGCGGCAGCGAACTGATGGGTACGCGCGGGGAGAACATTCGAGAGAAGCTGAAGCAGCTCGCTCTGGAGGAAGAGCGCGTCCGCGTCGAAGAGCTTTCGATCTCGGACTACCGGAAGCTGCCGCAGATCATCAATGAGTTTGCGGATCAGATTGAGGGCATCGGAATGAACCCCTTCAAGGGCTTTTAGTGGGAGAGTCGAGGGGCAGTGCAGAGAACAAGACCGTAGCGTCCGACCCCCGTGTCGGACGTCAAATGCTCGGGTGCCCCGCCCCTTGTAGGGGTGGGGGACACATCCTGAGGACTGTTGATTGAGTTAGCGGCAGTAGCATAGGGAGTGTTCCCGGAATGCCAGACCCATATCCCGTGAGACCGGACAGGGATTTCCTCCACCAGGTTCTTGACTCGGGCGGCGCGGACCTGAAGAAGTGCTTTCAGTGCGCTACGTGTTCGGTTGTCTGCGAACTTTCAGATGGGCCGAGGCCCTTTCCCAGAAAAGAGATGGTTTGGGCGCAGTGGGGCCTGAAGGATCGGCTCGTGGCGGATCCGGACGTCTGGCTGTGCCACCAGTGCAACGATTGTTCGACGAGATGCCCCCGCGGCGCTCGGCCGGGAGACGTTCTGGCCGCTGTGCGCCAGCAGAGCATCGAACACTATGCCCTTCCCAGCTTCCTGGCGCGCTGGGCCGGCGGGTTCAAGCATCTGCCGGTGATGCTCCTGATCCCGGTGGTCCTGCTGGTGGTGGCGTTGGGCCTGCGCGGCCCGCTGGAACGGTGCGAGACCCTCGCCCCCGTGTTGAAATTCATGGGCCATCCCGGTTTTTATGCCGACCTGTTTCCGCACTGGTTGTTGATCGGTTTCTTCAGCTTCTTTTGGGGCTTGGCGATGTTGGGGGCCTTGGTGGGCTTGGTGCGATTCTGGCGCGCAATGAAGTCTGCCGACCAGGCCTCGGGCGGATACGCTCCTAAGGTGGGCATTGTACCGAGTGTCGTTCGAACACTTGCATCGGTCTTCCGTCATGACAAGTTCGGCAAGTGCGGGACTAACGTTGCGAGACGTCTGGCACACTTGGGCGCCTTTTACGGATTCGTAGCGCTTTTCGTTGTCAGTCTCTGGGCGGTGATCGCTCTGTACATCATCAATCCATTTATTGCGGACGACCTGCATTACCCGTTCGGCTTCTGGAACCCGTGGAAGTTGTTGGCCAATCTCGGCTGTATCATTCTGATCGCCGGCTGTGTGAAGGCCATCCTTGACCGCAGGCGTAGCCCCGAGGAATCCGGGGTGAGTACGTCGTTCGATTGGAGTTTTGTCTGGCTGCTTCTGATCGTGGGGGTTACCGGCTTACTGACGGAGGTGCTGCGGTTCGGTGTCGGCCCCGTGGACCACGTCGCGCAGGATGCAGGGCGAACCGCGTTGGAGTACGTGGCATACGCCGTCTATTTCGTGCATCTTATATTCGTGTTTGACCTACTGGTTTATCTGCCCTATTCGAAGTTTGCCCACATCGCGTATCGAACGGTCGCTCTGGTTTACGCGGAGCATTCGGGGCGGAGCGCAAAGGCGGAGGTGAAAGCGTAGCACAAGCGGTTGGCTGGATCAGGCGTTGTCAGACGACGGAATGCTGGACAAGGCCCGGCCTGCATGAGAAGTTAAGAAACAACACGACGGGCGGAAGGGAATGCACTTCCGTTGTCCAGGATCTTCGAACGAACGAAAGAAAGGAAAGTCACATGAGTCAGCTAATTAAACCGCACGGTTCGGACTCGTTGAACCCCCTCTATGTTGCGGATGACACGAAGCGAGCCGCGCTGAAGAAGGAGGCCGAGGGCCTGCCGAAGTTGCTGGTCTGCTCCCAGGCCGCCGCCAACGCGGTGATGCTGGGCTGCGGGTACTTCAACCCGCTCACCGGCTACATGAACCTCGCGGACTCCCTGTCGGTTGCCGAGAGCCTGAAGACCACGGGCGGCCTGTTCTGGCCGGTGCCGATCGTCAACGTCGCCAAGGACGTCTCCGGCATCAAGGGCGCCAAGAGAATCGCGCTCCTCGATCCGAATGTGGACGGGAATCCGGTGATCGCGATCCAGGACGTCACGTCGATCGACGAAGCCACCGACGAACAAATGAAACTGATGTCCAACAAGATCTTCGCGACGACAGACATGGACCACCCGGGCGTGAAGAACTTCCTCTCGGTCGGCAAGTTCTTCATCGCAGGACCGATCCAGGTGCTCAACTATTCCTACTTCGCAGCCGATTTCCCCGAGACCTTCCGCACGGCCGTTCAGATCCGCGACATGATCAAGAAGAACGGCTGGAGCAAGGTCGTTGCCTTCCAGACCCGCAACCCGATGCACCGTGCACACGAGGCGCTGGTCAAGATCGCCATGGAGCGTGTGGGCGCGGACGGCTCGGTGATCCACATGCTGCTCGGCAAGCTGAAGAAGGGCGACATCCCGGCTGACGTGCGAGACGCCTCCATCCGCAAGATGGTCGAACTGTACTTCAAGCCGAACAGCGCGGAGATCACAGGCTACGGCTACGACATGCTCTACGCCGGGCCGCGCGAGGCCGTGCTTCACGCCGTCTTCCGCCAGAACATGGGCGCCACGCATCTGATCGTCGGTCGCGACCATGCCGGCGTCGGCGAATACTACGGGGCGTTCGATGCCCAGGAAATCTTCCACAAAGAGGTCCCGGCAGGGGCGTTGGAGTTGGAGATCTTCGAGGCGGACCACACCGCGTTCTCCAAGGTCGTAGGCGAGGTCATCATGATGCGCGAGGCGCCGGAAGGGCATAAGAAAGAGGACTTCGTATTCCTTTCAGGCACAAAGGTTCGGGAAATGCTGTCTGCCGGCCAGGCCCTGCCTCCGGAGTTCGCGCGACCCGAAGTAGCGAAGATCCTCATGGGCTACTACCAGTCGCAGGCGT
>JBDRKQ010000043.1:0-5276 GCA_043813895.1 Planctomycetota bacterium
GGACTTTGATCCAGCCGTCGTCGCGGAGGACGATCATGCCGTGCTCGATGCCCAGGCGTTTGATCTTGCTGGCGGAGGAACGCTCGAGGATGAGTTCGCGGAGATCGTCGTCGACGAGCATCAGCTCGAAGATGCCTTTGCGGCCTGAGAAACCCGTCATGCGGCACTCGCGGCAACCGACGGGGCGGTAGATGGTCGCGCCCTGGGGGTCAAAGTCCTCCGGCATGTCGAGTTTGTCAGGCTCGTGGGGCTCCTTGCAATGCCTGCACAGCGTGCGAATCAAGCGCTGTGCCAATACCGCCTCGACGCTACTGGCGACGAGGAACGGCTCGACGCCCATGTCCAACATGCGTGTAACGGCTGTGGGGGCGTCGTTCGTGTGCAACGTGCTGAAGACCAGGTGGCCGGTCAACGACGCCTGCACGGCGGTCTCCGCGGTCTCCAGGTCTCGAATCTCACCGACCATGATGACATCCGGGTCGTGCCGCAAGAATGCGCGCATTCCCTTGGCAAAGGTGAGTCCCGCCTTCATGTTGACGTTGATCTGGTTGATCCCGTCAAGGTGATACTCGACGGGGTCTTCGACGGTGAGCACCTTGATCGCATCCGTCACGATGCCGCGGAGCGCGGCGTAGAGCGTCGTCGTTTTGCCGGACCCGGTGGGGCCGGTCACGAGGAGGATGCCGTGCGGCTGGCTGATAACCTTTTCGAAGATCTTGAGCATATCCAGATTGAAGCCGAGGTCCTCCAGTGTGAGAAGGATCGCCTGCTTGTCGAGGATACGCATGACGACGCCTTCGCCGTGGATCATCGGGATAATGCTGATACGGAGATCGATTTCGCGGCCGTGCACCTTGATCTTGAAACTGCCGTCCTGCGGCACGCGGCGCTCGGCGATGTTGAGGTTCGACAGGATCTTGATGCGGCTGATGATTGCGGCCTGCAACTGGCGAATCTGCGGCGGCACGTTCGTTCGTCGCAGGATACCGTCCACGCGATAGCGGATTTGAAGGTCGTTCTCGTAGGGCTCGATGTGAACGTCGCTCGCTCGCTCATTGATCGCCTCCAGCAGAATCTCGTTGACCAGCCTGACAACGCTGGCGTCTTGCGCCATCTCGGCGAGGTCACCGGCGCTCTCGCGGACGTCGCTGAGGACTTGGATGTCGTCCTCGTCGTCGACGAGTTGGCTGATCGTATCGCCGCCCACGCCGAAGTACTTCTTGATGATCTCGCTGATTTCGCTCTCCTTCGCGAGCACCGGCTTGATCTCCAGTCCGCACAACATGCGAAGCTCGTCGAACGCGTAGATCTGAAACGGATCGGGGGTGGCGACGCGGAGTGAACCGTTGACCTTGTCCAACGGAATGAGCTTGGCTCGGTGGACGAGCTTCGACGGCATGCGCTGAAGCAACTCGACATCAACTGGAACATCCACCGCTGTCAGGTCGACGACGTCGAACTGGTACAACTCGCCCAGGGCCTCGAGCACGTGCGTTTCGCTGCAATAGCCCAGGCGGACGAGGATCCGATCGAGCCGCTCGGTCGGGCCGCACTGTCCGTTGGCGGCCTCCAGTTGCACCGGGGTAATGACCTTTCGTTCTACAAGGATGTCGCCGAGGTTCACGTTTGGGTTCCCTCCCGGGTAGCAGGTGCCGTCATGGTGAACATGCTAAGGTGCCGACGGTTTCCTCACCAGACGACACAAGGCCCGCAGGCTCATGGTCGGCACGTCAGGGTGTGTGCGCACAGAGACCGAACCGCAGGCATCGACCGTTGCCTGTGTCTTCTACGTCGCCGCTAGTGTGTCGGTTGCAGCGTGGGCTGGATCCAAGCGAATAACCGAAGTTCGGCCATCGAAGCAGGGCGACACCTGCGAAACGTCGATTCCGGCCGACTTCGCGATGTTGAGAAGGCCGCTATCGGGGGCGCAGGACGCCGTCCAAGGCACGCAGCATCGGTATCGGCCGTCCGCAGCCCGAGACCGAACGCGAGTGACGGGTCCAGGGTGGCTCAGGCCTGCGGCCGAGCAGCCCGCAGTTGCGTGCGAAGAAGCACGCACTTACCTTCCGAGCCAGGCGGGCTGGGCCTGTTTAGTCCTAGGCTTATACTAATTCTATAGTTACAACTCTTCTGATTAGGGGTTTGACCGAGATCGCGAGGACGCATGTCGGCGCAAGGCTGCGCGCCCGGTGCGGGGGTCAGATGTTTATCGGATCCGTGGTGTCCCGGCCAATCCTCGATGGCCTCATCAGCCATCCCAACACTGAGACACGGCGCATTTGCCGACTCTCCGAATCTTCAATATATGCCCGACCTGCCTGCTCGGCCAGTCTTTCCACCAGGCGGTGGTCGCTGAAGGCAGGCCCGCGATGCCCACCGAGTACAAACGGCGTCCCAGCGATCCTCTTCGTGTGAGGTGAACCGGGCGCTTGGGTTCTGTTGGCTGATTTTGCTACAATGAGCGGTGTGGAAGCAATGGGAGAGGGAGGGGAGATACCACCTTCCAGTCCGGTCGTCTCTGGCCGAGACCGATCTGCCAAGCGGTAGCGGATGCTGGCTGCTCTGCTCTCCGATCCTCTTGTCCCTGGCGATTCCGACCGATTCCTCCAGCGGGCATGAGGTGGCACGGTTTCCGTTGAAACCGCAGGCCAGTTGATAACACGCCGAGGAACAGACTCGGCACGACCATCTCGGCGAGCCCTAACCAAACGAGGAGAAAGCCCTATGTTGGCGAAGTCTTCCCGCCGCGCGTTCCGGTCTGTGTATTGGCGGAGATTGTGGTCCTGCCTGGCTGTCTGTCTGACTGCCTTCTTGGCGGCGACGCCGGCGTACGGCGACATCCAGTGGCAATCCGTGGGCGAGGTGGCCTTATCGGCCCAGAGTCCGGCGGATGTCGCACAGGCGATGGCGCGACACGCCTCGCCCGGCGAGTCACGCCACATGGTCGTGCAGTTCTCCGGGCCCATCGGGCCGGAGGTGCGAGTGAAGATGAAAGAGGCTGGCGCAGAACTGCTGGCCTATTTGGGAGACAACGCTTTCTTCGTATCCCTGTCGCCCAAAGCGGTGGATGTCGGTGCAGTAAGCCGAATCGCCGCGCTGCGCGCTGCCTCCTTGATCGCGCGTGACTTCAAGCTGCACGCCATCTTGGCGGAAGGCGAGATTCCGGATTGGGCTGTGGTCGGCATGACCGATGCCGGCGATTCGAAACCCGCCGAGGAGATCGTCGGCGCATATGTCCTGTTCCATCGCGACGTTTCGCTGGATGCCGTTGGCACGGGCATTTGTCAGAAGCATGGAGCCACGATTCGCTCGACGCTCCGATCCATCAACGGACTCGTCATCGAGCTGCCGTACTCGCGGATCGCCGACTTGGCCGACGAGGACTGCGTGCAGTGGATCGAACCGCCATTGCCTAGGTTCAGTCCTGTCAACGACAGCAATCGCGCGCTCGTCGAGGCGAACGATGTTCAAGCGGCGCCCTACAACCTGGATGGGTCCGGCATAACCGTGCTCGTCTACGACGGGGGCACCGCCCGCTCCACCCACGTGGACTTCCAAGGGCGGCTGACGGTCCATGACGGCTCCGGCACGAACTACCACTCGACGCACGTCGCCGGCACGATCGGCGGCGCGGGTGTTGCCAACGCCGCCTACAAAGGCATGGCCCCTGGGACTACCATGTTGTCCTACGGATTCCAATACGACGGTTCCGATATCTTCCTCTACTCCAACCCCGGCGACATCGAGGACGACTACGACGAGGCGATCAACACCTACGGTGCCGAGATCGCCAACAACTCGATCGGCACGAACACCGAAACCAACGGGTTCGACTGTGCGATCCAAGGTAACTACGGCGCGACTGCGCAGTTGCTCGACGAGATCGTCCGCGGCGACAGCAGCAACCCGAAGTTCACCGAGCCGTTCCGGATCGTGTGGGCGAACGGCAACGAGCGTCAGGGCAGCCGCTGCGACGTGGAGGGCTACGGTGATTACTACAGCACCGCCCCGCCCGCATGTGCGAAGAATCACATTACCGTCGGCGCGGTGAACTCGAACAACGATTCCATGACTTCGTTCAGCAGTTGGGGCCCGACGGACGACGGTCGCCTGAAGCCGGACATCTCGGCTCCGGGCTGCCAGAGCAACGGCGACTACGGCGTGACGTCCACGGATGACGCGAGTGACACGGCTTATTACACCCTGTGCGGCACGTCGATGGCCGCGCCGACCGTGACCGGTTGTGCGGCCCTGCTCATGGAGGACTTCAAGGTACAGTATCCGGCACTGCCGATGTTCCGCAACTCGACGCTGAAGACGTGGCTGGCCCACACCGCCGTTGACCGCGGGAATACGGGACCGGATTATCAGTTCGGCTATGGTTCCGTGCGGATTAAAGCGGCGATCGACTTCATGCGGACCGGTCTGTTCTTCGAGGATCAGCTCACACAGAGCAACACTGTCACTCGAACGGTCACCGTGAGTCCCGGTGATCCCGAGTTAAGAATCACGCTTGCCTGGGATGATGTGCCGGGAACGCCGAACGTGAATCCCTCTCTGGTCAACGACCTCGACCTTCGTGTGTACAGTCCCTCAGTCGTTCGACATTACCCGTGGACCCTGAACCCCGGCAGCCCCAGCAGTGCAGCAGTGAGAACGCAGGAGGATCACCTAAACAACATCGAGCAGGTCCTGGTCAACAGCCCCGAGGCCGGGACGTGGACAATCGAGGTCTACGGCTATAGCGTTCCCCAGGGGCCTCAGAGCTTCTCCTTGGTCGGCGCTCCCGCGACCGGCTTCGGAACGACCATCGGTTTTCCCAGTGGTCTGCCGTCCGCAATGGCGCCCGGTGTGCCCGAGGTCATCGACGTAGAAGTCGTCTCCGTCGGTGAAACGACGGTGCCCGGCAGCCCGACTTTGCACTACCGATATGACGGTGGCACCTATCAGACGTCCTCGCTCACCCATCTCGGCGGCAACGACTACCAAGCGACGCTGCCGGCCGCCGGTTGCAGCGACACACCGGAATACTACTTCAGCGCGGAGGGCAGCGTGACAGGCGTCGTGTATCAGCCCGCGAGTGCGCCGGTCGATACGTTTACGGTGGACGTTGGAGAACTCGTCACGATCTACGCCGACAACTTCGAGACCGATCAGGGATGGGTGCCCGAGAATCTCGGCGCGAGCAGCGGCGACTGGCAGCGAGGCGTGCCTGTCAACGACCCCGATTGGGATTACGATCCTGCGTCCGACTCCGACGGCAGCGGCCAGTGCTG
>JBDRKQ010000044.1:0-49528 GCA_043813895.1 Planctomycetota bacterium
CGCGCGGCTCTTGCCGGGCGGAATCTGCTCACACTCCTCTGTCGTGGTCGTCGGCGCTTCCCACTGCCCGGCAGGGAGCTCAACCGAAAAGCTCTCGCACGAGGCGAGATGTTCGCCTATGCCGGCGTGCCAACCGCCACCGGCACTGGATGCCAAGAAGCTCGCTCCCCCGATAAGCTGGCCTGAAGACCGGTCGTATGCGCCGGTGACAATCACGCTCAACAGGGAGTCGGACATCCCCCACGAACCGCCGTAGAAGACCTTGGTTTTCTGCACCAGAAAACTGCAGTCCGAATAAATGGGATGACGCGACATTACGTGCGCGCCGTTCGCGAAACCTGGCAGTGCCTCACAGGCCGCGTTCGAACGCAGACACGGATTACCCGCCGGCGGGTCCGAGCACTCGATGTTGATGCAGCACTGCAAGCTGATTCCGGAGACGACCATGATAGACGGCATCGGATCGAGCTCGGGGCACGCGTCACAATCCGCCGGCGGCGGCGGCGGCTCGTTCTCGGGGCAGGTCACGTGCGCGCACGTGGCGGCCTGGCCCGGGGGGACCAGGTTCCAATCGACAACGGCCGGCCGGAGCTGATACAGGACGATGTCAAGCCACGAGTAGTCGCAGCACTGGGGGTTCACGCCGCCCGCCTCATAAACACAGACAGGGTATGAACACTGGCCGCCATGCCACTCGCATGTGCCGCCGTAGCCCTTCGCATGGCCCCCGCCTGCGGCGCAGGCGAGGTAGGAAACGCCCTCCTCACACGTCCATGGCTCACACGCCGAACCGGGGGGCCAGCAACACGCCGTCTCGCCAACCACACCGCATGTCGTGCCCACCGCGTGACTTGGGGTTCGGGCCACGCGCCCGTTCTGGTACACAACTGGCTGGACGTCAGGCATTAGTAGGTACACACCTCGTGCAGCGGCTCGTTGTAGCCGTTGAAGTAGAACCGGGCGCTGTCCACGTCCCAGTGCAACATCACCGCGTCGCCAACATTGAACTTCATTCGCTGCGTCACCTGTGGGTCAGCGGTAACCATGCTCTGTGCGTAGGCCAGGCCGTGTGTGTCGCTCGACTTGTCCGACCCCACGTCGGGGTTGCGGGGCCAGCCCGCGCTTTGCTGCCACGGGTAGAACTCGTTCTTCTCACCACTCGGATCGCCTGAGATGACGGCCGGCAGGCCGGTGCCTTCTGAAGTCAGGACGTAATAGATCGGGACGGTGTCGAGGCCCCTCGTGCCAAGAGAAAGGCCCAGAGCGACGATGCCGATGCAACCTTCGAAGATCACGTGGTGCCCTGCGAAGATGCGCAGTGGTGAGGTGTCCTCGTCATCCACCGACAAATAGCCGTAGCGGTCGAACTTTAACCGCTGCCCAAATATCCCCGAAACGCCGCCGTCCGTCATCTTCACGAACACGAGCGTCGTGCGATTCAGCAGCGCCGTGGAAACGGAGCCGAAACCGACCAGGGAATCGAGTTGCGGCACGAGTGCCAGTTGCTTCGTCAGGTCTTCCAGCTTCCGCTCGTGCGCGGCGAGCGTGGCGCTGTGGCCCAAGATCGCGTCAACCACCTTGCGAACGAGGCTCATCCCACGTCCCCCCGCAAGAGTGACGATCGATCCGTCGAGAAGTCCAACTCACACCGCCCGCCGCTCTCGAACTCGACGGTGATGCCCAAGAGCGGCGCAGCCAGGTTTTCCATGCCGGTCGCGCCGCCGCTCTGGCGTTTGATGTTGACGCGGCGGCCGAGCTTCCAGAGCACATTCGGCAGATCACCGTTGATCGGCACACGTCCCGAAACCACCGGCTCGCTCAGGACGCTGAACGCCTGCACGACGTATCGCTCGGCATCGACGCCGGGCGGCACGGCGATCAACCTCTCATAGCCGCAGGTGATCGGCGCAAGCTGATATGCCCGGCCGGCAAGGCCGCCCCCTTCCGGGATGCGGTAGCCATCTTCCGTCAGGAACTGCGAGCCAAGGACTCGCCACGCGAGCACTGTCTTTGCCGGCTTGGCCCTGCCTTTCGCGTGAGCGTCATTGCCGATGCAGGCGTAGATTCTGCTGTCTAGCACCGCAGGCTCGCGAAGGGTGAGGGTGTGAGTGTCCCAGTCGATCTCTTTGATCTCGACCTGGCGATAGGTATAGGACGGATCACCGCCCTCTTCGCCCGTGCGGACGTTGATGTAGGCGGCCAGCTTGGCGTCGTTCGGCACCTGCCCGGCGAAGTCGGCGAAGCTGAAGCGCCGGAAGACGTCGGCGACGTCCGTGTCGTCCACGATCTGCCACACGTATGCCCCGCCTTCTGGGCTCTCTTTCCAAACCTCCTTCTCGGTCGCCTTGTGGCTCAGAGTTGTGAGCCACTCGTCCTCCTGAGCCTCCTCCCATGCGGGCTCCAACTCATCGTAGAACTGGTCCTCCAACTGAGCGATCTGTTCCGAGTTGGCCGTGCGGACCGCGCCGCATCGACCCTCGACGGACTGCTTGATCGCAAGCTCCGGCACGCGGACCTGTTCGAAGACAACGTCATAGGGCTCTTGCGATTGATCGAACAACGAGACGAAGTGGTACGCGGGCTGCCCGCCGTTGGGGTCCAGGAAACACCGCACACCGAGTGCCGCCGCGGCGATCTCGCGGAAGCCGCCGTCGATCGTCCCGGACTGGACGGTGACCGGATAGCACTGCATCGCCGCCGTGTCGCCGGAATACAGGAACTGCGTGCCGATGCCGACGCGCCGAAGATGCCCCGACACGCGCGGCAGGTACTCCGCAAGCACGGCGCTGAGATTGCCGCCCTTGAGTGCGACGGACGTCTGATCCCACCGATCGACGAACGGCGGCAAGGCGGCGCTGTGATCGACCGCCGTGTATCGCTGGGTCGGCGCCTGCTCGGACGTGGAGAGTACGGGCTGCGGCGGCCCTGACAAGCCGAGGAACACAATCGTGCCGTCGACGCGGAGCTCCACACGCGAGTCCGGCGCAAAGGCCGGGCTGAACACGTCGCGGTCAACGCGGAAGATCAGCGTGGCCGGCTCGTCATAGGTGCGTGTGAACGATTCCACGGTCACCGGTCCGACGTCGCCACGCACGACGCGCGAGCCGCCGGCACGCGGCGACTGCAAG
This sequence comes from Planctomycetota bacterium, assembly GCA_043813895.1. GTDB lineage: Bacteria > Planctomycetota > Phycisphaerae > UBA1845 > UTPLA1 > CAZTAR01. The sequence goes on from JBDRKQ010000044.1 coordinate 3,129, forward strand.
ACCAATGATCCGTTGACCCGCAATTCCAGGGACGCCATCAGACCGACACCTATGAGAAAAACTGTAGTCCGGAGTCTCCTGCAAACCGCAAAGGCCACTCCTGAACGAAGCGCCCGCCGAAACCGTCGAGGATGGCCGGCCGGGGCGCGAACATTAGGAACCAATCCAAGCCCCTGCATTGCACGCTGCCGTCGACCTTGATTTCCAGGTTGCCCTGTAGGCCCTGAAGCCGCTGGATCGCCGTGATGTCCCGTGCGAACTCGATCGGGCTGTAGCGGGCCAGGTGGATCGTCACAACCAGGCCGTATTGCATGTTGATGCTGTCGCCGTTCAGCCCGGCCGACTCCTGGAAGAGGCCCACCTGCGCGACCGGCGGCGTCGCTGCCAGATTGTCCGGCTCCATTTTGACGATGCCGTCGCCGAGCACCTGCCCGCGGAAGTACAACAGTGTCGGGATAGCCGCCACTCACGATGCCCTCCCGAGTCGAGCGCCCTCGCCGGTCAACGCTTGGATGCCGGCCTGCAGTGAGCCCGCGACTTCTGTTGCGAGATCGCGCATCGCTTTTACTTCCTCTTTGATCGCCTTCGCCGCGTCGGAGAGGCTCTTGCCGCCGTCAGTCGCTGTGCTGACTCCAGTCTCGCCGCTTGCGGCAGGCCCCGCGACGGGCTCACTTGGCGCGCCGATACCGGCATCTCTGCGATGCTTTCGCCAGGCGGGTTCCGGGTTGAGGTAATTCCAGCGAGCCATGAGCTCGCGGCGCTTCTCGTCTCGCTCTTTGTTGAGGTTGCCGAGGATTTCAGCGTGGATGCGTTTTCTGTCGCCGGGCCGAATATCGCGCCCCATCCGCCGGAGGTCTGCAATAGCGAGCGTTGTCATCCTGTCGGCCTGGCGGTTGAGCGGCGCGTCGGACTGGTCCAGCGTGTTCATCTTCCGTTCCAAGCGCGCCTGCTCCCGACGTGCGCGCAGCCGGGTTCGCTGGCCAAGCGGAAAGGACGCGGGGTCGAGGAAAGAGATTGGCGCTCTCTCTTCTTTCGGCTGCGCGGGCGATGAAAACTCTTTCTTGTAGTCATCCCACCAAGTGCCAGTGCGCGATCTCTCCGGACCGAGGATGCCGCCCTTCAGGAGTTCGCCCCCCTTCTCGCCGGCGAGTTCTGCCAAGCTCTTCTTCCCGCCGCCCATCGCCGCGATCGGCAGTACCTGCGCAAGCGAGAAGGGTAGCGTCATGGTTGGATAACCCTGCGATCCATCCATTCCACTGGGGCGCCGCCGCATGGCGTTGCCCTCTTTCTCGGCTCGCTGTTGTGCCTCATAAAGAGTCTTGCCCTGCGGGTATATTGATCCGGGATCGAACATGCCGTCACGGCTGAACTGATCTTTGAGTATTTCCCACTCGTCGCCAAACCACGAAAAAAGGTCCGCGAGGCTGCCTATGATCCACTGATAGGTGTCGATTAGCGTCTGCTTCAGGGCCGGCAGGAAGTCAGTCTTGAGCCAACTCAGTCCGGCCGTGATTGCCTTGGGCAATTCATCCATCGCCCACGACCACGCCTCCTTGATCTTCTGCCACCCGAAATCGAAGAGGGCTGGCAATTGCGAGACGCCTTTCAACAGTCCGCCGAGGATGCCGCGCCCGAGCACTTCGCCGAGGTCGAGAATGCCCGCCTTGAGGAATCCGAAGAGCCCGCCGCTCTTGCCGCCTTCCTTGCCCCATAATAGGTCGCCCAGACTACCGCCGCCCTCCAGGTGCTTGACCATGCCGGCGACAACATCGCGCGCGCCCTTGAGCACGTTCTTGAGCGATTCACTTCGGCCGACCGCCATGAACAACTTGTCCACGGCGTCGCCCATTTGATTCTTGAGCCCCTGCCAGATGAAGATCGTCTCGTTGCCGGTCACGCCGATCCTGCCGAGTTGTTGTCGCATCTCGGTGATAGCCTGGTTGACGATCGCCGCCTTCTGCGCGGCGGGGCCGAGATCGTCGAAGGCCCCCGCACCCTTGATACCGTCGTAGGCCCGCGTGATCCCCTCCAGGCCGTCGACGACCAGGCCGAAGTCGTCGAGGAACAGGACCGATCCACGCGCCAAACCTGTAATGACCTTGTCGATCGCCGTCTCGGCGCTGATGCCCGTCGTGATGGCCTTCTTTGAAATGAAATCGAGCGTCGTCAAGATCTGCTGAATGTTAAGCCCAGACGACAACGCGCGGTTGGCGATCTGCATAGCCTTTGCGTACCGAAGAGTGCCATTGGCGGCTTGCACCATTTGGCGTGCGAGCTGCTCCGCCTGACGGCCGCCTGTTCCGGTGAGCGATTCGAAGCTCTTTCGAACGACCTCCAAACCCGTGCCGCGTTCGATGATGTTATCCAGACCGCGGACGATCGGTGCGAGGCCAAGATTGATGTCGCGGAGGATCGCCAGTCCCTTGCCGGCGACCCTCAGCGGGATCGTGATCGGCCTGGCGACGGTCCGGGCAAACGACTGGAAGCCCGACAGCGCGCCGCGCAGGATACCCTGCGAGTCGTCCCTAGCCCCGATCCGGATTCCAAAGTTCAGTTCCGACATCTATTCACTTCACTCTCGCCGCGGTTCTGAATGACGCTCCCGTCCCTTGCGTTGATCCGTTCTTTCAGTTCACGCACCGCCGTGGCCGGCATGGCCGCGATCAACTCGATCGGCACGGCCGCCCACTGCGCAATGTTCCTCAGGTCGAGGAGCCGGTCGACGCATTCGTCCGCGTACCGCCGGCCGGCGGTACGGTAGGGTCCGTGACGATCGTCTCTCCGGTCGTGCCTGACAGACGCTCGACCAACCCCTGCGTGACGCTCTCCTTGATGCCGAGGAACGCCAGCACGCTGCCGATGACCGAGACCTGCGTCGCGATCGGAAGCGAGCCCAGGAAGGCGTCGAGGTTGCAGACCTTCTTCCCGTCCTTATCCAGGGCGTCGAATGGGATCGCCAGGCCATTGGGGTCTTCAACACCCTGCCAGCCGATGACGAGGCGATTGATTACGTGCTGCACTTCGGCCAGGTCGTTGCCTCCGCAGGCCGACAAGACCTCCATCCGCTCCACGCTGCCGACGTGCTTGAGGCGAAGCGAGAACCGCTCGTCTCCCTCCCCGAACGCCAGCGGCGGCGGGGCCGCGCAGATGTCTACTCGCATTGTTCTCTCCTAGTCGATGTCCAAGGCGCCGGCGCCGATCGAACTGCCAAACGTGACAACGACCGGTGCGACCGAGCCCGTGTGCGCCGCCACACTCGATATCCGCTCCGTGACGATGCCGCCATCCTCGCCAAGCTCGTGGCTCTCAAGCTGGCCCGCGCCGATGTCCAGCGTGACGGTCTCATTCGCCGTGCCGGTGGCGAGGATGAATTGCGAGTCGTGCTCGGTGGCATTCTTGACCAGCGTCCGCCAGGCGGCGGCCGCGAATCTGGCAACCAACTCGAACGAGTCGTCGACCTCGCCGTCGTCGATGTACGTGATGTTCCCGTCCGCGTCGTGCGGGCCGATCGCCAGTGCGTTCGTCCTCTGCCCTCGGAACGACAGGACCTCCAGCGCCGACACGCTGTTGATCTCGAACGTCGATTTGGCCATCTGGAAGTGACCGCCCGCGCCTTGCGTGCCCGCCGTGGGAGCACTCACGGTCACGCCGCTCATGGCCGCGAACTCCATCGTAGCGGCCAGCACCGCGCTGACATCGGGGTTGGCGCTGCGCGAGAACGCATACTCCAACGACGAGCAGACGCACCCCGCATACTTCATGGGGTCGATGCCGACACCGGACTCTTCGATGGTCACTGACGTGAGCAGCTTCGTCGTCGCGTCGCGCACGAAGGCCATCTCGAAGATGTCGCGCACCGTCTCGACGTTGACCTCCGGCGTGAATCGCAGCGCATGGTTGATCCCGAGCGGAACGTGCGCGGTCACATAAGGGAACGTGCTCGACGAACGGATCTTGGCCAGGTGCCGCTGAAAGGATGGGCGGAGCCCTTCTCCCATGAACGGCATCGTGAGCGCTGTGGCCACGGCCGTGCCGCGCGTCGACTCCTTGCCGGCCTTGACGATGTTTCGCATACTATGGGGCATGATGAGCCTCCATGCTCGGGGCGGCCGTCAACGACGGTCTCAACCCTCGGTTTTCTTGCCGGCCGCGACTTGCTGGTCGGCAAGGTATCGCCTGATCTTCACGGTGGACTCGTCGCCATACGGCGTGAACTCGGCAGACGGTTCACTGACGCGTTCGGCGGCGATATTGACCGACGTCGTGACGACGCCGCCGATCACAACCATGCCGAACTTCGGATCGATGCCGATCGGGCCGGCGACCTTCTGAATCAACACCGCCCAGTCGGGCAGCGGAATAGGCGTCTTGAAGTTGAACTCCGCCGCCGGCTTCGCCGGCGCGGATGCTGGTGTCTCGGGTTTGTTGTCGTCCTTGCTCATGATGAGTAGTCCTTTACGTAAGCAGGTTCGAACGGGCCGTCACCACGGTGGCCTTGACGCCGATCAGGTCCGTCCATTCCTGCGGATCGCTAACAAGCGGCCCCCGCTCCGGATCGCTTCGCGTCGGCACGAATGACTCGATCTGGAACGGCACCGGGTTCGCAATCGGTGTCGCGCCGTCTGCACGCTTGAGCTCGAAGAGCCGAGCCAGTGCCTTGTAGATCAACCACTCGATACCACGGAGTTGCGGGAGAAGCAGATTGCCCACACCGAAGCCGATGTCGTAATTGCGATCGAATCGCGCCGAGCCGCTGGACCAGGGAAGATTCGGGTCGCTGTCCATCGGGACAATCCAGATTCGACAGCCCATATCCGATGCTTCCTCAACTTCGCCGCGGATGTCAACGGCACGGTCCCAAAGCTGAATCCTCCCCACCGGCACGACTGCCGTGAGCGGCTCGAACTCAGTGAGCGCTGCGGCAACGATGGCATCGATTTCCGCGAGCGGATTACTCACCGCACTACCCTCCGATCGCCCGCCGGTACTCCCGTTCGAGCTCGGCAAGTGCAAACACCCGCGCCGGCCTTCCAAACTCCAGGTACGGCCGACCGCGAATCCGCACCCGCTTGACCAACGCGAACATCACTTCGCCCGCCTTCCGCACCGGCCGGCGCCGTTGCTTGCCCTTTCCCTTCACGCCCGCGCCGTCGGACGGTGTTTCCAACTCCGTGTCCTCGACGCGAACCAACGCCGGCCCCGTCCAACTGTGCGAGCCGACGCGGATGCTCGCGTTGGGCACGAACTTCATGGAGCCTTGCGGCAGGTCTCGCGGCCACACGCCCGCCCTGCGAAGGTGTCGCTGCACAGGGATCGCGAGGTACTTGTGCCCCTTGGGCTTGACCTCGCCGCCGAGCTGCTGAATCGCCGCATAGACCAGGTTCGAGCCGACGACGACCGACACGTCGTCCACGCGCATCGCCAGCGACTTCGGCAACCGGCCTGTCGGCGGCCCCCAATCGCGAGTACGGGTGCGCAGCGCCCGCCGCGCCTCGCGCATGATGAACAAACCGATCCGCCCGAGCGGCCGGCGAAGGTTTCGACCGGTCTTCCGGAGCCGTTCGAAGACGTCGTAAACCGCCTTCGAATCGCGCCGATCCACCTGGATGATGTACCTGAACGCCACGCATCAAAGGCCCTTGAGGTTGTCCTCTGTGAACCTCGCCTCATGCCCGACAGTCATCGCCGTTGGCCCGTTGACCGTCGCCGCGGGGACCTCCGTCACGCCGGGCAAAGACGCGCCGCCGGCAGCCACTTCGGTCAGCCAACGAATCGCCGCGGCGTAGTTGTCCGCCACGCGCTTCGGCGTGGTGATCCGCGTCGGGCTGGTCTCCCACGCGCCGTGCTCGGCAAGATCGAGCGTGACGCCCCTAAGCCGCTGTGCGAGCGTCGCGTCCGCGCTGACAGCGATCGGCACCGTGTACCGCTTGGCCAACCAGCCGTTGACCTCGCCGTGCGCGGCCTCGAGCACTTCCTGCCCGACCGCGTCATCGCCCGTTGTCAGCGTGACGCGGTCGGTCAGTTGCTCATAGGCTCCCGGCGGGTCCGCGTTCGAACCCAACCGCTGCTTCAAATCATCCAGCGTCGCGTAAGACACAGGTCAGCCTCCGGGCTCACTTGCCGCCTTCGGCGGCGTGCGCCTCCAGTGCCTCTTTAACGGCCTTCGCGCGACCCAGGCCGATACCGGGGATCTCGGTCAGGTCGCGGGTCTCCATCCACACGACGAGTTCGCCCACGGTCGCAAGCAGCGGATCGTTGGCGACCAGCAGTTCGACAACCTCGTCGCTCACCCCGATCTCCGACAGCGGCGTGTCGTCGTCACCCGTGGACGGCGGCTGTGTAACGACCGACGGCGGCATCCCATGATGCCGACGCAGAGCGCCGACCTCATCACGAAGCTCGCCGATCTCGACGACCGCCGCCTGATGGAGCTCCGTGTCGGTCGGCTCTTTCAGACCGAGCACGCCGCACAGCTTCCGCCGCCACCCAATGTTCTTAACGGGAACGCGCGGTCCGTGGACAACCTGGTTGCCCGCGGACAAATGCACGCCCTTCATTCCTTCACTCATTACAAGACCTCCAGAGAGTCTTCAGTTCAATTCACGACCGCCGAGCGCGGCTGCGATCGGCGCCGCCTACACGAAGTCGGTCCGCACCGCGTACTGCCAGTAGCCGTAGGTCAGCCGGTAGCGCGCCCGCACACCGTAGAGATACTTCTCGCGCTTGAAGCCCTCTTCCGAATCACCGACCAGTTGACTGAACTCGATCGGCTCGCGGTCCTGGAACACGAACGGACGCACTACGCCGTCCGTCTTCAGCAGGAACCACTCGCTCACGTCGCTGAGCCGCCCCATCGGCAGCACCCGCGTGCTGAACTGCCTGAGGACGTTGTCCGTGTTGGAGATCATGCCGGCCGTGAGGGCGGTCAGCCAGGTCTCATACACGGCCGGATGACAGGCAACGACGAGACTGGAGGCCGAGATGTCCATCGGCTCGCCCTGGTCGTCCTTGAACTGCATCATCGCCGCCAAGGCCGTGCTGAACGCCTTCTTACACGTGGCGATGCTCGGTGCATCCGGCGTGTTCGGCTCAGCGGTCATCACGGCGCTGATGTCGAACTCCAGCTTGTTGCTCTGCGCACCGCTGTCCCCGGATTCATGGTCGGTCGCGAAGAACGTGCTGCCGTCGTAGGCCAGATAGCCGGCCCCGCCGCCGTTGGCGAGCAGGTCGGCAACCAGCTTGTCCTTGTGCGTCGCGGCCCGAACCGCCATCTCCTGGATGCGAATGCGAATCTGCCCGGTCTGATCGTCGCTGAGCTCGTCGCGATCGACCTCGATCGTCGACTCGTACTTCAGGTTCTCGATCGAGTAACTCTCGCTGCGCAGTCCATGGGCCACGCGACCGGTGCCCCACTCGCGCATGACCGGAACCGTGCCCAGCCACTTGTACGTCTCCCGGTCCGAGTTCGACACGATCCGCGTCGCCAGATCCAGGTAAACGCTCGGGGTCGCAGTCAGTCGGTTGAAGAACTCGCTCCGCAACCCCTTGGTCAATAGTCCTGTGCTGATCACTGCCATCAGTCAAGCCTCCATGCTGAGGTGAAAATGTACCATTGAGGCAGGAACGAATCCTTGCCGTGTGTCCCTTTACGCCCGGCCGCCGGCCACGCGAATCCGATCGATCTTCACGACGCCGACCGTGTTGTCGCTCGTCTTCTCCATATTGACGAAACCGCAGAGAGCCGCGGCCGCGCCCACCGCGAACACGGTGTCCGCCAAGACCCGCGCGCCGTCGATCCAAAACTCCACCACGCCGGTCGGACGCGCGATGATCTTGAAGTCCTTGTCGGCGTCGGTCGCGTTGTCGATCACGGTGTCCGTCACCGCCACGTCGGTCACCTCGTCGTCCGATTGCGCGGAGATGTTCGCCGACGCGCCGTTCATGTGGAAACAGGCCAGGTTGACCATGTCGGCGTGACTGGTGCTGGCGATCGAGTTGGCCGTCAATAGCGTACCCAATCCGAAATCGAGGTCGATCGCGGCCGCATCGCCGATGTCCGACATCCGCAGCCGACCCTCGAATGTGATCGCCTTGTCGACCGGGAACACGTCCGGCGTCGAAATCGTCGCCGAAGCAACCTCGGCCACCGCGTCGAACCCCAACTGAATCCCCCCGTCCTCGCCGGCGATTTGCAGCACCCCCAGCCCCAGCGCCGATTGCAGCTTAAACCCGCGGGAATACTGCGGACCGTCCGTCGCGCCGTCCGCACCCGTCGCCGGGAAGAAAACCTCGCCGTCATGCACCAACTCGTAACAACCGGCGTCGGCCGCGCTCGGCTTCTCACCAGGCGACTTCAACCGCACGACCGCCTGGTTCGTCGCGTACACGCCCAGAATGCGCCCGACAAAGCCGTCAAAGTGCCCGCTCAAGGCCACCGCGTCGTCGCCCGTCGCGAACGCCGCCTCCCCCACGTCCGTGATCGCCACGCCCGTCAGCGGCAAAATAAAGTCGCCCTGCACATAAACGCGGCACTTCTTCGCGCCCGCCGTGCCCGACGAATTGTCAACCTCCTCATAAGCCAGGCCGACAAACACGTCGCCCGGCACAAACGCCTTCAGGTACCCGGCCGGGTCGATCCCGACCAGTGCGTTGCGATAGATGTGCTCCGCCGCGCCGACCTGGTATTCGCGCAGTTCCTGGTCGACCAGGCGATCGACCAGCGTGTTGGCGCCGAGGGCGAACAGCGGCTTGAGCAGGGTGGCGGCAATCAGGATGAGTGCCGCAATGGGGATGATCTCGATCATGGTCATAACCTCCGTGTTGGGTCTTGGTTCAATGTCTCAAGCGGGGGATTCCAGTCCCGCCGTGTTGCACCTAATTCGCGACGAGCAGTTCCTTGTCCTTGTCGCTCAGCGCGGGCTCCAGTTCGGCCTCGCGAAGCTGGTCGGCGACGTAGGCCTCTTTGCTGCACAACGCCTGCAACTCCCGCTCGCCGTCCCACTCGCCCTTCGCCTTGTTGATCACCGCCACGCGACCGCCACCCGCCGCCGCTCTCGACCTGCCCGAGTTGGCCACCACGCTACCGCTCGCCGGTGCAACCACCGGCTGCCGAGCAATGAACGCCTCCCAGTCCGCCTGCTGGCGGGCGAGTTCGCGGAAGTGATTCTTCCCCGCCGCGTCCGCCTCCAGCATCGACTCCGTCAGCTTCCCCTGGCCCAGCGCGTTGGCGATCCGCGCCTCCGCCTCGTGATCCGTGCTCTTCGCCTCAAGCGCGGTCAGCATCTCCCGAGCCTCCTTCAGCGAGTTCGCCACCGCGTCAAACTCCGCACGCGGCACCACGTCGGCAGGCGGCTTCCGCAGAGCGTTCACCGCCGCCACAACCTCGTCGTCGCTGGCGGTCTTCTCCGGATCAAGCGCCAGCGCCTTGCACACCGCCGCCTTCAACCCACCCTCCGCCGGCCTCTCCAACTTCGCCTTCAACGCCGAGACGATGGCTCCCTGATCGGCGCTCTCGGCGACGCCCACCAGCTCACGCAACTGCGCGAGGAATGTTTCCAATGCGCTCATGATTTCATCCTCTGTGGCCGTGGCTTCCAAATTCAGAAACCACATCGCCCTGTCAAACTTCTCGTTCATGTTGACGACTACCTCATGCTTGTTGACGATCGGAACCATCCCCACAATCGCCGGCGTGTTGGTCAGTGCGACCGAATGCAACCCCACCATCCGCCGATCACGCTTCCGAACAATCGTCACCGGCGACAAATACCGATACTGCTTGGCCTTCACATACTCGCAGCCCGCCGCCGTCCACTCCACGTTCGCGTAAATCCCCTCGCTCGGCACCGCCTCAAGCGACTTGATCCAACCCACCGCCGGTGCAGCGCCCGTCGGTGACGCGTATTCGCCCCCAAGCGTCTGATGCTCCAAATCGATCGGCAAATCCGTCCCGTGACGCGCGAATGCCGCAATCACCGCCGACGCCGACTCACCGTCAACGATGAACCCACCCGCCTCGCTGTCGACTTCGCCCCACGGAACAACCAATATCCGCTCCGGCTCCTCAACCGAAATCGCAACACGATTGATCGCCACACGTCCCTCAAAAAGCGTCGTCTTCACCCGACTACCTCCCATCCTCGCGCCGACCCAAACCGACCAAAAACACCCCGCAACGCCTCCGGAAACCGTGACAACCGTAGCGCCTCCAAATTCCCGTACTCCGCCGGGTCCCACTTGAAACCCGACAACCGCGACTGCTCTTGAGCGAGCGCCGGATTCTCGACCCGCGTGGAGTCCTGAATCTCTCCCTCATCCAACTCTTCATCGAAGACCGGTTCGTCTTCGCAATCACACCAGAAGTGCAGCGGCGGGAAGAACCGCCGGTCGTCAAGGGCGAAGACCTTGCCGACCACGGGCTCGCAGATCGGACACGACTCGCCAGTGTTCACAAACCGCCACGCGTTGATTTCGAACTCGCGGTACTGCCCAAGCCGTCCGGCCGCGTGCGCCATCGCGAAGTTCTGATAGTGAACAATGTCCGCGTGCCAAGGGTTCTCACCGGTCCACCCGAGCCGGTCGAACATCACCGGCAGCCGCAACCGGAAATCCCGCGACGTTTCGCCGGCCGCCATCGACGACACGAGCGCGCGATGAACGACCGCGAGCAGGTCCATGTTCCAGACGCCGGCAACCCGCCAGGCCCTCGACCTGGCTTGAGCGTCCAGCGCCTCGAAGGCATCTGGCCTGAGGCCGACGCGATCACGCAACGCTTCGATCGCCTCCACAAACGGGATACGTTCGAAGTCGATTCGTTCGGCGTTCGCGACCAGTTCGAATCCGCGGCCGGGGAACCGCCGAGAGTTGACCGATGCCCGCTGTATCACATGCAGCCGACCCGCCAATTGACCGGCGACTAGGAAGTGGTTCTCCAGGTCAACGAGGTCTTCGACCGGAAGCCGGTCGAACAGGTCAGGCAGTGTGTCTAACGACCGCTCCAGCGAACCCGCCTGCTCGACGTGCGAGCCAACCTGCGCAATCACATTCCGCGTATGCGCCTGCGAGGCCAGCACCGCGGCAACGATCCAGCCAACCGCTTTCGCGACGGCGGTCCTACGGCGCGCAACGATCTCGGTCAGGTGACGGTTGGCGATGACGACGGTGTCGTGGCCGCATGAACAAAGTTGCGAGGCAGGCTTGTCCGCCCTATTCGCAGCCGGCTCAAAACCGAACGGATCGAAGCCCGTTCGTCTGCCGGGCAATGGTTCGTCGCGGTTGTCTGCGGCCAAGAGCGGGATGCCGAGTTCATCCTCGACGATGCTCTTGGGCACTTGCGCCCCCAGTTCATTCACCGCCGTCGAGATGAGGCGAGCCGTTGCTTCCAGGTCTTTTTCTTCCTCCGTCACCCGCCGAAAATACGGCGCCCCAATCACCGCCCCATCACCAAACCGATACCGCACCAGCGGTACCAACAACTGCTCCCGTATCGTCGACCCCTCCTTCCGCGCGTCGTCCTCCGTCAAATCACCACGCACATCATCGTGCACCTCCGCCGCCGCACGAGCGCCACCCGTCTCCCCAATCTCCGTCGTCAGCGTCTGACCGACAAACTCCTTCGAATACTCCAGGTTGATGTGCTTGATGATCCGCTCGTGCGGCCACTCTCCCTTCGAAACAGCCGCCTCCTTGATCTCCACCTCCGCGCCAATCGGAAAGAAGCCGCCACGATTGACGCCCATGTCGCGGATCAATTGGACCAAGGCATCCTTCGTCGCCTTGTCCTCGTCCTCGCACTTGCCGATCACGATCGGCAACCCAAACTTCTCCAACCCAAATAGCCACCACTTCCGACCGAAATTCTTGAACATGTAGCCGAGCACCGCGCCACGCAACAACCCGCCCCGAAATCGATTCCCCCCCAACGACCGCGGCGTGTGAATCAAAAACTTCCCCGCCGGATATGCGTCCGCCGCAATCCCCTCCCAGTCGCCCTCCACCACGAACCGCAACCGACCAGGGTCACGCGAATCAGCCGTCAACAAGGCAAACGAAATCGGAACAGCCGCCACCGGCCGACGCGAGCCGTCCACGGACTCCCAAAGCAACTCCGCCGCCGACGTCGTCCGCCCAATGGCCTCCGCCAAATGACAGAGCACGGCCTCCCAACCGTCCAGGTCCCCCAGCACCTCCAGACAGTACGCGTGCGCGTCCTCCGCCAGACCCTCCTCAATCCGAGGGCTCTTGCCCACCTGGCTCGCCGGAACAAGCTCCCAATCCTTGCCGGTCAGCGCCCGCAAACGCTGGTTGTAAACACTGTCCAGATGCCCGTCCCGCTCCAGCATCGTGTTAAACAGGCTGTCCTGTTGCGACGGATCGCCATACGCCGCGGTCCGCAAAATCGAGACCGCCAACTCCGGCGTGAGCTCGCCCGTGAAGAGATCGGACTCCGCGGCCGGCATCGGCAGCACGAGCCGACCGCCCTTCGGCGCCGCCCCCTTGCCGCGCAGGACGCCGACCGCGTTGCTCACCCTGCTCAACAGTCCGCTCACCACAGCCCCTTCACGTTGAATGTCAGCGGCCCCACCGGCTCGAATCGCGGCTGGACATAGGCCTTCTGCGACGCGGCACGAACGCCCAAAGCAGCAGCCCAAAACCGGTCCGCATGGCCCGGCGTCCCGCCGCTTCCACGATCCGCCAAATAACGAAGCGACCCGCCAGGCAACACCTGACGCTCAATCGACGACCAGTCGTTCCGGATGTCCGGATCAATCGGAATCCGCGCCGTCGCGTCCTCCACCCTCACACGCAAACCCGTCGCCATGTCGTTCTTGCTGTCAGACGTGAACTTGACGCTCTCCACCCGATGATCGCCGAACCGCTCTCGCGCCCGCTCCGCGAATTGCTCCCCAATCCCCGTCGCGTCAATCGCGCACCGCTTGGCGTTCCGCTGCCCCAAGATGCGGTACAACACATCCTCCTGCACCGCGAACCGCGCGCCAGCCAGCTCGATCACGCCCCGTGTCAACAACAGATTCGTCCCCGCCGGCCGTCCCCAAATCCAGATCACCGTCAAATCCCGATACCGGCCGATGTCCACGCCAACGTACAACTCCTCCCCAGCACACGCCGCCGACTTCTCCGCGTTCCACGCCTTGTCCAGCCGGGCATCCTGACACCCCGTGATCATCTCGTGCGTCAGGAATGCCGACGCTTCGTCCAGGAACTCGCACAGGAACTCCTGACGCCACAACAGCTCGTCGTTCATCCCCTCCCGCAACACGTCGATGTCAACATCCAAACCCTGCGCAGCCGCGTCCTCGATCGTCACCACGTCCTGATCAAACTGCCGATTGCCCCGCAACGTCGCGAACATGTTCTTCAGGCCCTTCGGCGTCGAGCAAATGTCGCACTCCCCATTGCCCCGCGTCAAAATCGGGAACATCGCCGCCCAGATCTCACGCGAGTCCTTGTGAATCCCGAACTCGTCCAGAAACACGTCGCCCGTGAAACCCCGCGCCGTGTCCGGATTCGCCGGCAATCCGATGATCCGAAAATCAAAAGACCCGTTCGCCGCCCGAACGCGAATCTCCAACTGCTTGAACTCCGTCCCCTGAAAGTACGACTCCTGTATGTCGGACACCGAGCAGTCCGCCACGCGGCGAATCGCCTTCACGTGCGTCCGAACCTTCACCATCACTTCCTTGGACTGCCGCTCGCCGGCGGACAGAATGATCTGCAATCGATTCCGCTTCATCCCACGCAACAGCCGACGCAATGCGAATGTGAAGCTCTTCCCCGTCTGCCGTGACCAACAGTTCCACGTCCACCGCGACTCGCAGTCGACCCGCCGAAGCTGATACGGCAGTAGCGGCACAAGCGGTGCCACCGCAACCGCCCCCGAATTGTCAACTGTCGTCGCCGTCACAGGCTGATCCCGTAAAGCTGCTTCACCGCATCCCGCACCTTCGCGGGGATGTCCTCTTCCTCAGCCAAGGCGTCAAGGTTCGCATCCGCCGCGGACTTCTGCACCGCCAGCTTCGCCTCCACCTCGCGCCTCCATGCGGCGTGCTTCTCCGCCGCCCGATCCTCCGCCTGTTGCCGGATGTCGATCAACTGGTCCGCCAGGCAGAGCTTCGCCAGGTTGATCAGCACATACGGCTTCACGCCGCCGGAGGTCAGCAGACGCTTGAGCTCGCGACGCGCGCCCCGCCCGAGGTCCTCCATGTCCGGATCGACGTCAGCGTCCGGTTCTGGCTTCTCCCCTTCCGGCAGCGCCTGGCGGAGGCGATAGGCGTGCTTCCGAAACTGCGCATAACCGACGCCGCGCTGTGAGAGCCCAAACCGGCGGAAAAGCGACCGTGGCGACTCCTCGGCGTCTGACTCGATCGCCAGGTCCAGATCGCGCAGCAAGGGCGGATCGAGTTCGTCCATCCGCCGGCCCTTCGCTGTGCGCCCTCGCTTCGCCATCGCCTACACGTCCAAAGTGGGGTCCACGGTCAGCCTGTTTGCAACGTCAAAACCATGCGCCGTCAACGCGAACGCACAGTCCGTAGTCGTCAGCGACATGGCCTCGATGCCATGCAGCCCCTTGAACTTCACGTAACCCTTGTCGCAAAGGTACGTCAGGTCTCGTAGCAACCGGCGACGCGTGAACTCTGTCGACAAGCCAAGCACGGTCTTGTACACCGTGTCGCCGGCCACGTAGTTCGGGTAACGCAGGTTCAGCACGCCGAGGACCAGCTTGCGGTCCTCCATGATGGCCAGCGCCCGTTCGTCTCTCGTCACGCTACGTCTCCTTCGCCTTCTCGATCGCCGCCGCCAGCCGACTCACGGACGTGGCTACCTGGAGCGTCGCATCGGCCTTGCCTTCAATCCGGGCAAGCGTTTCACCCTGCTTCTCAACGCTATTGCGTAACCGCATCGATTCGCGAATCCATTCCTCGTCTCCGACTTTGGCCCTCAGGTCCGCTTCGACATAGTCGAGCCGACGTTCGACGCGGACCTGCCGATCGCTGATTCGACCGATCGCCGCCTTGATCCATGCGCTGACAATCATGATGAGCACCGGCGTTGCCAGCTTCAGAAACGTGTCCAGCGTCATGCGAACTGTAGCCTCCTCTGTCCGCCCGGTTCCGTGTCCGCTTCCGCGACCCACGCCCGAATCATCCGGTTCACCGCGCCCAGCCGCCGCCCGTTGCCCACCAGCCGCGAATGCAGTTGCTTGCGATATGCCTGCAATTCGACTTCGCCCTCGGCGATGAAGACCCCGAACGGCCTCACGCAACGCGACACCACCGGCTCGCCACGGAGATTCAACACGAGTGTCGCCTGTTGCAGCCGCCGCGTGTCGATCCCGATCGCCCGTGCGACCTCCGCCTGCGGCCGCGCCCGTGTGGCCCCGTATGCGCCCATCGTTCTCAACATCGCCAACACCCTGTCCGCGACGCCGTCATCCGCCGCGCCGCCGCCCGCTCTGTCATCCACGACGCTCATGGTTCACAAGCCAGTGCTCCGACCGCGCGGCCGCCTGAATCGTCTCCTCGGCAACCAGCACGCCCAACTCCGTGATCCGCCGATCTCCGTCGAGCAGCCCGGCGCCCATCAGGCTCTGCATCGCCGGCGACTCAGCGCCAGGCCCCAAATCCCGCCCGCCGTGCGCCGCCAACAGCAGCGCGTATCGCATAACCGTCTCGGCCTCGTCCATCACCGCGGTCCTTCACTACCGCCGATCCGCATGGACGGGCCGCCCAACGCGTCACGCGCCAAGGATGCCCGGACGCCATGCTTGCCGCAGTACGCCCGAATCTCCGCACGCTGCCCATCGCTCAATCGCCCCAAGTGCCCGCCGTAAAAGGCGTCGCCCTTCGGCAGCGATGCGCCGCCCTGCTGCTGCACCGCCGCAACGTGCTGCGCCAACTGCGTCATCAGGTCCAACTGCGGCACGTCCACCGGCTACGACCTCTTCGCCAGACCGCGACTCAGGGCATAAAGACCGGCCGCGACGCCGGCGGCAATCACGCACGCCGTCTCGGTCCACGGTGCGACCTTGTCGACGGTTTCGGGCTGGCAGACGGCAATCATCAGCGACGCGATGATCGTTCCCGCCGTCGCCCAGAACTCCGTCGTCTTGATCCCCGGTTTCGGGTCAGAGTTCATCTGTGCACTCCCTTGTCACGTCACCTGGTTCGGCGTCGTCGCTAGCGCGTCCACGAGTTGCTCCCGCGTGACCGGCTTGTCCAGGACGACGAGGTTGCAGAACTTCGCGTCGACCGCCGACGCACCCGAGCCGCCGAGCAGCTTCATGATTTCCATGAGCCGCTTAGGCGTTCCGATCAGCGTCGAGTATTTCAGATCAACCACTTGTGCCATCGGCGCTCACCGGTTGCGTTGTCGGCACCTGCGGGACGTTGAAGAACCCTTCAAGAAACGGCAACAGGGTGTCCAACTTGTCCAGCGCCGCTTCGACCTTCGCCCAACGCATATCGTTCTCGCTCGTCTTCGACGAGGTGCTCGTGCCCTCACCCGTCGCCGTGCCCTGGACATCCGCAATCCCACCCGGCATCGCCACCCCGATCGGTACCGACACCGACGGCTTGATCTCCTGCACCGGATTGGCAGTCGGATACGCCGCCGGCGATTGTGTTACGCCGGATTCTGCGCTCGTGGTGCCGGTCACGTTGGGCGTCGTCCCACCCGTCGTGATATTGACGGTAAAGCCGGCCTGGGCGTAACCGGCATCGGTTCCCTCGATGGTCGCGCCGTCGGCGGTCGTGACCTTGTCGATCAACTGTGAAACGCCGTCATCCGCCTTCACGTTCAGCATTCCCGGACTCGGCAGCGCGCCGCGACCCGGCGCATTCACGATCCACAGATAAACCTGCGAGCCTTGCGTCGCCTGGTCCTGATCGGTCTTGGTCGGGACGACCGTCTTCTGGCCCGTGTCCTGATCGACAGGCGCGGCGGTTTGCTGGCCGCATCCCGCCAGACAGATGAAAGTGACAATGGCAAAACAGGTGCAGAGGTGTTGTAGATACGTCCGTGTCTTCATGGTTGCCGTCCTTGGTCAAATGGGTTGTGTGGTTACAATCCTCGATTCATCCTCGTCACAAAACACACCGCGACAGCCGGTGATTGCCGGCCGCCGCGGAGGTCCCTAAGTCGTCTGCCAACAATCCGATCAAGGCATCGCGCACGCCCCTTTCTTTCAAGTGCCGCAACCGTGGCACCGCTCCGGCTCGGCGGTTTGAGCTTGCCGCCGGACTGCGCCCGACCGCCCGCACGGGGCTGGAGAAACCGACCGTGCGGGCGACCGCAGAAACTCGAACCTCTTGCCAGGTCACCTGCCCGTGCAGGCGGTCGGATGCAGTCAAAACCGGCGGGGGCGACGCTGCGCGCGCAGCGCCGCCCCCTGGTCACAGTAAAAAAGAATCGTGATGAATGAGAAACTCCGCGCGGATTGCCTGAGCAGTTATGGAGTGGGGGGCTATTCGGTCGTCCGTGACCTTTCGGCATCGCGGATTTCTCCGGATGCCGGCTGAGACAAGCGCCAAAATGCTAGATAGGTCTGGGCGCGGCCGTCAAGAGAATTCTCAAAAAAAAGTTCGCAGCCCGCTCAGCGGCGTTTTCCCGCCAGAATCAGCAGGCAGCCAACCGCCATGCAGCCCAGACCGGGGAAACAGAAGAGCAGTGTGAGGGGGAGCCCGGCGACCACAAACAGGTATCCCATCAACCGGAGCATCAGTCTCTCCGCTCATTGTTCCGACCGAGAGACGCGGCGTCCCGATCTTCATCCCTTTCGTCCATGTCGAGGATCACATTACGCGTACAAACGAGTATGTGCACAATCCAGAGGGCCGAGAAGGCGACTGTCGCTATGAGCCAGAGTATGCCCGCTTCGATTTCGTGGAAAGCACTCTCGGCGTTGCCCAGCACAACCCCCCCAACGATGCACGAGCCCACTGAAAGCAGTGCCAGGCATACCATCCCAATGACGCCGACTTCCCGGGCACGCGCTCGCTGAAGACGGATGCCCTGCCGTTCCATCGCTTCCCTCTTTGCCTCTTCGCGCCGACCGCGTTCGGCCTCACGTTGTCGGCCTCCCGCTTCCCATTCGGCCAGTCGCCGAAACTTCTCCTCGGCCCTTCGCCATCTCCACAACCTGAGGGAATCCGCCCAACCCTCAACGCGATCGTGCCGTGCCTGCTTCTTCGCAGCCCGGCGGCGAGCCCTAACCTCATTCCGGAACGCAACAAGAGGCTCGTAAGCGTCAATGTCCACCGGCACGCCACAGGACGTACATTCCATCGGGACGCGCAGGATCGTCTCGTCCACGGTCAGCTTCCGGCCACAGCCCGCACACTGAATGTCAAACGTGCGAAGTCGGCCATCTTGTGGTATCTCCGGCACAGGTGTCCTCCTTAGACATTTCCACGCCCGCCGGTCGTTCGCAGCCATCATGCGACGTCGGGTTTTCACGATGGCTCTGGCCAGGCTTGTGATCCGAAACGCCTCCACCACACAGACTGGCGCCAGCCACAAAGAGGACGGGGGCGCGTTTGTCGACGAACTTGCAGGCATCGGAACGTCGCTGTTGGCTCGCACGTCATATTGCCCTTTGAAGCGCTGACAGCCTCCCCAAGATCACCCAGATCGCCCCGGCTTAATCAGCCCCAGGACTGGCAAGATGGCCGCAATTTCGCCGACCTTCAAACGCATCTTCGGGTAGGCGGCGTTGATCGGTTTGAGAAGATAATCGCAATCGCGCCTCTTGTCCCGCGAGTCGCCGGTCCAGATCAACTTGAATGTCGCCGTTCGTTCTGAACCGAAGATGACCACCGCCAACCTGCCGTCGCGGAAGTGGTCGGTCGGCAAGCCGATCTTGGGGGACACGACGATCACGTTCCCGTGCTTGAAATCGGGCGACATGCTGTCGCCGTCAACCCGCAGCGCAAAGGCTTTTGGGTCCTCAATCGTGAAGCGCGCGTAGGCTTCTGCCCTGCCGGCCAGATAGTCGCCGTCCGTCGCTTCTCGCGGCTCGCCAGCCGCAATGGGGGCCAACAAGGGCACAAAGCCCGGCTCGCCCTGCCAGTCTTCGCCCTCGATAATCTCCGTCTCACCGACCAAGCTGAGGGACTTCTGCCCCGCGTAACGCCCGCGGGCGATCGCATACGCCAGAAGCCGCGCGACCGGCTCGATCGCCGAAACGGCCTTGCTCCGGGTCTTCGCCGTGCGGCCGGCCCGGCTGTCCCCGAAAACCTCTTCCACCGTCACGCCGAGGAAGCGGCACAGCCGCACGGCATCAATGGCGTTCAGAATCTGCCCACGACCCAACAACTGCGAGAGCCGACCCTCCCGCCAGCCCAATTGCCGGTCCACCGCGGACTTGTTGTAGTCCTTCAGCCGCCGCTCCAACCGGTCTCGCCAGTTACCCGCCATGCCGCCCCAATACCACGCCTTCCACTTTTTGCATATTTTTTTCGCCCACAGGCTTGACTTCCAGCCTTTAGGCTGTATCTTTCAGGTATGACCAAAAGCGTTCGCATCTCGACTGACTCCCACAACACCGCGAAATCATTGGCCGAGAGCCGCGGAATGAAGCTCTACCGCCTCATCGAAGAGGCCATCCGCGCCTTCGACGCCAAGCAGCCGGACCGCGCGGGCAAGCCAGCGGGACGCACACGAAAAGCCGGCTGAGACAAGCCGGCCCCGGACGGTGCTCGCCTGGTGGCGGTCACCGGGGCCGTCCATGACCGAAGGGTGCCGCCGCCTGTGTTTTCAAGACCCTTGCGCAGGCGGCGGCGCTCCACCACTGCGGGGTAGAGCAACGGCAGCTCGCCGGGCATACCCGGGTTCATGCACCGGAAGTTGCGGGTTCGAATCCCGCCCCCGCGATTGAGGAGACAACCGCCATGAAGGCAACCTTTTGGATCGGGCGATGCTCACGTGACCTATGGTCCTTGATCCGCGCCGACAGCAGGCCCGCCTTCGATTCTGCTAAACGCGAGTTCTGCAAGGACCCAATCCAAACCGGATACTTCAAGGCTCTGCCCCTCGCCAACCTCTATCACGCACGGCTCTTCGGTGCAGACAGGCTCCGCATCGGCTGGGCTGTTGAGCTGTACACGGCTCGGGACCCGTTCAAGGCGGAGAAGCCCGGTCCAACACCTCGCCGCCGGCCACAAAGAACAAAGACAGCCAACGCGCGAGGTCGGGCGCCCCGCCAAGGCGGCCCCAGTCCAAGTATTCCAGCGTTGTCGAAATCAGACGTGCGAAGGGCGACCAGTCGCCAGCGTGCCGTGCTTGAGTCCATCCAGCCCCCGACATCGCATTCCACAGCGAAGGGGTCCAGCGGGAAGAAACCTCGTAGTCGAACTGCGGCTGCACAGCCAGCGATGCGGCGTAGAAACCACAGTGGAGATAGTGATGGATTCGCGGTTCGCAATGATGCGCGAGCCATTCGGCCCTCGCCTGCCACGGACGACGCGTCGCGCGTTCCAGCATCCGGCGAGTCAGTGCAAGGTCGCGCGACGATTTCGGAACGTTGTCCCCGCTCTCGTCGAACGCCGCCACGAAGCCGTCTACCTCGCGGGGCAAGAACATCTCTCGTTGGCATAAGGCCAGACATAGTTCCAACGCCTTGCCGGACACGGCGATTCGATTCGGCAGCTTGTCCATCGCAGCCTCCTGTCGGCCGCGATTCTAAGGGAAGTATGACGCGCCGACGACGATCCGCCAGCGAATCCTGAGGTAATCCTTCGCCAGGGAGGGCGATACATGGAAAAGCGAATGGCACGCGACGTCGAAGTCCTCCAGCAAGTCATGCAGACGCACGACGTCACGGCCAACCAGTTGGCCAACCGTAGCGGCCTGGCCGCCAAGAGCATCTACAAGTACCTCAGCGACCAGCGGACGCTGCCCTCCGACGTTCTCCGCGCGGCCTTCGAACTAACGTGCGACCTACGCCTCCTCGGTCTCATCAGCGGCATCATCCCGATCACCCATCAATTCGTCTTCTGCCGCGGGCCGGCGTGCAATGACGCACGGCCGCAAGTCGCGAAACCCGCCCGCATCCCACCCGTCGGCGAACTCCTGCCCCGCACAAGCAAGTCGATAGAGGAACTCGCCAAGGCGTTGCCGTACATCGGGAAAATTCTCGAAGACGGCAAAATCGACGACTCGGACCGGGTGGCAATCCAGCGATTTCACGGCCATGCGGCCGCGGCCATGGCTGATATCAGCCGCGTGGACGCGGCCCTGGATGCACACGAACGAAAGGTAGCGCCATGAAGCGAACTCCGGCGACAGACACTATTGACACTCACCGGGCGGGTTGCCCGTTGCCGCACAGCCAGGAACGGCACGGGGGGAGCATTGGACCGCTACGCACGGACGCGACCGCCCGTGCCGAACCTGGCCTGTTGTTTTGGTCTTCCGACTACGAGCCGGACCGCGTGCCACTCGATCTGCAAGTGATGGGTCAGCGGCTGGATGCAATGGTCCAGCGCATGTCCGAGAACCCCGATGAGGTGTCGGCCCGCGGCGTGTACAGCGGAATCGTGGAAATCGAAAACCAGTGCATGCGAATCCGGCGGCTAGGCCCCAGACTCGTCAATGATTTTCCGCTCTGCTTAGGCAACCTACTGGATGTGATGGCGTGATGACACGCGCACAACGAATCTCGGCTTCTTTCCCCTCCTGCGGTCGCGCGGTCCTCGCACCGCGCGGCCGTTATTCATGGCTCTCCGAGCCGGCTGGGACAAGCGCGATGCCTAACCCAGCCAATCCCCAGCATTCGCCCGAAATACGCCAAACGGCATGGCGCGCACGACGTGCCCGGGCTACAAGCGGTGGCGGTGGCAGGAATGCGGCCCGCCCAAACCGGGACCGTGGCCCCGAACGCCGCCCCGGCCGGCTCAATTGTGATTCTTCTTCCGTGAGTCGCGTCTCCTCCCCTCAGCAGGGCGGTCGCGCGTTTGACACTGCGCGCGGCCGCCATTTTTCGGAGGGCGCGCCATGAACTGCCCCTGCTGCCACGAGCCCGTGGGTAACGACCAATACGACGTCGGCCCGTGGGTCGACGAGCTCGACCTCGGCGGACACATCATCGGGGCCACCAGGTCGGTCGCAATCGCGTGCGGTGTCTGCGGCGTGACCGAGGCCTTCCAGGACCATCACCGCCGAATCCGTTCCGCGCACGGCCCCTTCCACAATCCGAAGGACGTCCGTCGCCTGGAACGCCGCATCCCCGCGATGCGCCACGTCAGGAGGGTGCCGGCATGAGTCTCGCCGTCGCCGCCAATCCCGACGAACAAGCCCGCGTGCCTGCGCCGTTCCTCACGATCGAGCAGGCCGCGCCGCTGATGGGCGTCAGCTACCGCCGGGCGCGGCAACGGTGCGAAGAGTGGTCCGCCGGCGGCTTGGCCAGGAAGTTCGACGGCGTGTGGGGCATTCACCCGCGAGCCGACCAACGCCTGCACAACGACGTCGACCGGGCAAAGCGTGACCGCGAGCAGATCGCCGAACTGACGAAGGCCGGCGTGCGTCAGGCCGCGATAGATGTCGCCGTCGCAAAGCGCGACATCCTCCGTGGCCTGGCTGACTTTGAGTGCGATGCCCGCACTGAACGGGAAAACCGAGAGCGGTACGTCGCGCATCTCAAGGCAACGCGCGTTGTGCCGTGCGACGGGATCAAGCGGATCAGCGTCAGCACATTCTATCGCTGGAAAAGCGAATACAACGACGGCATTCGGGGCCTCGTCCGCAAGTCAACGGCCTCCGATAGAGACGACATCAGCGGCGAGGCATCGCTGGACTACGCCTTCAACCTGGTGCACTGCGGTAATGGCATCTCACTCAAGGCCGCCCTCACGATCGCGCGCGGCGAAGCCCTCAAGCACCGGGGCGATCCGGCGTGGCGGCTCGGCAGCTACTCCGCCGTCCGCCAGGCGATCAAGACCCGCTCGCCGCAGATCCTCAAGGTCCTCGCGGCCAAGGGCGAGCGGTCCGCCAAGGCCGCCTGCATCCCCAAGGGCCACCGCGATTTCGAGTCCATCCCGTCGGGCGTCGAATGGGTCGGCGACGAACGCACGGTCGACGTGATGTGCCGTGTGCTCACCGCGCGCGGGTGGAAGGCCACGCGCCAAGTGTACATCACGGCCTGGACGGACATGCGGTCCCGCAGGGTCGTCGGCTGGATCATCGAGACGTTCGCGGACAGCAACACGATTCTCGGCTCGCTCAAGATCGGCATCGCAAAGCACGGCCAGCCCGCGCTGCTGCGAGTCGACTGGGGCCACGACTACAAGAAAGCCACCGGCTCCCCGCACTCCAAGCGGTGGAAGGTCCGCAGCTTCGACGGGCCGCGGATCGGCAGTATCCTCGACGAACTCGGCATCGAGGCCAGCCCGGTCATGCCGTACACGCCCTGGTCCAAGCCGATCGAGTCGTTCTTCAAGACCATGAAGGAACACTGGGACAAGCTCAACGCCTCCTTCTGGGGCGGCTGCCCGAGCGAGCGCCACGAGGACCGGCAACGCTGGGTCAACCGGAACATCGAGAAACTGCCTACGGTGGACGACATCCGCCGGTCGTTCACCGCTTTCGTCGACGTCTACCACCGCACGCCGCACACGGCCGTCGATATGTTCGGCAAGTCGCCGCTCGAAGCGATGGAAGCATTCCGCGACGACCCGGCAAGCATGGAGTCCGAGACCGTCCTCGATCACCTGTTCTGCGAGTTCGTGCAGAAACTCGTTCGCCGTGACGGCGTGCGTCACAACAGCCGATGGTACGGCCTCGGCGATTCCCGCGTCGTAGCGCTTCAAGGTCAGAAGGTCCTGCTCGCGATTCAACCCGACGACGCCTCACGCGCAACAGTCTGCCGGCTCGACCGCACGCCGCTATTCGTCGTCGAGTGCGAGGCGCTCCGCGGCTTCACCCAGCGCGACGCCGCCGACATCGGCAAACGCCAGGCCAGGCTCCTGCGGCCATACAGGCAGCAAGCCCGCGATGCGCGGCGAGTCCTGCTCAACACACAACCGACCGACCTGTTGGCCAACTTTGCCGCCGGCGTCGAAGCCGAGCACGGCCGGCGCGTGCCCGATGAAGTCACGCCGCCGACGTTCACGATCCGCCCGGCCCTGGAAGAGGCCCTCGCAACCGCCGGACCGGCCCCCAGCGAACAGCGTTCGATCGCCGTTCGAACGGGCACCGACGACGAGATCACCGTCGACGACATGCTCGCCGGCGGCGACGACATGCCGCCGTGGGAGTCGGCCGCCGTGGACGACGATACGGATTTCTTCGGACTGGATGACATTGGGGAGTGACAGATGACCGACACCCCCGACAACGACAAGCCAACACTCACGCCGGTGGGGCAAGACGTCCCGCCACCGCCCGCCGACAACGACCCGGTGGGCGAGGCGATTGGCATGGAGGCCAGGGTCATGCTCAAGGCTGTACGACTGCCGAGTACCGGTTCGATCCCGGACAACGTGGCACGCCAGGTCCGCGAGACGATCAAAGAGCACATCAAGCAATACACGCTCACCTATCGGGCGATCGGCGCTCAGATCGGCCTCGCCGATTCGACCGTCTCCGAAGTCCTCAGCGGCAAGTATAAGGGCGACACCGACGCGGTCCTCCGCAAGCTGAACGCCTGGGTCGACGACGACGAGAAACGCCGCCGCCGAATCAAGCCGCTCGGCTTCTACGAGACCTCCGTCTTCCAGGCGGCCCGCGACGCCTCCGTGATCGCCAAGAAGAACGCCAGGTCGCCCGGCGCAAGCTCCGTCGACGACGAACGGGCACGAATCGTCCTGGCCGTCGGGCCGAGCGGTTGCGGCAAGTCCGTTGCCGCCAAGGCCCTGCACGCCTACGACCCGAACTCAATCCTGGTCCGCATCCGCCAGCGAGCGGGAACGGACAGCGGCCTCGCCAAGCTGATCATCGAGTCCGCCGGCTGGCGCGGCCGGCCGAACAAGTCCAGTGCGATCGAGTTCATGGTCGAGAAGCTCCGCGGCAGCGCTCGCCTTCTGATCGTGGACGAGGCCCACCGCCTCAGCCCGTCCGGCTACGAGCTCCTCCGCGACCTGGCCGACGAGTGCGGCATCCCGATCCTGTTGCTCGGGACCGACAAGATTCGCCGCCGCGTCGACTCGCTCCGAATGGGCCTGGGCAACTACCTGGACGATCAGTTCAACCGGCGCGTGTGCTACGTCATGGACCTGCTGCGCGGCAGTAGTGGCAAGGGCGGGTCCACGCGGCCCTTCTTCACGCTGGAAGAGATCGTCGCGATCTTCAACTCCGACAAGGTCAAGCTGACCCAGGATGGCGCGGAACTCCTGTGCGCCATCGCCTGCACGATCGGTATCGGCATGTTGGGCATGGCCGCCAACATCTACGATAAGGCGATCTACGCCGCACTGCGAAAGCAGAGGACCATCGACGCGGCCTTGCTTCGCAGCGCGGCGAAGAAGGTCCTACTCCCCGCGGGCGTCGCAAACCCCGAGATCATGCGGCAAATCGAGAGCACACTGGATCGCAACCGCGAGATCGCCAGACGGGCTGCGGGATGATCGCGAAGAAGGCTACGGTGAATGGCAAACGACCCGACAACGCGAGAGGAATGGCAGAGTGCCGTCGATGCGGCGGAAGGCGCGATCCATCTTGAGAGTGCCCGCATGTACGGGTGGGTCGCGGGCGGACCGCAAGTGAACGTCGATCGATGTGAAGAGATCCTCCGCAAGGGTGCCAAACGCGGCATCACACCGAGGCCCGGAGCCGTGGAAGAGTTTGTACGCCAGCTTCAGATAGCTGACGGCTGACAACTGATAGCTGATAACTGACAGCTAGATCACCATGACCACCACGACAGACAATCAAACCCGCAAGTGCGACGTCTGTGGCGGCCCGCTGCGGGCGAGCAACAGAGCCGGCTTGTGCAGCCGAACACGTGAATGCAGGCGAGAGGGGAACCGACGGTGGAGGGCGGCCAACCGCAGTAAGGTCCGCGAGATGGCGCGTCGGTTGTACGCGGCGAATCGGGAAGCGGCCAGAAAGAAGCAGCGAGAACGATACGCTGCCAATCACCAAGGAGATGCACCACGGTGCGATGTCTGCGGCGATCCGATTAGAAGGAGTAGCTCACACGATGTGTGCACGCGCAAGCCAGACTGTAGGCGAGAGTACGAACGGCGGCATTATATGGCCAACCCCGAGAAGCAGCGCGCGCACAACCGTCGACGGCATGCAGCCCACCGGGACAAAGAGAATGACCAGTCGCGTCGGTGGTACGCGGCAAACCGAGACAGATGTGTCGATTCGGCGAGAAAGTACAGGGCCGCCAATCGCGAAGTCATCAACGAGCGTGATCGGCTTCGGAACAGACGCAAGGGCATGCTTCCGAGGACAAGCCTCCTCGGTCACAGACATCCGCGGTACCGTGGCGGACGTTACTGCGTCTGCCAAATATGCGGAATCCCTTTGGGATGGCGCAAGCCATCCCAGATCAAGCCCGGCGGGACCTATTGCAGCCAACACGCTCAAGCCTGGAGAAAGACTATGACCGACAAACAACTCTTCAACCAGCACCGCCGCGAGTTCGAGCAACACGGCGGCGCTTTGCAGTCCAACGCTCACAACGCGATGGTCCAGTTGCGGCAGGCCAGGAAGCACGCCTATCAGATGGCCGTCGCCTACGTGACCATGCTCCAGTCGCACACGAACGATTTACGGGCGTGGTGTCACAAGCAGGGCTGCACGGGCAAGGACCCGTTCGATCAACTGCTCGACAAGTGGTTCGCCCCGGCACAGCTTGTCGGCGTCGACCACGTGGAGCTGATCCAGGCGGTCCAGGACGGCATGACGCAGAAGCAGTACCTCAGCAAGGGCGTCGCCCTCTGGAAGTCGGAGAAGACCAAGAAGAAGATCGCCGCCGCGATCGCCAACGACGCGCCGCTGCCGTCCGAACCGGATGAAACGTTGCCGGTCGAAGAGCAGGTGAAGCTCTGGAAGGTCCGCGCCGAAACGGCCGAACTGCAACTCAGCGAGATCAAGAAACAGGTCCGCGAACTCGGCAACCGCAACGCCCTGCTCGAACGCGAAATCAAGCGCCTGTCCCGGATCATCAACAACCCGAAGCTGGTTGCGTGTTGACGGCGAGAACAAGGACACGACGCCTGCCTCGGAACAATCCCCGGCGCGGTGTCAGCGTGTTGTGGACACGGAGTGGACCGGCCGTTCGTGATCCTGAGGAGCGACGATGAAGAGTGTTGACAGAGAATACGTAGTAGATGCAAGGAACAAGCTGGAGCACGCCCTGTTTCACTTGAAGCAGGCGGGCGACAACGACGAACTGCGCTCCGGGCTTGGCGCAGCAGAGCAGTCGTTACGGTGTATTCTCAAGTCTCTCGGCGACAGGGTGCACGCCAGCACCTGTGCCCAACGGTGCGACAAGATGCCCGGCAATATAGTCATTGGCGTCACCGCGCACTGCTCGTGTGGCCACGTCTTCTGTGATGATGTCGTTGCGGGAATGCCGCAGCCATGACGCAACAGCAGGAAGACATGCTAGACGAGATTCTCGCGACAGAGTCCGGCATGACCGGCCGCGAGATGGACTTTATTGAGGACATGGATGCGCGCTGGCGAACCCGCGCTCTGTCCGAGAAACAGGCCGACTGGCTTATCGCGATCTGGACAAAGGTATGCGCGTAGATCACGGCAATCCGACCAAACCCGGCACGTCGACGCCCTCGCAGCGGAAGTACATCGTCATGCTCGTGCACCAGCGCGGCATGGACGTCGACGACGCCCGCGACCTAGCGCCGGAGCACTGCAAGCGATCCCTCCGCAACCTCAGTCTGATCGAAGCGTCGGCCCTGATCGAGGCCCTCAAGGCCGGTCGGCACCCGGACTACGCGCAGCGCCCGCAATGGCGCAAGCCGGCAAAGCCGCGACCGCCGCGCCTGCAGAAGGGCGTCGCCCGGATGCCGACGTTCGAGCAGTTGGAGCTCAACCGCGAGCTCACCGAATGGCTCGCCCGCCACTACGGCAAGTCGGTCAAGCAGGTCGAGGCCTGGCTCGCGAAGAGAAAGTACAAGACCCACGGCGGACCGATGCACATCATCCGCACGAGCGACGATTGCAAGGAACGAATCGAGCTCCTCAAAGCCGTGAGAGGTAAGGCGATAAAGGCCCAACAGAACAGGCAACGGAGTGCCGCCAAGGATGAAGCCGCCGCGTGAACAACCTGCCCTGCCCGGCTTGCCGGATGGCGCGACACAACGACCGAAGCGCAACCGCTACGCCAAGTCGTGGATGCCGGACGAACGACAATTCGCCGACGCCATGATCGATCATTGGTCGGCAGTCTTCGCCGGCGTCGTCGGCGGCTCGCGAGCCCACCGCACGCGGCACAACCGTTTCGTGGCGATCAGGTTCTACCGCTGGAACCTCGAACAGCCGCCCGACCAGCGATTCAATGATGAGGCGGTCCGCCAGGCCATTGAAGGCTATCGGAACGACCCGACGATGCGGAAGATGGTCGAGTCCGGCCGCACGCATTACAAGGCGTTCGCGGCATGGTTCGACGACGGCGTCGCCGATGCGATCGACCGCCAGCTTACGCGGCTCGGGCTCCCGAGGACGCAGAAAGGCGCGGACGCCCGGTCCGCCAAGATCAAGCGATTCGCCGAGGACCTGCTCGAAGATTCCGGCCTGGGCCGCGCGGCACGCCTGGCTACGACCAGTAGCGAGGCCCTCTTTGACCACCTCGTCTGGATGCAGCGCACTACGCGACGCGTGAGGACGCGCAACGATAAGGCGGCGGCCAGGTTCTACGACCATCTTGCCCGACTGGTCGAAAGGTTCAAAGAGCTTGACCAGGTAGTCGCCATGGATGGCTATCGCACGCGCGGGCGTGCGGGTTTTCGCGCGATGACAGGACGCCCGCCGAGGAAGGGCTCGCTGGAAGATGCCAACCTGATCGATGCCTTGGCCCTGGCACTGCTGGACCTCGACGCGAAGAAGGGAGCCGTGGCATGCGCCTAGACAAGAACATCCATGCCGCCGCCCGGAATGATAGGGAAAAACCACGTGAGTGAGTTCCGCTGCATCCAAGGCCGCGTCCGCGCGGCAACGACGAGTATCAGCCTGGCCGATGTCTCTCAGGACGCGCTCGACCGCGCTGGCGTAGGACCACCCTACCAGCCCTGCATCGTCCTGAGTTTGCACGGGCCGGCGGGGGAGAGCTACGGCGCCCTGCTGCCGCCCGATCAAGCGGCGAAACTCGGCGAGGTGCTCATTCAGAAGGCGAGGCTTCTTCCTGCACGTGAGGCGCCGAGTCCCGCAGAATCCACGGACTTGAGATTCGGTCGTTATGTCCGTGGACGAAGAGAACGACTCGGAATGACTCAGTCGGAACTCGCACGGAAGTTGGGCTGTGATCCTGCGACGATCTATCAAGTCGAACGGAATAGCAGTGTCCCTCGCGAGCCCGTTTTCTCTCGCCTGGCTGAGGCGATCGAGGCGGATCAGCAATTGTACGACAGATTAGCGGCCGAGCGCCGCCGCCAACGGAAGCCACGAGGCAGAAAGAAGAGGACGGCATAGAAGCACAGGCCCGGCGCGGCAGGTGGCCGACGTGCGACCTGCAACGCCATCGCGTTAGCAGCACGATGGTATTTTTCACGCCGGACAAGTTTGCGAAAGAGTTTGTACCAACGGCCGACGAGTCAGGCAACACCGAGTGTCAAGGACGACACCCACGAATCGGGCGGCAGAAAGCCGCATGACCAGGAAGATGGGCAAGACCTTCATAGCGACGGACATCGAGCGAGTGAACTACAAAACGCTCATCCCGGCCGACTACAACCCGCGGAAGATGGACGCCCGAACGCTCAAGGTGCTGATGGGATCGCTCATCCGCTTCGGTTGGGTCATGCCCGTCGTCATCAATCGGCGGACCGGCAATATCGTCGGCGGACACCAACGGGCGACCGCGAACGCCGAAGTGATCCGCAAGCTCCGCCGGCAGAACGATCCGCGGGCAAAGGATTATGAGCAGCCGCCGGCCATCTTCGTCGATGTCAGCCTCGCGACCGAGAAGGCCATGAATGTCGCCCTGAATCAGATCAGCGGCGACTGGGACTTCTTCAAGAAGGTGGCGGCGGACCAACTCCGCCAGAACGCGACCTTCGCGCAGATGCGCCGCAAACACCTGAAGCTCGGACGGGGCTTCAAGTATCCGCTCGACCTGGCCGACTTCAACTTCGCCAACCGCGAACATCGCGAGGCATTCACCACAGTCTACGGACGCCGCATCGTCGACTTCGGTGCCGGCGGCCGGCAAGAGGTCGGCTGGATTCAGAAGAGGATCGGCGTCGAGGCCGTGCCGGTCGAGCCGTTTCCGAGAGATCGCGGCAAGGTGTCGCTCGCACTCTCGCGGAAGCTGGTCGATGCGTTCCTGTCGAAGATCGCTACACGATGGCGACCCGATACCGTGTTCTGCAACTTCGTGCTTTCGTCGATCGGTGCGGTCGGCGATCGAGAACAGGTGTTGACCATCTTGGCAGCTTTGGGACACCGGGCGAAACAGGTGGTCATCGCCGTGCGGTCGGTCGATGAGGCGCGGTACCGAGAGGTCCTCGGACAGGTGCGGAACAAGAACAGCCCGTTCCTCGGCATCCCCGACGTGACCGAGCCCGGCCTGATCGTCACGGGTGCCGGCACGCCCAAGCAGAAGTTCCAGAAGTTCTATGCCGCGGACGAGTTCCGCCATGTGCTCCGTCCGTTCTTCGGCGACATCCGCCAGGCGACGATGGAGGTGCGGGACAGCGCTATCGTGATGGTTTGTCGCAAACCGAGACCGGTGAAGAGGGTGATGCTCAACGCGGCCCTCCGGTTCGAGTTCGAGCTCAAGATCGATGGAACGCCGCTCGGTCGGTCCGAACGGGCAATCCGGACATTCCGAGCGTACATGTCCTCCAAGCCTCGCGGCCGAAAGCAGAAACGGGTATCCGCATGATTGTGTCGCAAAGCAAGCCGGCCTCGTTCCAGCCGGCGTCGAGCCAGCCTCGACGCCGGTTCGGAGCTCCCTCGACCACCGATCGTCCCACCCGCCCGGATGGCCACTTTCGGGTTTCGGACATTGCCGCGCTTCCTTCCGCGCGCGCGGAAATCCGAATTTGGGACGGACGGCCTGTTCTCCGGCCTAATCCGCGGAACCGCCACGATTTGCGCGCGGCAACGCCAAGCCGCCCGCCGTCCCAAATCGATCTCGCGAAAAGCCCCGTTTTGCCCCTTTGTCCCAAATTCGGTTTCTTGCCTTTTCTCTCGTAACCCCCTAACCGGCCAATAGTTACCGCGTTTTCCGCTCGCGGCAATTTGTCCCGTTTTTTTCTGCGCGCGCCAGCTGTCGAAATCGGCCCTCAGGCAGCCTGAACGGCCTTTCGGATCCCAGTTCGAAACGACCTCCGGGTTTCGTCATACCAGGTCGTTGGGGCATGTGCTTCCCAGGGATCGCAGGGCGGGTGTCGGCGTGCTAAGCATCGTCGAGCTCTTCCAGACAAGTGGGAAGTTCGATCGAAAGCACATTCGCGACGGTTCGGCTGCGTCACCGTCGAACGAAGGGCAACGGCAGCCGCATGGCGTGCCTGGCGATGGTATTCAAGCTGTGCGAATCCGCGGCCCGCAAATGGCGAACACTGAACGGCGCCAAGCTGCTGCCAGACGTGGTCGCCGGAGTGCGTTTTGTCGATGGAGAAAAACCCGAGAAACAAGCCGCTTGATCACGCTGCATCAACGACATTTGACAATAGCTCCGGTCAGCGACCAGCAGGATGTTCTTGAATCATCGCATAGACCGGACCTCCGTTTCTAATATGACAGCGCTAGGTTCGTGTCCGACCGTGACTGGCGCTATCGAGGACTCGGTTTCGTCGTTCCGGCGATCTGCCTTTCTGAGCCGCGATCGCGGTTTGTAGCGCTGTCATACTAAAGGTACTCTTCCGGGAGACGGTAGCGCAGCGGGCAACCGACGCCTCCGAGGAGCCTCAGCTTGTCACTGTGTTCGAGGACTTCGACCGCGCATCGAAGACCAGCTGCCTCGGATACTGCTACTCCGAATCTCCCGTGCGTTCTGAGCTCCGGCGATGTCGCTGGGCAGCTCGTTGTCGCGCATGTTCCCGCATGTCTGTGACAACGTCGGTTTCGTCCACGATTTCTTCACCGAGCAGTGTCTCCATCAAATCTTCCAGTGACGCAATGCCCGCCATGCCGCCATATTCGTCCACGACCAGCACAATATGTTGTCTGTTCTTAATGAGGGTGTCCAGGGCATCGCCGACCGTCGCCAACTCCGGGAAGATTGGGATAGGCTTGGCAAGATCTCTAAGCGGCTTGTGGCCTTCGTCGGCCAAATACGCGGCACGGATGGCGAATCGCGGCACGTACCCTGTGATCTGCTCAGGATCGCCCGCATATACCGGAATCCGGGCGAACCGAATGGGATCGTGCTCCGCGATTGCCTCTTGGATGGTGAGATCTTCCGGAAGCGAAAACACGACTGTACGAGGGGTGAGCACGTCGGCAAGGCGAATCGTGGAAAGGGCGACTAGGTTTGACGCAATTCGGTATTCGCGTCCGCCTATCGCGCCGCTCGATTGTCCAAGGCGCAGTGTGGCCAGCAGTTCTGCTCGGCTGAGACTATCTTCATGTCGCTGACCGGTAATTACGCGGTTGACCCACTCCAGCACGACAATCAACGGCAGGCACAGTAGGATCATCAGCCGAATAACGATCGCCGCAGGGGCCGCCAAGGGCTTGGCATGAATCGCCCCTAGAGTCTTCGGGATGATCTCGCTCACAACCAGAACCAGTAACGTCATGATCGCGCTGGCGAGGCCAACCGCCCTGTTGCCGAACACGACAGCAGCCTGGGCTCCGACGCCCACTGCTCCCACTGTGTGCGCTACGGTGTTCATTGTAAGAATCGCAGCCAATGGACGGTCAATGTTACTCTTCATGTCGCGCAGGATCGCGCCCGCCCGCGTGCCGCGCTCCACCATCAATTCCACATAGCTTCGCGGCAAGCTCAGCAAACAGGCCTCCAGAAGAGAACAGAGAAACGACACTGCGACGGCGACCAACCCAAACAAAATCAGCAGCGTCATCGTCAGTCAATCTCGTATTTGAAGTCGTCCGGTTTGACCGCCAGAACTGAACAGGGTGACTCCCGCACGATGTGCTCTGCTACGGTCCCGAGCAATATGGCTCTGATCCCGGTGCGGCCGCGTGTTCCGACTACGACGAGATCGGCCGCGGAGTCTTCAATAAACTCAATAATGCCGTCCGCGCCACGACATCCTTCGACTACATGCAGCGCAACCTCAAGCCCGGCCGTGTCACTCTCGAAGTGTTGGAGCACCCGGCCAAGGCGTTCCCGCAGAGAGTCCGTGGATTTCTGCTTGGTCTCCGCCGAAGGCTGCGGCATATAATGGAGTCCTTCCCATGGCGGCGAAAAGACGTGCAGCAGGTGTAACATTGCCTTGTCCTGTTGGGCCACGCGGATGGACTGCTCCACGACCCGGTAGGACGTTTCCGAGAAATCCACACAGGCTACGACGCGGTTAAAACGCTCAACGTGCAGCTCACGGACGAGCAGTACTCTTGCTGCTGCCTTGCGTACGCACCTTGTGGCTAGCGTGCCGGCTCCTCGGACAGGATCAGATATTCCGTTCGATCCGAGGACGAGCAGGTCCGCGGACGCGTCCCGAACGCGACGCAGGATCTCGACGAATGGACTGCCAGCAACAGTATCCGCAACAACATGTACTTCACCAGGTTCACTGACGGCAATCAGATCTTCGAGCTGTCGGAGTGCGAAGTCGCAGACTTCATCGCAGGTAGTACCCGGCTCCAAGGAAGCAGGTTCCGCCAGGAGCGCATCCAAGACGACGTTCGCCGCGGAGAGGTCGATTCCGTGAAAGACGTGCAGCCTTGCGTCGTTCCATCGAGCTATACGCAACGCCTGGACAAGAGCGCTCTGAGAGAAGGCCGAGAAGTCGACGCCAACGACGATATTCTTGAGGCTGTCCACAACCCTCCTCCATTGAACAGAGCGACACGCACCCCAATCTACACTTCGCTCTGCAGGCCCTTTCGCTTACTGCTGCCAACACGATGCATGGCAGCGCTCGAGCTAACCGCAGGCAAAGCCCGCTACTCATCGGGCCGAGTTGATTGACACCTGTCGGTTTCCTTTTCTCCGCGGAGACACACTGGATCACCGGTTCGAACCCGCGGGGAGGGTTCTTTCGGATGTCGAGTACGCTTCTCCCAACCTGCACCGCGCCACTCGCTCATCGGACCTCGCTTCCCTCATCAATCTGGTAAAGTCTGCCATCCTCAACACCATAGAAGAGTGGGGCTACCATGATCCCTGGATATCTCTTGCGTAGGCGTTGTGCCTCAGAACACACGAATTCCAGGGCGTTACCGACCTCGGAGCGCGAGGCATGCTGGTCGAAGTAGTCCTCCGCCTGATGTTGTTCCCAACCGGCGTTTTCGATCAGCCCCCGCACAAGCACATCGCGCTTCGACGCCAGGCCAACCATGCCACAGTCGCCATGTCCGATCAGACAGAGTACCCGAACCCCTTTTACAGCAATGGCAAAAGAGACCTGGAACTCCAGCGGTCGAAGGTTGGCCCCGCCGGTCCGCAGGACGTATGCGAAGTTGGAAAGGATTCGGAGCCGGATTCGGTGGTCCATACACATCCCGATTAATAGCTCGGTTCGCTTATGGACCCCGTGTGTCTCCCCAAGATTGTGATAGGTGAGGAGCGTGTCGATGGGCGTTCCACGATACCTCGGAAGGACGTCGCCCGAGTCCTGCACTGAGAGAAGAGAATGCTTCATGTTTCGTTTCTCCTGCGTCGCCGGGGGGAGAGACTATGTTCCACACGAACGCCCGCCGCCGCGGGCCCAGCTTGTTTGCCCCCTCTCACTTCATGTCTCACTCGCAGTGAGCACTCCCGAGTTGCCGCTTTCCATCGTGACTCGCCGGGTACAGGGTCGCCGTGTCGTCACCGTGGCGACCGTTGATTGGATTCATACAAGGATATGGTTGCCCAGCACATTCGCTGCGACCCAGACTCCGGCAGCCAACGGCAGCAGGACTCGGACGTATCGCTTGTAGTGTTCGACGGTGGCCGGTTCTCCGGTCGCCTTCATGGCAGAACCGGATCGCTGCTCCACCCACCGACCGCCGACCATCAGGGCCACGACGATGCCGAGCGCCGCATCCCATGGTGTGAACCAGCCCGCACGGTTCACGATGACGCAGGTAATCAAGAGCGCGAACATCGGCCCCAAGATCACCCACACAAGTCTACCCAGCAGCACAACTCCGCTACTGTTTCCGTCGACGCGCACTTCGTTACCGGATTGGGAGTTCGATTCCATTGATCACGCCTCCTCAGGTCCCTGACTACAGGTGACCGGCTTCAGATTACACAAAGCAGTTTGTCTCTTCGTTTTAGACGTACTCGGTCGGCAGGCGGTATCGCAACAAGCAACCCGCGCCTCCGTAGAGCGTCAGCAGATCGCCTTCTTCCACGACTTCGATGTCGCATCCGGCCTGTTCGGCCAAACGCACCATCTCCTCCCTGACATCGAAGCCTCGAAACTCGTCGGCTCCGCATTGGCGACACTCCGCAGGTTTCACTGTCTCGACTTCCATCCTGCCGCAGGTACCACACTGCCATCCAGGGTCTGGCTTATACCCATTCACCAGCACCATCGCGTCCACTCGGCGTTGCTCCAGGGCTTGGAAGGTCGGTCTCGTCCCGACGGCGGCAAGGCCACCGGCTTGCACAACCCGAATCACTTCTTCCGCGGCGCGGCGTGATTCGCTCTCCTCCTCTCGAATGAAGGATGCGATTGTGGCCTCCACAATGTCAACGGTCTGGGCTTCTCCCGAAGCGGGTACCGTGTCGATGAGCTTCGCGGTCAGATGCTTGGGAAGTCGGCGAGACACCTGGGTAGTGATCCGAGGGTTGCCGGCCAGGATCAGGTGGGCGTATCCGCCAGCGGACATCAGGCGGCCCAGCACCTTGATCTCCTCCTTGATGAACTTCTCGGTGCGGTCCCGGCGGTGATTCTGATAGTGGTTCTTGGTCCATTCGCGGCCGACACGCTTGCGGAGTTCCGGGCGCTCCTTCCACAATTCCTCCGTCACCGTCCCGAGGTTGACCTCCAGAATACGCACGCTCTCCTCCGTAGAGATCATCACAACATAGCGGTGGTAGGTGTCCTTGAGCTCTATCAAGTGGTAGATGTTGGGTGTGGTGTCCACCGCCACCCAATTCGGCAAGGGAACCTGAAACTGCATCGGCAGGAAAAACGGCTCCGCGCCGGCGCGGGAGAAGAGCGCGATGCCTTTTGCCTCGGGCAAGAGATTGGTCGTCAGATACTCCTCGATCCGCCTCAATGCGTCCTCGCGGTCTCGACGCGCGGATCCAGTTGTTCCCTGCTTCAAGAGCCGGACGTGGGTGTCGAAGACATTTCGGTCTGTCAGGTCGCCGCCATGAAGAGTCAGATAGCAACTGATGACTTCAGCATCTGTCACCGGCAAGGTTGCCAATGTCCGGATGTGTTTCCTTAGGCTCTTAAGCTCCATCGGTCCTGTCCTTTGCTCTTTCGTCAGCAGGATCAGATATTCGTTGCACTGTCCTTCGTGAAGTTGCCAGCACCGCCGATGCCGTCCGCGTCTGGCGCCGTTCCCGCTCCCCTGGTCGTTCGCCGGCGCTCCAATTCAGTTGACACTCTGCGAGATATCCGCTCCGCCGCGCGGCTTGCGGCCGCTTCGACTCCGACATCCGCAACCTCGACGCGAACCTCCCCTCTTGGCACGATCGTGGCCACAATCCGGCACGTCGTGTCCACGCCACCTCGCGGACCGTTTTCGTCGGTGAAACGGACCGACACGCGACGAACCCGATCTCCGAACCGGCCTAGGGCGAACCCGAGTCGCCGCTCAACGATCTCTCGCTGGGAGGTAGTCAGTTTCAAGTTTCTGGCGACAATCTGAAGCTGCATGGCTGTCTTCCTTCTGAAACATTCCTTGGTCTTCACTTTGACTGTACGCAGCCGTCGGTCCATCGGATAATAGATTATTCGAGCTTGACAGATAGATTTGGCCGATGTATTGTCCGGGGATGGAATGGCTCAACTACCACCACCTGCTGTACTTTTGGGTGGTCGCGAAGGAGGGAACAATCGCGGCCGCTTGCGAGAAACTGATGCTCGCACAGCCGACGATCTCAGCCCAAATCCGGGCGTTGGAGAAGGCGCTCGGTCAAAAGCTGTTTCGGCGAAGCGGTCGATACCTCGTGATGACAGAAACCGGGCGGGTGGTCTACCAATACGCAGACGAGATCTTTTCGCTGGGCCGAGAGTTGACCGACACATTGAGAGGCCGACCGACAGGCAGCCCGGTGCGATTTAATGTAGGGGTAGCCGACGTGTTGCCAAAGCTGGTCGCCCATCAACTCCTCGAACCGGCGCTGAACTTGCCGGATCGGGTTCGGCTGGTCTGTTACGAAAGTACGCAGACGGAGCTATTGGCGAAGTTGGCGATCCACGAGTTGGACCTCGTCCT
Organism: Planctomycetota bacterium; assembly: GCA_043813895.1. Classification (GTDB taxonomy): domain Bacteria; phylum Planctomycetota; class Phycisphaerae; order UBA1845; family UTPLA1; genus CAZTAR01. The sequence goes on from JBDRKQ010000044.1 coordinate 40,791, forward strand.
TTCCGACAGCCCCATCGGTCCTGGTGTCCAGGTACGTGCGTTCAACCACGTGCTAGGTGAGTGCGGCGTCTCGATCTTTGGCACGAGGGATTTGGCCGATTCGTATCGGCGACGTTTTCCGACATCGCTTAATGGGGCGCCGTTCCTCTTGCCGACGAGCACTACGGCCCTGCGTCGGGAACTCGAACACTGGTTTGACGCCGAGGACATTCGTCCGGCGGTGGTCGGCGAGTTTGACGACAGCGCGCTGCTCAAGGTCTTCGGCCAAGCCGGCGCCGGTCTGTTTGCCGCGCCCGACCTCATCGAGAAGGAAATACGTCGGCAGTACGGTGTGCGGGTCATCGGCCGCGTTGAGTCCATGAAGGAACGGTTTTATGCTATTTCTGTGGAGAGGAAAGTGAAGCACCCAGCGGTCGTCGCAATTGCTGATGCGGCCCGCAAAAAGTTCTGCGACTGAGTGGAGGTTCAACGCGATCATGCCTTCTTGCATGTTGGCCGCCGTCTCAGATGCCGACTGGGCTATCATCACGGACTTGGTCGTGATTCTGGCCAGTGCGACCGTCGTCGCGGTTGTCATGCAACGAATGCGGCTGGCCGCGATCCCCGCCTACCTGATCGCCGGAGCCGTCATCGGGCCACGCGCCCTCGGGCTGATTCCTTCACCTGAAGGCCTGGGCGCCATCTCGCATCTTGCGATCATCCTTCTCCTGTTCGGGATCGGGCTTGAGCTCCACCTCTCCGTCCTCAAGCACCGACTGGCCCGCATGATCGCGGTCGGCTTCGGATCCTGCCTGCTTTCGATTGTCGTCGGGTGGCCGATCGCGATCTGGTTTGGCTTGGGCCCACCGGCAGCGCTTGCCGTTTCCATGGCGCTGGCACTCTCCTCGACCACGCTTGTGCTGAGGATCATCGCGGACCGTCGCGAGCTTGGCCGAATGCGCGGGCGCTTGGCTCTTTCGATCCTGGTGATTCAAGACATGATCGTCTTGGGAATGCTGGCAGCGGTCCCTGCACTGGCCGCGTGGGCGGGCTCCGATGTGACGCTGGCAGCGGATCCGAACGTTCCGTTGGCCGGTGACGGCGGAACGCTGCGGTTTGTCGTCGAGGCCATACTGCGGGTCGGTGGTGTGGCCGTTCTCATCGTCCTTGGCCGGGTGACCCTCCCGCGAGTTCTTCGCGAGTCATTCAAGGGGCGATCGCTGGAAGTGATGACCTTGGCCGGTGTGGCGGCAGCGCTTCTAGAGCATTTTAGTGTTGAGAGTGCATGCTTCGCTGTAGCGTCGGCCCCCCGTGGCCGACGGGGATAACCTGTGTGCTGATCCCCCACAAGGTGGAACGCTGACCGCTTGCTGACGCGCGCGGCTCTGATCACCGCCGCAGAGGATGCATCTCATGCCTAAAATGCTCTAGAGCATTCTAGGCATGAGATGCATCCTCTGCGGCGGTGTAGGCAATCTCAACCTTAAAACGCTATAGTGCTCTGTCACTGGTCAACTGATGGATGCCACGGGCAGCTTGTCTGCCCGTGCCGCACTGGCGGGCAAGCCGCCAGTGGCACCCATCTTACCCTTGTATCCCTCACAGGACGCCTGACGGAGCACTAGAACTCCCGCCGGCCTTCGATAGCGTCTTCCAAGACCGCGCGTGTGGCGTACTCGATCTGCGAACCGGCAGGCAATCCGCGGGCAAGCTGAGAGACTTTCACCTTGAATGGCGCGAGGACGCTCTTGATGTGCAGGGCCGTGCCCTCGCCTTCCATCGTGGGATTCGTGCCGATGACAACTTCCGACACGCCGCCGGACTTCACTCGGGCCAACAGCGCGTCGATCGTCAGATCGCCAGGCTCGACGCCGTCCAGCGGCGCGATGTGTCCCATCAACACGTGATACACGCCGCGGATCAGGCCGGTCGATTCCAGCAGAATCACGTCTTTCGGCTGCTCGACGACGAAGATCAGTCCCTGATCCCTCCGCGGGTCGCTGCAAACCGCGCACGGATCCGTCTCGGTGAGGTTGTAACAGACGCGGCAGTGTCGCACGTTCTCCTTCACGTCGCGGATCGCGGAAGCCAGGGCAATGGCGGACTGCTTGTCCGACTTGAGAATGTGGAATGCCAAGCGCTCGGCACTGCGCGGACCGATGCCCGGGAGCTTCTCGAACTCCGCCGTGAGCCGCGACAATGATGGGGGAATGGATTCGGCCACGTAGCAATCGCCCGTTCGTTACTGTCCGCCCAGCAGATTGTCCAGCCCGGGCAGGTTCATGCCGCCGGTCATCTTTTGCATCTCTTCCTTGACACCATCGGCCGCCTTTCGCTGGGCGGCGCTGACCGCGGACTTGATCAGATCCTCCAGCATTTCGACGTCGCCGGACTTGACGATCGCGGGATCAATCTTCAGGGCAACCAGCTCCAGCTTGCCGGTGACCGTCACGCTCACGGCGCCGCCGCCGCTATCGGCGTCGTAGCGGGCATCAGCCAGGCTCTCCTGCATCTCCTTCATCTTCGACTGCATCTCTTTGGCCTGCTTCATCATACCGGCCAGGTTTCCCAGTCCGCCTAACATGGCATCTCCCTACGCTTGCACTTCGTTGTCAGCAGGTTGTGCGGCCTCGGCGCGAGCGCCGCGTTGCACATGAACGATATTGCCGCCAAACACATCGAGCGCCGCCTGGACGAGCGGTTCCTCGTTTGCCGCCTTGAGGTCCGCCTGTGTCACGCGCTGCGCGGCACGCGGAAGCGACGTCACCTGGGGCCGAGCTTGCACCGCCCGCGTGCGGCCCGGCCTTGTCGCACCGGCTGTCGAAGACGAGGGCTCCGGTTCCGTCGAGGCGGCGACAGTGCTTGAAGCGGCCGGAGCAGCCGACTCGGCCCGCGAGCGCATTTGGCCGGGTCTCGGCGGCTTTGAAGACGGTTGTGGCGCGGGCGCGAGCGCGCGCGGCGTCTGCGTGCGGTGCGGGGGCGTCGCGCTCGTCGGTCTCGCGCCCCCGCCGCCACCCTGCTCGACGTGGGCCAACAAGGATTCGATCGACGAGAACTTGGAGGCTTCGGCCAACCGGACGATGGCCGCTTCGACCAATGCTCGTCCGCTGCCGCTGGATTTCACGCTACGACGAAGCTCTTCGAGGACCGTGATCATGTACACGAACGCCCCTTCGTCGAATCGTCCGGCCTGTTCGATCAGCCGCTCCCGCAATCCAGCGGGCACGTCCACCAGGTCCGTCTCTCCCCCGCAGACGCGCAGGACCATCAGGTCGCGAATCTGCCCGATGAGAAGCGTGCACCAGTAGTCCAACGCGTAGCCCTGCCCGAGGCTCACATCCGAAGTTTCCAGCGCCCCGGCCGCGTCGCCTGCCGCGAGGCAATCGATGAGCGAGGCGAACAACTCGTCGTGGGCCGCGGGGAACAGCTCGTTGACCATCTCCGCCGTGATCTTCGCCCCGGCCATGGACATGACCTGATCCAGCAGGGACAGCCCGTCGCGCATGGACCCGTTCGCCAGCCGCGCGAGCCGCTTCAATGCCGCCTCGTCCGCTTCGAACTTTTCCTCCGCGCAAATGCGCGTCAACTGTTGGGCGATGTCTCCCGCCGGAATCGACTTGAAGTCGAACTGCTGCACGCGGCTGAGGATCGTCGCGGGGACTTTCTGCGATTCGGTCGTCGCGAAGATGAACTTCACGTGGTCCGGCGGCTCCTCCAGCGTCTTGAGCAACGCGTTAAAGGCGCCCGTACTGAGCATGTGGACCTCGTCGATGATGTAGATCTTGAAGCGGCTGCGGGCGGGCCGATAGATCGCGTTGTTACGAAGTTCGCGGATATTGTCCACGCCCGTGTTGCTGGCCGCGTCGATCTCGACGACGTCCATGTCCTCTCCCCGGGCGACCGCGACGCACGAGTCGCATGTGCCGCAAGGCGTCACGGTAGGGCCGTCGGACGACAGGCAATTCAGCGATTTGGCCAGAATCCGGGCCATCGACGTCTTACCCACGCCGCGCGTCCCGCAGAACAGGTAGCCGTGGTGTACGCGGCCCTGGCTGATGGCGTTGCGAAGCGTCGTGCTGATCGGGGTCTGGCCGATCACCTCGTCAAAGGTCTGGCTGCGAAACTTCCGGGCGAGCACCGTGTAGGACATGAGGTTCCATCCAGCCGATCACAGGGCACAAGAGGCGGGATCACGAAGCCGGCTCACAGCCGAGCCGCCGCCCGCTCAAGGTCGGTTCCAGTCTCATCTTTAGATGCTTGCAGGAAAGACGACTTCGCGCTCGGCGCCAATCCGCTCCGGCCCAGCACCTCACGGCACATGGGTTAACGCAGATGGGCTGCTGTGTTTCCACCCTGACCCGGTGTCCCCGCAACGCATTGCATGAGACCGAGCCATCAACGCCTCAAGGCGCCGAGCGCGAAGCCGTCTCGGCTTGCAAGAAACCGCCGGTATTATACCCGAGCCTCGGGAAGATTCAAAAGGCCCGATCGGGGCCGACCCAACCGGGGGTCCCTGACAGTTCAGGCGGTTCGCGAATCAGCGAAATGGACCGTGATCTCACCCATGTCGGCTACCTGATCCGAGCCCCGAGCGCAAGCGAGCGGGTCCGAATACCCACGGTCTGTCCACGAAGACCCCGCGCCGTCCGCGGTATCCACGACCTCGCAAGCGTCTCCCATGCCGTCACTGTCGCCGTCCGCGTCGGGACCCACGCCGCAACCGCCGCCGAGGATCCCCCACACGGCCACCACACAGATCACCAGGACCCCGCCTCGCGCCAAGACTCTCGTTCTCATGATGTCGCCCCCCGTATCTGCCGGCCGATAAGACACCGCAAGGCCGAAGCCGACTACATCAGCTGCGTCACCCTCTTGACGAGTGCCTCCGCCGTGGCACTGTCCTTAGCTTCCGAAATGACCCGGGCAATCGGTTCCGTGTTCGAGGCTCGAACGTGCGCCCAGCCCTCGGGCCAGTCGATGCGCAGGCCGTCCGAGTCGTTCAGGATACCGTCGCCGGCGATCTGGGGCGCCTTCGCCAGCAAACCGTCGATCCGCTCGCGGTCCATCTCGAACTTCTCTTTCCGCATCACGTAGCGCGGCATGGCGTCTACCATCGCCGCCAGCGGTCCCGCGTCTGCCCTGTCGGCAAGCAGGTTCAGCACCAGCCCCATGGCGACGAAGCTGTCGCGCACGAGGGAGACCCGCGGGTCGATCACGCCGCCGTTGCCCTCCCCGCCGATGACGCAACCGAGATCCAGAACCGCGCGGGCAACGTTCGCCTCACCCACCGCCGTGCGCTGCACCACGATATCGCCGCCGGCTTCTGCCGCGATGTCGTCGATCATCCTCGACGTCGAGAGGTTCACCGCTGCGGCGGCCGGGCCGGATCCTTTGCCGGACATAAACATAAACTTCGCCGCCAGCGCGATCGTGTACTCCTCGCCGATGTAGCGGCCCGTATTGTCGACGATGGCCAGCCTGTCCGCGTCCGGATCCTGTGCGAAGCCGATCGCCGCGTCGTGATGACGGACGGCATCGCACAGGCCGGTGAGGTTCTCCGCAAGCGGTTCCGGCGCGTGGGCGAACCGGCCCGTCGGTTCGGCGTTGATGTGGATCACCTGGCAGCCCAGCCGATCGAGGAGCAAGTGGCCGCCCAAGCCGCCGGCGCCGTTCACGCTGTCGAGCACGACCTTGAAGCGGGCATTCCGAATCGCCTCGACATCCAGGGTGTCAAGCACGCGGGCGACGTGCTTCTCATGTGTTGTCGTGTCGCGCTCGATCCGACCGACGTGGTCCACGTCTGCCAGAGTAAACGCTTTGTTCCGGTATCTGCCGAGGATTTCTTCGGCAAGTTCCGGCGGCGGTGCAAAACCCTGCGATGTGAGAAACTTGATCCCGTTCCACATGGCGGGATTGTGGCTGGCGGTGATGACGACGCCGCCGGCGGCTTGGCGTTCGTGGATCATCACGGCTACGCCGGGGGTGGATACGACGCCCAGATCGATCACGTCGCACCCGGTGGCCAGCAGCCCGCCGGCGAGTGCGTTGAACACCATCGGACCGCTCGGCCGCGTGTCGCGCCCGACGACAACCTTGCCGCCGCCGAGATACGAACCAAACGCGCAACCGAGTTCGGCGGCGAGGGTCGGTGTCATCGTCTCGCCGACGATGCCGCGAACACCCGATACACTCATCATCAAGGTCATGAGACGAACTCCATTTCTGCCTTCGCATCAGTCATGGCTGTCCCAGCACGTTGGTGCGAGAACGGATTCTCGCACCAGCAGGCTACTCGGCCTGTCGCTGATCCTCCACATCATCGCGAACTTCCGGCGGTAAGTAGCGCTGTTCGATTTCAGGCAGCGACGCCATCGCCGCCAGCGTGCGATCGTACCGCGTTTCCAGATCCGCCGCCGTATCAACGAACAGGACCCGTTGGCCGCGCAGCAGACAGAGCCCGCCGCCATCGCCGCCGAGCGACTCGCGACGAACCGTCAGGCCTATTTCTTCCGCCAGCGCGAGCAAGGTGTCGAGTCTCGCATGCAGGTCCATCTGCAGAGCCCTCCGGTGTCGCGATGTCGCGGCACGCAGGCCTGCCCCGGCGCCGCCGCCCGTGGGAATAGGGGCGGTCAAGTTCGCGCCGGCATCTGCCGATAACACGGTCGTTCGCCGTACCATCGCGAGGCCGAGTCCCGACACATGCTCCACGAATCTTCAACCGACATCAACCTGCAACAAGTGGAAACCGACCTCGAAGCCCATCTGGACGGGTTGGAGCAGCGGATGCAACTGCTCCACAGGCAGATCGAGCAACTCCAACGGCTTGCAATGTTGGGCACCGTCTCCGCCACACTCGCCCACGAGTTCAACAACATCCTCACGCCCATCGTGAGCTACTGCGACTACGCCCTGAAACATGACGACCCGGAGATGATGCGGACGGCGGTCGAGAAGACCCACAAGAACGCCCAGCGCCTCACAACGCTCTGCCACCGCGTTCTGGGCATGGCTGTCGACGATCAGATGGGGCCGACGGATACGCTGATTCTGCCGCTGGTCACAGACGCGGTGGAGTGCCTGGGCCGCGACCTCGATAGGGACAGCATCATGCTGGCGATCGACGTGCCAGAAGATCTGACGGCCCGGACGACGACGGGCGCCCTGCAACAAGTGCTCTTCAATCTCGTGATCAACGCCAGACAGGCGATGCTGGATACGCCGGGACGACTCAGCATCTCCGCCGCACGGACGGATGGAAACGAGGTGAGGATCGAGGTCTCCGACACAGGCGTCGGCATCAAGCCGGAAGACCAGGATCGAATCTTCGAACCGTTCTTCAGCACGCGCCGACACGAGGGCAAGCCGGACCGTCAAGGCATCGGCCTGGGCCTTCACATTTGCAGGCAACTCATGGAACAACAGGACGGCACGATCACCGTTGCCAGCAAGCCCGGCAAGGGGACGACCTTCACGCTGACACTCCCAGGCTGAAACCGCTACCGCTTGACCATGGCGCCGCGCGTGTCACAGAGTAGCGGTAATGGTGCGTCAAGGGACGTACCCTACAGGGCTTCCTCAAACCGCCGGCTCCGCCAACGGTGCTTGATACGTGTGCCAGAAGAGGTGCGTCTTGCCATGCAGACGGCCGCGATCGATGAACTGCATCGCGCCGTCGAGCGTCTTGGCGGTGTAGGTGGAGTCCAGTTCAATCCCCTCGGCCTCTCGAAAGACCCCCATGAGCCTCGTCGCCTCGTCGGTCGGTCTGGCATAGCCGCGGCCAAGTGCCGTCCCGATGACACTCACGTCGAACCGGGTCACCCCGGTCTCCGGCAAGCTCGGGTCCAGCCGACGCATAAAGCGTGTGATGCGGTGGGCGAGCCGCGCCCATCGCCGCGGCGTGCAGTACCAGCGGTAGGAAGTCACGACGCCGACGAGTCGAGTCCGCAGGCCCGCAAGCTTGCAGCCGACCAGCAGGCCCGCGGCGGTCCCCAGGCTGCCGAGCGCGACGTAAAGGTAGTCCGGCTCCGGCAGTTCGCCTGCTTCGATCTGCCGCTTCAACTCGAAGGCCGCGCTGACGTGGCCCACGCACGCGGGCAGCGAGCTGCCGCCGGCAGGCAGGTAATAGACGCCGCCTGAACCGTCCCGCCGAGCCCGGAGCATCTCCAGGGCGAGCTTGGGCAGAAGCGTCAGATAACTTGCGGGGACGTACCTCGCGCCGGCGGCGAGGCCGGTCCGGATGTTGCCTTCCACGTAGTGGGCGGAGGGCTGCGGGAGCACGATTGCCACGGTGTCAATCCCGAAGCGCCGCGCGTGCCACGCGGTTTTGGCAATATGATGACTGCCGACGGTGCTGAAGGTCACGATCGTCTTGGCGCCGCGGCGTTTGGCCTCGGCGATGACAAACTCGAGACCGCGCACCTTGTTGCCCGCGCACTCGGGATGGGACAGATCTTCCCGTTTCACGTACAACGCCCCGAGTCGGTGGGCCGCCGCGAAGTGTCGTGCCCCTGTCACCGGTGTCGGCCACGCGCCGAGAGAGACCCGCGGCAGGGCTTCCCGCAACCCGGGGAATCTCTCGAATAGCGGCAGGCCGATCTCGGCGGGCTGGGTCGTCATGACTTGACCAGATTCTCCGCAACGTATTCGGCCAGGGCGGCGATGGTCATCGACGGCGGCACGCCGGTCGGCGTGGGCAGCAGACTGCCGTCCGCGACGTAGAGGCCGGGATAGCCGTACACCTCACCAAACGGATCGGTCAC
>JBDRKQ010000045.1:0-22978 GCA_043813895.1 Planctomycetota bacterium
CTCTCAAGGCAAGGGCGCCCGACGGACACGCCTCCGCACATTGCCGGGCCGCGCGTTTCAGGGCTTTGGCCAGCGGCTCGTCGAACGGAACGGCCACGCGTACGTCGAACCCGCGCCCGACGAACGTCAAGCCCAACTCCTCGCCGTGCTGCTCCGCGATCTGCACACAGAGCCCGCACAGGATGCACTTGCCCGGCTCGTACACGATGTCCGGGTGATACTGTCGCTCTTCGCGCCGCCGGCGCTGCCCGCGATATCGGCCCGCGTTGGCTCCGTACTCCTCCGCATACTTCCCGAGCGTGCACGTTCCAAGGTGCTCACAATCGCAACGAAGACAACGTCGTGCCTCTGCTTGGGCCTCTTCGTCCGACAAACCGTGTGACACCGCGCTCGGGACAACCCGGGGCGTTTGGCCGGCTTCGGCGGCCATGATCGCCACTTCCCCCGCGTCCGGGTGGCCCAGCTTCAAGTTCGGCAGCTTTGCCGGCTTCGTCACCCTGTCGCCGCGCAGGTACTGGTCGATGCACGCGGCCGCGGCTTTCCCGTTGGCAGCGGCCCGAACGGCGTGTGATCGTGGCCGCACGACATCTCCCGCGGCAAAGACGCCGGGGGCTTCGGTCTCGTGCGTGGATTGCTTCACGACCAAGCGGCCTCCAGAGGCGGGGAGCCCGAGATATTCCGCCGAGTCGCTTTCGAGTTTGCCCACCGCGATGAGTACGGCATCGTAGTCTCGGCGCAGCGCATCGAGCGGAGGTTCACTTCCGATGGACGTTGCCAACTCGAACCTCGCGCCGAGCCCCTCAATCCGCGCGATCTCGCGGGTGAGCACGTCGTGCGGCAACTGCTTCTCGTCGAGGTCCAGCAGGATTCCACCCGCCGCGGGTTTCGCATCGAAGACCGCACACGCGTGGCCGCCAAGCAGCAGGAAGTACGCCGCGGACAGCCCCGCCGGACCGGCGCCCACGATTGCGACGCACTTGCCGCTGTCAGGCTCTCGCGGCGGCTCGTAGGGTTCAGGCGATGCCAGGTCATGGTCGGCAACGTATTGCTTGAGCAGACCGATCGCCGCCGCCTCGTCAACCGCGCACCGCCGGCACGCCCCCTCACACACCTCCGGCGACGCACGGGTCAGAACGGCCGCCAGCGGCATGGCTTCACGGACGATCGCAGCGGCCTCGGCCACTCGCCCTGCGGCGATGTGGCGAATCATGCGGGGAACGTCCGTGTCGAACGCGCAGGCATACTGGCAGGGCGCCCGGCACTCGCCCGCGTGGTCGCTGAGCAGCAGTTCCAGCGATGTCCGCCGGGCCTGCCGCACTTCCGCGGTCTCGCTCTCGACGCACATACCGTCCTCCGCGATCGTTGCGCACGACGGCACGAACTTGTCGCCGCCGGCAATCTTCATCAGACAGACCATGCACGACGTATTCGGCCGGCAGCCCTCGCGCCAACACAGAGCGGGAACGTCCAGTCCCAGCGCGCGCGCCGCATCCAACAGCGTGCTGCCTTGGGGAACGTCCACTTCCCGATTGTCGATTACGACCCTTGGCATGTTCAGACGACCTCGATGGCGTCCTCCGGACAACTGGCGCGGCACGTGTCGCACCGCGTACACTTCTCCATGTCGATACTGTGTTGCTTGTAGGGTGTCATGGGGATGGCCCCCACGGGACAGTGCTGCGAACAGAGCGTGCAGCCGCTGCACGCATCGGTCACGCGATACCGGATCAACGCCTTGCAGCTTCCGGCGGGACAACGTCCTTCCAAATGGGCGTCGTACTCGTCTCGGAAGTAACGCAGCGTCGTCAGGATCGGGTTTGGCGCCGTCTTGCCCAGACCGCAAAGGCTGCTCCCGGCGGTCGCGTGGGCCAGGTATTCGAGCGTATCGAGATCGTCCCGCAGGCCCTTGCCCGCGCACAGACGCTCCAGAATCTCGAGCATCCGGCGCGTGCCGACCCGGCACGGCGTACACTTGCCGCACGACTGGCCCTGCGTGAATTCGAGGAAGTATCGCGCGATGTCCACCATGCAGTCCGTCTCGTCGAGCACCACGAGACCGCCGGAGCCCATGATCGCCCCGACGCCGGCCAGCGCTTCATAATCGACCGGCGTGTCTGCCAATTCAGCGGGAACGCAGCCACCGGACGGGCCGCCGATCTGGACGGCCTTGAATCGGCGATCCTCTTTGATGCCGCCGCCGATCTCCTCGACGATCCGCCGGATCGTCACACCCATCGGCACCTCGATCAGCCCGCCGCGCTTGACCTTGCCCGCCAACGCGAACACCTTGGTGCCCTTGCTCGTTTCCGTCCCGAGTGAGGCGAATGCCTGCGCCCCGTGGCGGATAATCCACGGGACAACGGCGTAGGTCTCGACGTTGTTCACCAGGGTCGGGCAATCCCATAGGCCCTGTTCGGCAGGGTAGGGGGGGCGCAAGGTCGGCGTGCCGCGTTTGCCTTGCAGGGATGCAATCAGGGCGGTCTCTTCCCCGCAGACGAACGCGCCCGCCCCTTCCATCACACGCAGGCGCAAACTGTAGCCGGTGCCGAGGATGTTCTCGCCGAGCAGGCCGCGACGTTCACACTCGCGGAGTGCCTCGCCGATGCGCTCCGCGGCCATCGGATACTCGCGACGAATGTAGAAGAACCCCTCACGAGCACCGGCGGCATGGGCGGCGATGACGACACCTTCGATGATGCGGTAGGGGTAGGACTCCATCAACATCCGGTCCATGAACGCTCCGGGATCGCCCTCGTCGCCGTTGCAGATGATATACTTGCGGTCGCCTTTCGCCTTGCGAACCTTGGCCCACTTGAGCGCGGTCGGGAAACCCGCGCCGCCGCGACCACGCAACCCGCTTTCCTCGATCCGTGCGATTGTCTCATCCGGTGACAACTCGCGGAGACACTTCTTCATCGCCTCAAAGCCGTCGTGCCGGATGTATTCATCGAGATCAGTCGGATCGATGACGCCGCAATGCTCGGTCGCTATGTGCTTCTGCGGACCGAGGAAGGCCGCCACCGGCGGATCGCGCAGTTCGATCGCGTGTTCTTTGAGGCTCCTGCGAGAGTTTCCGTCGAAGAGCGATGTAATCGTGCCAGACACGCGCCGACCCGCGCGGCGCATCAAGCCCCGCGGCTTGAAATGCCGGCGAACGATCGCGGCCGCGTGATCCGGCGTCGTACAGGCGTATCTCGCGCCGGACTCGCCCGGCATCGCGATCTCGATCAGCGGCGTCTGGTGACACATGCCGACGCATCCGACGCGTTTGACCGACACATCCACACCGCTTGCCGCCAGTGCCTGTTGCAAGGCGGCATGGACGCGCCCGCTGCCGTTCGCAATGCAACAGGACCCCAGGCCGATGCGGATCTCCGCCGCCGGTCCGCCTTCGCGGCGCGCCGCCTGGTTGGAGAGTGTCACGGCCGCGGCATCGTGCTTGCCGTTCGTGCCTTCCGCTCGGCACCGGCAGACCGCCTCAACGGCAGTGTCGGCGCGCAGGTGCCCGTGCGTCTCGTCGTCCACCTGTACCACCGGCGCGAGCGTACAGCATCCGAGGCAGGCGACTTGGTCGATTGTGAAATCACCGGTCGGGTCGGTGTCCCGGCCCGGCGCGATGTTGAGATACCGTCGGAGTTCATCTGTGATCCGCGAGGCCCCCGCCACGTGACACGCCGTACCATGGCAGACCTTGAGGAGGTGCTTGCCGATCGGCGTCCGTCGGAACTGCGTGTAGAAAGATGCGACCCCGGCGAGTTGGGAGGCGGTGATCTGGGTCGCCTCGCATACCCGTCGCAGCGCCGCGTCCGGGAGATAGCGATAGCTGGCCTGGAGACCGTGCAGGATCGGGATCGCGGCCCGCGGTTCCGAACCCTCGCGGCTGACCACTTCGTCCACCGTGGACAGGTCCACTTCTTCTCCATCGGGGACCGGCACGGTATCAACCTGTTGCCCAGCGGTCCCCTGCGGCAGGGCCATGTCCGCGGCGGTTGCTGCACTCAAACGCTCCAATCGCCTCGGCACGAGTGACTGCCCGCGCAAGGTGATCAGCCACTTCGCGCTAACTAGAAACAACGACGCCGCGACCACAAGGAGCGGTGCAAGGGCTGACTGCTTCTCGTCGCGGGCAAGCGACTCCAGCGTGAGTTGATCGTTTAGGGCGTGCAGCTCGTCGGCGTGGACGGCGTCCGAACGAGTCTTCGCCTCCAGGTCTTTCAGCCGGGTTTCCTCGCGAGCCAGACGACGATCCGCGATCGCCTCGTCGACCGTCAGCCAGGCGGCGGCGGTCAGGACGCCGAGCCCCGCTAGGCAGGCCAGCCAGGACGCGATAAGCGTTTGCCCTTGCTTGCTCACGACGTCCCCTCTCCATCCTGCCGTGTCACAGGCGGTGGCGATACCGGCGCTGAAGCCGTCGCCGACGCCCCAGTCGTGGCCGTCGCATCGGGCGGTTCGATCGTCCCGTCCAGCACATGCTGGCGGGGGCAGTGCTTGAAGCACCGGGCACAGGACAGACACGCCGACCGGACCGCGCGATGTTCTTCGATCGCCCCATAGGGGCACGCCTCCTCGCAGAGGCCGCAGTCCAGTTCCTTATCCGGCGTGACGCTGACGCCGCGCCACGACAGGCGGGAGAGCAACGACAGCAGCACACCGTACGGACACAGGTAGCGACAATACGGTCTCCCTACAAACATGCCGAGAACAAGAAGCCCGCCGCCGATCAGCAGCATGTGCATCGGCCCGGCGAAACGGAAGAAGCCGACGAATGGGTCGAACCGGCAGATGATAAAGTCGCGGGTCTTTTCAGGCTCGGCGGCCCACGGCTGTGCGGCGAACCAGATCGCCAGAATCAGATACGCCCACTTGAGCGACCCGAGAACGCGGTCCAGACGGCGGGGCACCTGCACCGGCTTCAGCAGGACCAAGTCCTGTATGGCGCCAAGCGGGCACACGCCCCCGCAGAAGACCCGGCCGAAGAGCACCGACGCAACCAGCGGCAGAAAGAAGATCGCAATGACGAAGTACGAAACGGCGTATCGCGAGTCCGTCAAAGCGACGGTCATGTTCTGGATCGCACCGATCGGACAGACGCAGCCCTCTCGATAGAGCCCGAAGTACAGCAGGCACCCGATGCTCAAGACCGCCAGCCAGGTGCGGCTTCGCCGATACAGCACGAGCCAAGCACAGAGGCCCATCGCCGCAGTCAAGACACCCAGATCGGTCGCCTCCCGCCATTGCGCCCTCGGCTGATAGTGCTGGACGGTCGGCAGCACGTAATCCTCGCCGATGTCCTCGGGTTGCGGCGCGGCGTCGACCGGCCGCTCGTAGTCCAACTGTTCGGCAAACAGCGGCGACGCCGACAACGTCAAGAAGGCCGTAATGAAGAGGGTTGCTGCGATCCCCCGCGCGCCTCGGGTCGCTGCTATGCGTGCCGCCGACCCAACGCCACGGATCGTCGAAAGGTCGGGACGTCTCAACCTCTAGCCCCTTTCGTAACAACTGTTGTACGCTCGTAGGCGTCGTCCGGGCAGACGACCGCGATCGAGCACCGGTTGCAGTCCACGCACAGGTTGTGTCGTACTTCGAGGCGGATCGAGCTTAGACCGGCCGGTTCCTTGCAGCCCATCACGCACTTGCCGCACCCATTGCACAGCTTCTCGTCGATGACGTATTCGTAATAGTTGTTGGCCGGATCGTCCGGATCGATGTCGCCGATGGGCTCTCGCTGGATCGCATCGCGGGGACAGAGTTTCTGGCTGGGCAGTCCGTCCGCATTGATCGCGCTCTTCACGTCGAAGTATGCGGGGCAGATGTAGCACCTGCCGCACTTGGCGTAGTCGTTGATGGCCCGGACCGCGGACAGCGGAAGCACACAGGACACGGCACACTGATCACACACCTTAACGCCGACCGCGCCCAACCGGCTGTTCACGCACTTGCTGCAGTCAATCCGCCACGCGCCCTCCGCGTCGGAGCCGCGCACAAGATAGGCCGCCAGCCCACCCAATCCCAGCAGCGCGCCGCCGCGAGCGGCGTGGCCCAGGACCTCTCGTCGTGTGAGTTTCTTGCTCATGGCTTTACCGGTGTTCCGGCCCCCGTATCATCCGGTTGTGTCGTCGCTGCCGGTGCTTCTGGTGCGAAGACGCACACGTGCAGTCGGACCGTGTCGACTACGTAAATGTGCCCTTGTGCATCAACAGCGACGTCCATGTTCTTGCAGACGGGATCGAAGTCTTTCTCGCCCATCACGGCCAGCAACTTGCCGCCGGAATCATAGATCTTGACCTGCGGACCCGCCTTCTCTGTCACGACGATCCGGTCGCCCGGTGCGAGTGCGATGTTCGTCGGGTTGCAGCAGCCCGAGAAACCCGCGGGGTCCTGACCGCCGAACCGGCCGAAGTGGCCGAGCAGCTTGTCGTCGAGCGTGTATCGCTCGATTCGGTGCTTGCCGGGATTGGCCGCATGGATGACGGCTTGTTCATCGACGGCGAAATCCAGATGCCCGTTGGGCACGAGGAAGCCCCGCATCCTGTTGTCTTTGCCGATATTGTTGATGAACTTGCCCGACCGGTCGTACCGGCGGATGCACCGGTCCTTCACATCTGCGAACAGCACGAACTCGCCCGCGAAACCGATCGCGGTGACGGCTCCGAGTCGCTCCGCGTCCCGCCAGGTGTCAAGCTCCTTGCCTGCCGAATCGAGCATCTGAGCTTGACCCACCTGCCCGACGAAGACTCTGCCGTCCCCTGCCAGCCCGACGGACAGGCCTGGCCGCGATGTCGGCCAACTGGCGAGCAACTCACCTTCGTCGGAGAATGCCTTCACCACCGAATCGCCCGCCGCGAACAGCCGGCGATCCGAGGCGATTGCGACGGCCCGAAGTGCCTCTGCGAATCTGTCGGACGCCGCGCCTTTGCCGCTGATCGTCTTGACCTTGCGATAACGCGTTGTGGGGCTACCGTTCATGACAATACCGTATTATACGGCAACTCTCAGCCGCCGACCCAACTGAGCCGCTGGTGCGAGATTCCCATCTCGCACCCCTCTTCGCAGGATTCGAGCCGCGGGCTTCAGCCCGCGCGGCGCTCCATCGCTGGGCCGAGAATCCTTTCTCGGCCCTTGTTCTCGCAGGAAGGGATTCCTGGGGGAGCTGGTGCGAGAAGGGATTCTCGCACCAGCGAGGGCAAGCTCGCTACGGTTTGCCTTTCGCTGTGCCTGGGCTCGGCGCTGGCGTCGCCGGTGTCCCGATTTCGATGCAGACCATCTTCGTCATGTCGCGCAGAATCAATCGGCCGTCCGAGATCGCCATGGGAGCCCATACGTCGTGCCCGTGAAGGACCTGCGCCGATGCGAGCTCGCGATACTCGGTCGTGTTTGCCTCGACCAGTCGGAGCATCCCGGTCTTGCCCTCGAGGAGGTAGAAGAGCCCATCGGCGAGAATGAAACTACCCAGTCCGAACGACGCCTTGCCCTGGCTCGTCCAGACCTCGTTTCCGTCCAGGTCCATGCAGGTGAACAAGCCGCGTTTCTTCTTGCCGATGGCGAACAGATGATTTTGATAGAGGATGGGTGTGTGTACTTCCGAGTTCCATTCCGTCTCCCCCCAATCGAAGACCGTCTCGGTCGCGAAGCCGCTGTCGTTCTTGCGGACGCGCACCATGATGCTGCCCGCATCGTACCCGGATGTCATGAACACGCGATCGTCGCCAACTGCGATAGGCGACGGCGCCACGGCCACGTTAAACTTACGGGGATGAAACCAGAGCAGCTCGCCGTTCTCCGCCGAGACCCCCATGGGCCCGAACAGCGTACACCACAAGTACTGCTTGACGCCGCAAAGCGTTGCCGGCACGACCGACGCGTGTGACAACGGCCACTTCTCCGGGTTGGGCGTCCGCCAGATTTCCTTGCCGGTTGCTTTGTCCAGAGCAACCATCAACGCGTCGCCGCCGGGGGCGATGATGACGCGGTCCGGCTCGATCAGTGGGCATTGACCGTTGTACCACGGTGGGATCATGCTGTTGTACGCGCTGTCCTTGCCCGCCAGCTTCTTCCGCCATAGCTCTTTTCCTGTCGCGGCATCCAACGCGTGAAAGACACACTTGGGATCAAGAGAGAATACGTACTTCCCGTCGACGGCCGGCACGATCCGCGTAATGCCGTGATTGGGGCGAATCAGCCGCTTCTCCTCGAATCGCCACAGTTCCTTCCCGTCTGAGAAGGTCAGGCACCTGACGAGCCACGTCTTGCTCTTCTCGTCGTAGTCGTTGAAGTACACACGACCTTTGTGGATGGCCGCGGCCGAATAACCCTGACACGCCTCGACTGACCAGACTACCTTCGGACCGCCCTCAGGCCATTTCCGAAACAAGCCCGTCTCGCGAGAGATGTTGTCCCGCCGTGGCCCGCGAAACTGCGGCCAGTCTTCCGCCGCCGCGGATACCGTCAGTGCAACGACGATCGCCAACGCTGATAGAGAGTATCTCATACGCTGTCCTGTTGTAGGAGTCTGCTCTTGAGGGCCGGTCCTGTTCCGCCAACGCCTCAGCACTGTGAGGCCAACTCTGTGGCACCGCCTTCGCGCGTGTGGCACAGGCGTCTCGCCTGTGGCGCTCGTGTAGGCGGGATATTCTCACCGCTGACCCTGGGCGTGCGGAGCGCGCCCTATCGTGCTTCAATCTTCACTCAATGCCTCACCCACGTCCAGAGCCATGATGTGCTTACGATCCCGCACGTATAGCGTTTTTCCGGCCAATGTTGGGGCGGTCAGGGAATATTTCTCCGTAATCGTGCATTGCGAGTGTACATTCAACTTCTCGGGCGTCACGGTGGCGAGTGTGAGTCGGCCATTCTGATCGAGGGTGATCAGCTTGCCGTCACCATATACGCAAGACGCCTCCGGATACCCGCGCCTGGCCCAGACGCGTTTGCCCGTCTTCATGTTGACACACATTAAAAGTCGGTCGGTTGCGCCGAAGATGAAGTCGCCGACTCGCACGGGCGTCGGGATGCCTATCTTGATCTTTCTGTTGATCCACTGCTCCTCCGGCACCGTTTGACCGTCCTTCTCGGTGAGCTTGACCGCCAGGCCGAGCGTGCTCCCGCTGTGCGATGTGTAGAACAGCAGACTTCGCTTTTCGTTCCAGACAGGCGTCATCTCGCGCGCGATTACTGGGTGGTGCCACATAAGGTAACCATTGTTCGGATCCACCCCGATCAAACCCCTTCTCGTGGAAAACACAAGCTGATCGCCGCCGGCAAAGCGGATCAGGATCGGCGACGAGAAGCCAATCCTGAAATCCAGGCCCTTCCAGATCATCTCGCCGGTTGCCTGCTTGAACGCCGCTAGAGTCTGGCCTTCCATCTTCCCCAATGTCTCGACCCTCGGCACACGAAACTCCTCCGAATCTTCCTCGGGCCGCTCTTGATCGATAGCGAGGATGATCATGTCCTTGTAGGCGATAGGGCTGCAGCAGTAGCCACAGTTGCGGCCGAGCGGGGCGTTGAACTCGCTGACCAGATCATGTTTCCACAGAACCTTCCCAGTCTTCTTGTCAAAGCAGTGCAGCACCGAGCGCGAGCCAACCGCAAAGAGACGATCTCCCACGATCAGGGGCGTCGAGTTCGGACCCTGGCCGCCCCATCTCTCGTCCGGCTTTTCCACGAGTGGCGCCGGGTTCTCGTGCTGCCACACCTGCTTCCCCGTCTTCGCATCCAACGCGACGGTGAATTCCTCCGGCGTGGTCATGGTCTTGCGATACATCGTGTACAAGACGCCGTTGTCAACCACGATGCCCGAGTATCCGACACCCAATTCCTTGTGCCACAGGCGGTTCGGCCCGTCCTTCGGCCATTCTTCCGCAAGCCCTTTGGTCTTGACTCTGAAGTTGCGATTCGGTCCGCCCCACTGCGACCATTGGCCGAGAGCAGGATCACCGAGGAAGAACGCGATCGCTGCAATAGCACAGGCTGCAAATGCCGAGAACCGCGGCGATTTCGTGGCATCCTCAACATCAGTCCTCATGTCTCCGTCTCCAGGTTGCCCCGGCGCGGCAGGCGCGCGGACACCACGCGTCGAACCGCAGCAGGTACTATTCGCATGAACGGACGGGGGTTGCCAATCTCACGTAATCGAGATGCCTTTGGGCGAGATCGACTGACACAGCCTGGGTGACGCCGGCGACACTCTCACGCACAGCAGTAAGGCGCGGAGCAGATGGCGACCACGATCGAGCGGCCGCGGACATCTTATCGCCGTTCCTCGCCGCCTCTTCAATCCTTCGTCGTCGTGCAGGAGTGCCAGTGCCTGACCAGGACGAGAATGCACCAGAGCCCGCCGATGGCGTAGCCGGCAACGGCGAACCAGTAGTGGTCGGGCCAGAGCGACGCTACGCTCTCGACCGCGGTGCCGGCTGCCACGGCGTAGAACAGCAGGAACACAAGCATGAACGAGGCGAAGAAATAGCGGTCCACGTCTCGAAGCTTGTGCGTCCGGGCAAGCCAAGTCTCCCACGTAGTGACGCCTTCGATGTGCGGCTCGACATGCTCTTTCAGGAACCGGCCGGCTCGGATCACGCCGTTTTGCTCGGTGATGAAAGCCAGCATGAGCACGAGGATTACGAAGGGCATCGACGCCGAGGCGAACGTGCTCCCGAAAGCGCTCGCGGCGAAACCGGCCAGCGGAATGAACAACGCGCCGAGCACCAGGATCAAAAAGGTCCGCGCCTTGCCCGCGCGAATCTCCTCGCGGAGTGTCAGGTACTGCTGCTTCATGAATTCCTCTTCCGACATGGATGCGGCCTCCACACGACTAGCCTGCGGCCAACGGCCGGGAAAAACGATTTACCAACAGCGAACCAACATCCCAGCATAACACCGAATCTCGCAAAGATCGAGCCCAAGAGGGAGAGAAAACCGGCCTGGCAACCTTCCAAACGCCGCTCGGGCAGAAAAGCCGCCGGCTTCAGCCCGCGCCCCCCCAGGGGCAGTCGCCAAGCCCGATTTGAGGTCGCGCAGCCTGAGGCCGCCGTCTCGAATGACGCTTTCCGTCGCTGTCCTATTAAACCGGCACGTTCGGCAAGGGCAGATGCGTCCTGTCGCGGACAAGCTGGAGGGGCCCCACGGCCGCTTCGACCGCGACATCGAGACGGCCCTGGCGATCCTCCGGCGACAGGAGGTCACGCGGGCGGTTGAGGCTGCGACGGGGATGCTGAAGTAGCGGGGCCGGCGGGCTCCTCCTCCGCCTCGGAAATCGCCAAATGTCTCACCAGCAGCGTGACTTGCCGCTGCACCCGGCGCAGCCGCAAGTACACCATCCAGAAGCCGACAAGCATGACGATGACCGCGCAGTACGAGACGAGGTCGGCCCCGCGGCCGATCCCGATTGCGCGGGCGACTTTCGACGTTGCCTGCGGCCAGGCGGTCGCCAGACAGACCAGCAGACATACGAAGGTCCACACCAGACACTCGCGGCGTGTCACCCATCCCTTGAGCATGGCGAGGACCATGCCCAGTGCCAGGCAGGGGACGATAACCAGGACGACGATCTGGAAGAAGTTCATCGTACGACTCTCCCGACGAGGTAGTGGAACAGGATGCGAAGCGCACCGCGGGAAGACTGACCCTTGTTCAACGAGTATTGCGTGTAGTGTACCTTGACCGGCACCTCCCGGTACGGCAGCCCGGACCGAACAATGAAGTCGATCAGTTCGGATGCGTGGGCCATCCGATCCAGCCTGATATCGATCTGCTCGGCGGCGCGGCGAGAGAACCCCCGGAGGCCGTTATGCGCGTCGGTCAGCGAAACGCCGTTGATGAGTCGTGTAAACGCGACGGCGAGCCGCAGCATGATCCGACGGGACATCGGCAGGTCGATCGCCTGTCCCAGGAACCGAGAGCCCAGCGTGATCTCACACTCGCCCCGGCGGAGCGGCTCCACCAGGGCGGCGATGCTCTCGCAATCGTGTTGTCCGTCCGCGTCGAAGGTCACCACGAACCGGGCGCCGCGGCTGAGGGCGAACTCGATGCCGGTCTGAAGTGCCGCACCTTGCCCCCGGTTCACAGCGTGGCGGAGCAGGTATCTCACCTTCCCCCGGGCGGCGTCGTACGTCCCGTCGGTGGAACCGTCATCCACGACGACCACGTTTGCGTAGCCGGCCTGCCGCAACTGCCGCAGCACATCCCCGATCGGCGTGGCTTCGTTGTAGGCGGGTACGACGACGAATACGCCCTCGGAAAGGTCTGCCGCCGTTGTCGGAGCATCGCTCATGGCCGTCCGAATCCGCGAGAGAATGAACTATTGACCCCATGCCGACAAAGGCCGCCGACAACCGGGGATTAGATTACCGAGAACAGCGCCAATAGTTTATTGTATCCAAGCGTGCAGTCTCGCGTCACCCTCGCGGCCCGAGATCCGCCTGATGGGATCAGCGCGGCGGTGGATCATCGATACGCTTCGGTCGGCGTTCCGGTCTTATGGGACACGCATGACGCGTAGGAAGCCGGGAAACCGACAGAGTGGCGTTGCGGGGCATGGTGCCGGCGTTCGCAACGGAACGTCGGCGAGAGGTCCGCACGGATGCCGCTGGCGGCTTGCCGCCGGAGCGATTTCACGCCGAGAGTCGGCGCTGGCAAACGCCTGCCGCGACTCGCCGGAGCTGACTTGCGCGAAGGCCGAACTTGAACCGATGAACCCCTGTGGACCCAACTGACCTTGCAGTGATGACCGATCATGTCAGCCTTGTGATTCCCGGTCGCGACTGTGCGCGGACCATCCGCCAGTGTCTCGGCTCGGTCGTGCCGCTGCTGGAGCAGCCGGACTGTTTGCTGACGGAGATCATCTTCGTCGACGACGGATCGACCGACGGAACGCGCGAGATCGTCGGCGAGTTTCCCGTGACATTGCTCGATGGCGTTGGCCGCGGCGCGGGCGCAGCGCGGAACCTTGGCTGGCGGACCGCAAACCATGCCCTGATTTGGTTCATCGACTCCGATTGCGTCGCGGAGCCGGACGCACTGGCTCGGTTGCTGCCCGATATGAGCGACAAGCAGGTCGGCGGCGTCGGCGGCAGCTACGGCAACATGGCCGCCGATTCTCTCCTGGGCTGTCTCATCCACGAGGAAATCGTCGAGCGGCACCGGGCGATGCCCAAACGCGTGAACTTTCTCGCCACGTTCAACGTGCTGTACCGCCGCTCCATCCTGGAGCAGATCGGGGGGTTCGACGAGCGGTTCCTCAAGGGGCAGGATGCGGAGTTGGCCTTCCGCGTGATGGAGGCGGGCTACGAGCTGCGCTTCGAGATCGACTCGCGTGTGAAGCACTTCCACCCGACCCGGTTGTGGAGCTACCTGCGAACGCAACGTCAACAGGGATACTGGCGCGTCTGGCTGCACCTTCGCCACCACGGCCACTCGAGAGGCGATTCCTACAGCAGTCTGCTGGACCACGTGCAGCCGCCGCTGGCCGTGCTCGCCGTCGCCGCGTTGCCGCTGATGCTCGTGCCGTCGTCCTACTTCCGG
Organism: Planctomycetota bacterium; assembly: GCA_043813895.1. GTDB lineage: Bacteria > Planctomycetota > Phycisphaerae > UBA1845 > UTPLA1 > CAZTAR01. Next base: position 13,519 of record JBDRKQ010000045.1, read on the forward strand.
TGGATCGCGCCCGTGCTGCTATTGTTGCTCGGTTCTGCCTCGATCCCGATGACGCTTCGGCTTCTAGCGCGGCTTCGCGAACCTCGCTATCTCCTGTATGCCGTGATGAGCTTCGTGAGGGCCTTCTGGCGGGGTCTCGGGATGGTGCATGGGACATTGGCTTACCTCGGTCGAAGAGAATGATGCAGGAACCGCCACAAGTTTCCGTCGTCATCCCGACGTGCGACCGCCGCGGCGTGCTGGCGCGGTGCCTCAGTTCCCTGGTGAGCCAGACGCACGCTTCTTTCGAGATCATCGTCGTCGATGACGGCTCGGTGGATGACACGCCCGTCTTCCTGCAGGCGTTTGCGGACGAGCACCCGGGCTTGCGGTTTTGCTGGCTGAGAAACGAAGAGCGGCTTGGTGCGAACCCGAGCCGGAACCGTGGCATCCGCGAGGCGGCCGGCGAGTTTGTCGCCTTCATAGATAGCGATTGCGCCGCCGCGGAGGATTGGCTGGAGCGGCTCATGCACGGCTTCTCCAGCGAACGGGTGGGGGCGGTCACCGGTTTGGTGAGAGACCCGCTTCCGACGAACATCTACGAGCTGACATTCAAAGGGACCCATCGGCTTGGACGTCCAGGCGCCGCCCGCCGCCTCGTCGGCGGAAACATGTGCATTCGCCGGGAATTGCTGCTCGAGTATCCACTCGACGAGGACCTCAAACATAGTTGCGATGAAGAGGGAGTCTTCCTCAGGCTCCGCGCTGGAGGCTACGAACAGCGTGTCGTGCCCGAGGCCGTGGTTGATCACGAACACTACTACACGCGGCAGTCGTTCTTCCGGCAGGCGCGGCAAGGCAGCGAATCGGCGGCTCGCCTCGTGTACAAGTACTACCTGCCCCAGCGGTTGGACATGCTCCCATTCATGCTGGCCTACGCGTCCTTGCCATTGATCCTGGCGGATGTGCGTTTGGCCGCGGCGCCCGGTTTCTTCTTCGCGGCGGCACTCGCGGCCATCGCCTACAACGATCTGTTTCGCAAGGGGAAGACGATCGGCGAGACGCTGCGGTCGTTCCCTGTCCTGCTCGCCTACTACCATGTGCGCCTCTGCGGTTACATTGTGGAGACGATCCGACTGCGATTGTGCAGACACGGCCTCCGGCGCGTCCGACTCGACAAGGCTCCTGACGCGGCACCCGATGCGAGCGCGGGTTGATGGCTTTGGATACGGACGACGGATGATGAACACCTCAACGGACAAGCCGGTGGTCAGCATTGTGATCGCGACCTTTGCGCGCCTGGACCGGCTGAAGCGCTGCATTGCCGCCGTTCGCAAGAACGTGAGTCTCTTGCACGAAGTGATCGTGGTCGGCGGGGGGGCGGGCGACGGCACCGAGGACTGGGTCGAAGCACAGCGGGACATCCGCTTTATCCGGGAGACGCGGCGTGAAGGCGCGTGCCGGGCCTACAACAAGGGCTTCCGCGCGGCCGTCGGCACGCACGTCATGTGGCTGAATGACGACGCCTATCCGCTGCGAGGTTCGGTCGAAGCGGCGGTCCGCATGATCGAACACCCGGACAACGCCGACGTTGGCATGGTGGCGTTCTATCACAACTTTGATCGCCGGCGGAACAGGCTTGATTCGTTCGAGCACGCCGGGGCGACCTATAGCATCTTCAACGTGCGCGGCACGCCGTATGCGAACTTCGGCCTGCTGCGCCGCGACCTTCTCGAGCAACTCGACTATCTAGACGAGCGGTATTATTTCTGCGCCTGGGACCCGGACCTTTCGCTGAAGGTGCAGCGGCTGGCGAAGCTCGCGGTCGTCGGTTGCCGGGGCGCCCTTGTCTATCACGAGGAATTGATCGACGACCGGAAGCAGGAAGACTTAGCCGTGATGGAGGCGGACAACGCGAAGCTGTTCGCCAAGTGGCGATTGCCGGAGAAGGACTCGTATCTGGATCCCGCGCTGGCGTACCGGCGGGCGATGCGGAAGCGGGCGCTCGCTTGCGATCCGCCTGTCGACGGTTGAGCGCGGCTCCAAACTCCGACAAGTCGCTGGGCCAAGAATCCTCTCTCGGTGCTTCGTAGCGAGGCGGCGGGTTCTTTGGGGAGTAGGTGCGAGAATGGATTCTCGCACCAGCGCAATGGACCATGGCTCTTCGGACCCGCTCGCTTGCGCTCGGGGCTCTGATGGCGAGCGCTGGCCGCCTCGTCACGGGCGCGGCTCCGATCTTCGACACTGTTCACTTTGATTGGCGGGTGCCACTGGCAGCTTGCTGCCAGCGCCGGCACGGGCGGTCAAGCCGCCCGTGGCACCCAAAGTGTACCACTACCCGATCTTCGACATCCCGTAGGCGCTGGCGTTCGATTCCGTTAGGATAAGTTGCTCCTTTACATTCACTGACCATCCATAAGGAAATACCCTCGGCATGGAGAACTCCTCCCCCCAGGAACATCCCAAGCTCAGTTGGTCGTTCCCGGCCACCTTCTGGTATGCCAATGGCGCGGAACTGTGCGAGCGCGCGGCGTACTATGGCATGTTCATTACGCTGTTTCGCTACCTCGACGACGACGTCGGCTTTACGACCGTTCAGACCGGCTGGATTACCGCAGCCTTCTCCTCGATTCTCTATTTCCTGCCGACCTTCATGGGCATCCTGGCCGACAAGATCGGCTTCAAGCAGGCGCTGATGCTTGCGTTTGTGCTGCTCACGGGCGGCTACGCTTTGCTCGGGACGTTTCAGATCAAGTTCGCCGCTTTGTTGGCATTGACCTTGATCCTGTTTGGCGGGGCGATTGTCAAGCCGGTGATTTCCGGTACTGCCGCGAAGTGCAGCGATGGCGCCAACCGCGCCAGGGCCATGTCGATCTTCTACATGGTGGTGAACATCGGCTCGTTCTCTGGTAAGGGGCTCGCCGGCTATCTGAACGAAGCGCTCGGGTTGCAGTACATCAACTTCTATGCAGCTGGGATGTCGTTTACGGCGCTGCTTTTGGTCTCGCTGTTCTATCGCAATCCCGACATGGAGGGGACCGGCAAGACCGTGACCGAGGCGCTGCGGGGGCTCCGCAAGGTGATGGCGAATTTCCGCTTCCTGAGCCTGATCCTGATCATCGGCGGCTTCTGGGCGATCCAGGGTCAACTCTACGGGGCGATGCCGACTTACATCGAGCGACTGCTCGGCACGGGCTATAAGCCCGAGTGGCTGGCGAACATCAACCCGCTGGTGGTTGTGTTGCTGGTCGTGCCGATTACGAATCTCATTCGCAACTTCAAGCCGGCCAACGCGATCGGTATCGGCCTGCTGATCATCCCGTTCACAGCGCTCCTTGTGTCGCTCTCGCCCGTCGTCGAGCGGGCGACGGGAAGCAGCGTCGACCTTGGCTTCGTCGTGCTCCATCCGATGATTATGATGTTCATCATCGGGATCGGCTTGCAGGGACTGGCGGAGTGTTTCCTGAGCCCGAAGTGGCTCGAGTTTGCATCGAAGCAGGCGCCGAAGGCGGAAGTGGGGTTGTACCTGGGGTACTCGCACCTGACGACGTTCTTCGCGTGGCTTTTCGGCTTTATCCTCGCTGGTTACCTGCTCACTGGGTTCTGCCCCGATCCCAAGACGTTGTCGCCCGAGGCGCGCCACCAGTGGCGGCAGGCGATCGACCCGCACTACCGGTTTATTCTGGAAAGAGAGCTGGCCGGTGAGTTGTCCAAAGACGGGGTCGTTTCCGACGCGGTGCGAGCCGGCTTCAGTAAACAGGGTATCACGCTGGATGCCGATGTCCGGTTGAAAGAGGCCGAGCCGGCGGGCGAGTGGAAGTCAGACGCCGTTGCCGCCTGGACGCTATCTGCCGGAGAGCGCACGTACACGCTGGTGCATGTCGAGAGCAAGATCGAAAAGAAGCAGGAGGCCGACGATCGCTCGATCTTCGCGCGGGCCCGGGCGTTCCTGTTCGATTCGCAGGAGGATACGTTCGCCGAGCTTCTGGTGCTTGACGACCGGGCCACACCGGCGGAGAGGATGGCGCCTTTGCCTGAGCAGTACGGCCGGGCACACTACATATGGTACGTGTTCACAGGCATCGGGGCACTCGCGTTTGCGGCGATGCTCGTGTTCAAGTTCGTCACCGGCCGGATCGACGCTCGCAGCGGAGGCGAAGCCAAGGGGGCTTGATGGCAGGTATCGGTCACATCTCCTTTGGAGGTGAGGGAGGTCAGAGGGGACATGCTGTTATGCTGGCCGCTGATCTCAAGGGTGGCGCGGCACGCCCTGCCCGCTACCGACCGGCGTACATCGAATCGTAATAAGATTGGTACTCGCCCGACACAACGTGGTCCAGCCAGGCGCGGTTATCGACGTACCATTGGATCGTCGCGGCGAGGCCGGCTTCGAACTTGACAGAAGGCTGCCAGCCCAGTTCGTCGCGGAGGCGGGAGGCGTCGATCGCGTAGCGCTGGTCGTGGCCCGGCCGGTCCTTGACGAACTGGATGAGGCTCTCGGGCTTGCCGAGGTGCGAGAGAATCGTCTTCACGACTTCCAGGTTCGTGCGCTCGCTGTTGCCGCCGATGTTGTAGACGCGGCCGACTTGCCCTTGCGTCATCACCGTCCAGAGCGCGCGGCAGTGGTCGCCCACGTAGAGCCAGTCTCGGACGTTCGAGCCGTCGCCGTATACGGGCAGCGGCTTGTCCAGCCGGGCGTTGTTGATCATCAGTGGGATCATCTTCTCCGGGAACTGGTACGGGCCGTAGTTGTTCGAGCACCGCGTGATCAGAGTCGGCAGGCCGTAAGTGGTGTGGAAGGCCGAGACGAGGTGGTCTGCGGCGGCCTTCGACGCGCTGTAGGGCGAGTGGGGGTCGAGCGGCGTGTCTTCCGTGAAGTAGCCTGTCGGGCCGAGCGAGCCGTAGACCTCGTCGGTGCCGACCTGGAGGAATCGCAGGTCCCCGCACGCGCGGGCCGCCTGGAGGAGACTCAGCGTGCCGGTAACGTTGGTGCGGATGAACTCGGCGGGGCCGGTGATCGAGCGGTCCACGTGGCTTTCGGCGGCGAAGTGAATGATCGCGTCGATGCCGTGGCGCCGGCAGATTTCGATGACGCGGTCGGTGTCGCAGATGTCCGCCTTCTCGAAGGCGTATCGCGGGTTGCCCGACGCGGCCGCGAGGTTCTCCAGGTTGCCGGCGTACGTCAGGCAGTCGAGATTGACGACCCGGGTTTCGATCTTGCACGCCAGGAGGAATTGCACGAAGTTCGAACCGATGAAACCGGCACCGCCCGTGACGAGAACCGCCTTCGGCAAAAGCGCGGGATCACTCATGTTACTGCCCCCTTTCGACGAGCGCCTGCACCCGGCTGAGCGACTCGAACGTGCCCGCGTCGCTCCACCAGCCTGTCATCGTGCCGCAGGTCAACTGGCCGCGGAGGAGGTAGGTGTTATTCACGTCGGTGATTTCCATCTCGCCGCGGCCGGACGGCTTCTGCATCCGGATGATGTCGAAGACCTGGTCGTCGTAGAAGTAGACGCCGGTGACGGCATAGCGGCCCTTCGGGTGCTTCGGCTTTTCCTCGATGCCGAGGACCTTGCCGTCCTTGACCTCTGCGACGCCAAATCGCTCCGGGTCCGGCACCTCCTTCAGCAGGACGCGGGCGCCGATCTTCTGGGCGCGGTACTGCTCGACTTCGTTGGCGAGGTCGTCCTCGAAGATGTTGTCGCCGAGGATTACGGCCAGTCGCGACCCGCCGGCAAAGTTCTCCGCCAGCGCGAGGGCCTGTGCGATGCCCCCGGCCTCGTCCTGGACCTTGTAGGTGAAGCGCGCGCCGAAGTCCTTGCCAGAGCCGAGCAGGCTGACGACGTCGCCCATGTGCTCGACGCCAGTGACGATGAGGATTTCCTCGATGCCGGTGGCGGTGAGCTTCTCGACCGGATGGTAGATCATCGGCTTTCGCCCGACAGGCAGGAGGTGCTTATTCGTCACCTTGGTCAACGGCATGAGCCGCGAGCCTGTTCCACCGGCTAGTACGACGCCTTTCATGACGGCTCTCAAGTGGGCGCTGTTGAGGCCCAACAACACAACACTGTTAATCCAACCAGTCCTGTGTGCGGAGGTGGTTCAGATTCAACACAGGATAATCGTGGCTCTGCAGATACCCCGCCAATGGGAAATCGTCTGTGAGTACCAAGTAACCTCCACGCCGCGCCAATTCAACGATGCCCGCATCCGGAATTCCAAAGCTTCGGAACGTATCCGCAGCCAAGATCACGTCCTTCTCGATGTGCAATTCGTGTGCCTCCTGGATCAAGCTCACGAAAGACTCCAAGCATTTCGGTTGAGTGTCGCGAAGGCGTCCCAGCGCGAGGTTCGAGACCTCCGAGAGAATGTGCGGCGTTGTGATCAGCCGGGCGCACTTGCGAGCGACACCGGAGACTAGCTCAAAGTCCGCGACCGTGTACTTGTTGGTTCGCTTGAACGTGGTGATCAGGCTCTTGTCGAACAGTCCCACCCCGTAGAGCAATAGGAGATTCGTGTCGACCACCAAGTCCCGTAACGCAGTACGTCGCAGACGATTCCGCGAGCCCACAACACTATTCCTTCCGTATTCGCATGGACAGCACGTCTCCCGTTTGCGCGTTGACAACGAAGAGCTTGTACTTCTTGGCCATAAACGGCAGGCCACCAGATTGGTAGCTCAGAGTGATCCGCCATTCCGTGTCTTCAGGGCCCGACTCGACTTCCTCAACGGTGATGGCTGCGGCATCCGGAACAAAGGCCTTGAGGTATTCTGCGGCGCTTCTGGCCGCCTCCTGTGGAAGGATACGCTGCGAGCTCGAGTGGGCGGAACTGCGTTTCTTCGACATTGGACGTCCTTTCAAATCCCGCGATAAGAACCATGGTAGCACAATATGCCTCTCAACAGCGAAGCCGTCAAACCTCGATCTCCCGGGCTTGAGAAGTTCGCGCTCTCCGGATGCGCTTTGCGGCTTTCGCCCGCTTGGCGGCGCCGGGCGAGCTGAAGCCCGCAGCTCTTTATGAGCGGATGCTTCTCGGACGCTCGCGGGGCTGTTCAACCGTCATGGCGGGCCCAGTCGTACGGGATGTCATTGTCGTGTGGCGGGGCGCGGTGTTCGTCGGGGGCTTTGTGGTTGTAGCACTCGCTTGTGACGTTGACGACGATGCACTCGACGTCGGAGACGCACATCCAGCCGTGGTAGACGCCGGGGGGGATTCGTACGAGGGCGGGGCGGTGTTCGGTGAGGTAGATTTCGTTGACCTCGCCGGAGGTGGGGGAGCCTTCGCGGCCGTCGTAGAGGCCGAGCTTGATTGCGCCGCGGACGCAGTAGAAGTGGTCGGTCTGGAAGCGGTGGTAGTGCCACGCCTTGACGACGCCGGGGTAGGTCGTCGTGAAGTAGGTCTGGCCGAACTTCTCGAACCAGGGGTCGTCGGCGCGGAAGATTTCGCCGAGTCTGCCGCGTTCGTCCGGCAACACGCGGGCCAGTCGGGCGGCGACGCCGTCGATGACGTGCTCGCCGCCGCGGATGAAGAGGGACTGCGATTCGTCGGCCCAAACGACCTTGAGCGGCGGAAGTGAGGACTTGTCCATTGCCATGGCGGCTTACCTTGAAGGGGCGTGTGCTTCGTTTGATTCGCCGGGAACAACGGTAGGTTGGCTGTTGGTGACTGTCAAGCGCGCAGGAGCTACTGGCGGCTCTGATCCGAGCCCCAAGCGCCAGCGCGGGGTTTCTCGCGCATGGACCGTTGGACTTCGTACCCGCTCGCTGGCGCTCTGGGCTCGGATTGCCAACGGCCGACAGGGGCGTCGGCCGCTACATTCGTGAGGTGACCGCTTGCTGACGCGCGCGGCTCTGATTGTTGGTGCCAGGCACCCAGCTTGACAGTGCAACGGCAGCGGCCAATACTCGTTGCGCACAGTAAGCGAGCCGGAACCTTCGGCAGAGAAGGGAGCGGTATGTCCGAGAGCCCGAGGAAAGCACTGATTACGGGAGTCACGGGGCAGGACGGTTCATACCTCGCTGAGTTCCTGTTGCACCGCGGCTACGAAGTACACGGAATCATGCGCCGCTCCAGCTCGTTCAACACCGGCAGGCTGGATCATGTATACCAGGATCCGCACGTGGCCGCCCGGCGACTTTTCCTGCACTACGGAGACCTGACCGACGGCAGCGGGCTGGCGGCACTGATTCGGCGCGTGGAACCCCAGGAGATCTACAACCTCGGCGCCCAGAGTCACGTTCGTGTCAGCTTCGACAGCCCGGAGTACACGGTTGACGTGGCGGCTTTGGGGACGGTGCGGTTGTTGGAGGCAATCCGCGACGCGCGGATGGGGTGCCGGTTCTATCAGGCGTGCAGCAGCGAGATGTTCGGCAACGCGCCGGCCCCGCAGAACGAAGACACGCCGTTCGAACCGCGAAGCCCTTACGCGGCCGCCAAGGTGCTCGGCTATTGGATCACACGAAACTACCGCGAAGCGTACGGCATGTTCGTCTGCAACGGGATTCTGTTCAACCACGAGAGCCCGCGTCGCGGTGGTACGTTCGTCACACGCAAGATCACCCGCGCGCTGGCCCGAATCCTCAAAGGCAGGCAGGACAAGCTCTATCTCGGCAATCTCGATGCGCAGCGCGACTGGGGCTTTGCGGGCGAATTCGTTGAGGCCATGTGGCTGATGCTCCAGCAGGACAAGCCGGACGACTACGTCGTCGCGACGGGCGAAACACACAGCGTCCGCGACTTCCTCGACGTGGCGTTCGGCATGGTCGATCTTGACTGGCACAAGTACGTCGAGATCGACCCGCGGTATTACCGGCCGACGGAAGTCGATATGCTCCGTGGCGACGCCTCGAAGGCGGCGCGCGTGCTGGGCTGGAAGTCCAAGACGACTTTCGAACAGCTTGTTCGGATGATGGTTGAGGCGGATTGTGACGCCGTCGGCAAGCCCGGAAAGTCGTCAACCTAATCGCTGTCATCCAATGCCAAGCAGCCATCCTTCATGCGATATCGCAGGTTGCAGCGAGGGCACGCAGCCTGTTTCTCGATCCTGCCCAGGCTTTGGCCACACTCACACACCCAACCTTTGCATCCGGCGGGAACGCCGGCCATTAGTGCGTAGTCGGGCACGTCTTCGGTCACCGCGGCGCCGGCGGCGATGAAAGCATGTCTGCCGATGGTGTTACCACAGACGATTGTGGCATTGGCGCCGATAGATGCGCCTTTCTTGACAAGTGTCTTTCGATAGAACGCCGCGCCCCGTTGCGGGTATTTGGACCGCGGATCAAGGACGTTGGTGAACACCATCGAGGGTCCGCAGAAAACGTAATCTTCCAGTTCGACGCCCTCGTACACGGAAACATTGTTCTGGATCTTGACGCTGTTGCCAATCCTGACATTGTTCCCAATGTTGACATTCTGGCCGAGGCTGCACTTCGAGCCGATGCGCGCCCCGGACTGAACGTGGCTGAAGTGCCAGATC
>JBDRKQ010000046.1:0-14780 GCA_043813895.1 Planctomycetota bacterium
GTGCATCTGGTACAAGCGCATCGAGAAGGGCCGTTTCCAATTGGCGGCCCTGGATGCTCATCGTCGCGGCCGGCGGGCGGAGATCGAGGCGGCCGAGTTGATGTTGATCCTGGAAGGAATCACGCTGCAACACGCCCGGCGTCGGCCGCGTTTCACACCGCGCCGACCCGCGTAGATATTTGACGGAACGGCCTGGTTTTCCTTGATCATGCGGGGATCATCTGCTATCATTCACGACGTCATGGATGACTGATGAATGACACTCACTGAACTCCCCAACGACATCGACGCCCTCAAGCAACTGGTGCTGGACCCGCACCGGCAAGTCGTCGATCGCGATGAGCAGATCACCTCACATCAGCAGCAGATCGCCGAACGGCGACGAGCAGTTGGCGGCGCAGGAAGAAGAACTCAAGACGCTGCAGTCCCAACTGGCCTATCTCAAGCACAAGCTGTTCGGTCGGCGGTGCGAGAAGATCGACCCGCGGCAGTTGCTCCTGTTCAAGGAGCTTCAGGCCCGGATCGACGCACTTCAAGAGAAGATCGAACACGAAGAGATCACCTACCGACGTCGCAAGGGCCATGGCCGCCGGCCGCTACCGGATGATCTTCCCGCCGAAGACGTGGTGTATCCCCCCGAGCGCACGGATTGTCCCTGCTGCGGGGAGCCGATGCACCCGATCGGCAGCGAGGTCACCGAAGAGCTGGACTACCACCCGGGCAGCCTGTTTAAGCGGCGGCACATCCGCCCCAAGTATGCCTGCCGCGAATGCCAGGAAGGTGTTCACATCGCCCCGATGCCGCCGCGTCCGATCGACAAGGGTATCGCCGGTCCCGGTTTGCTGGCCCACCTTCTGACCAGCAAGTATTCCGATCATATTCCGCTGAACCGGTTGCAGGGCATGTTGCGGCGTCATCGCGTGGAGATCGGCGTCGCGTCGCTGTGCGACTGGGTGGGCCGGATGGCGGATCTGCTCCGGCCGATCTATGACGGCCTGAAGACCGAGCTTCTGGCGGGCCGCCTGATCCAATCGGATGACACGCCGGTGCCGTACCAGCTGGATACCTTGAAGGCGCGGACGGCCACCGGTTACCTGTGGACCTACCTTTGCGAATCGTCGAAGCTGGTGTTGTACGACTTTACCCCGTCGCACAGCCGGGCGGGCCCGTCATCTTTCATGTCGGGTTTCGAGGGGACACTGCTGACCGACGGCCATGCCAGCTACAACGAGGTCGTTCAATGCGGCAACCTGATCCATGCGGGTTGTTGGGCTCATGCGCGGCGCAAGTTCTACGATGCCCGCCTGGACGATCGCCGTCGCTGTGGACAGATGTTGAAGTTGATCCAGGAACTCTTCGCCGTGGAGCGGAGGGCCAAGGAGGCGCGGGAGGCCCCGGACTCGCCGTTCGGCGACGCCGATCACCTGGCGCTACGCCGCGCGGCGTCGGCCCCGCTGGTCGCAGAGATTCGATCTTGTGCCGACGCCTGGTCACTGGAGGTTCTGCCGCGCAGCGCCGTCGGCAAGGCCGTGGGCTATCTGCTCAACCAGTGGCATCCGCTGACGCGCTTCCTCGATGATCCGACCTTGCCGCTTCATAACAACGCTTCCGAGCGGGCCATGCGTCACGTGGTGATCGGGCGGCGAAACTGGACGTTCGCGGGCAGTGCCGACGGCGGGCACCGTGCGGCGATCATCTACTCGATCGTCGTGACCTGTCGGCTCCACGGGCTGGACCCGTTCGCATACCTCCGCGACGTCATCGATCGCCTGCCCCGCGGCGAAGACCCCGCGATCCTCCTGCCCGCAGCCTGGAAGGCCGATCAACTCGCACCCACCCGCTGCAACTCCTGAGCTCCCGCTCCTGACACGATCAACCCCGGATGTTAATCACCGGCGCTGACAAAGCTGCGCCTGTGTAGACGACCGAGCGCTTACGGCGAGCATGCACGACAGTATCCTGGCCCACAAGTTTCCGCGGCAAGCTCAAGGCACTCGTGGCCAGTTCGCGCTGGCTGGCCGTCTGGGTCGTGAACCCCAGCAGGCTGTCCGCCGCGACGCCGGACGGGTAGAGGGTCTTTCTCCGGGCCGCGAGCCTCTGGATCGCCGCAGGGTTGGGCCGGCTCTTGCCGAAGGCCGTTTCCCGAGATCGATAATAGACCCCTTTGCTCAGCCGCTCGATCTTCCCAGCCCTGGCGAGTCGTGAGAGCGTCTGCGCCACGGCCGCGAAGGGCAGGTCGCGAAAATCTTCCAATCGCCACAGGCGTTCGCCGCCGTCCTCGATGCGCTGGCGGACATGGGCGGCCACACGTTGGGCGTTCGACGATGATTCCGGACCAGATGCCATGCCGGGAGCGTCCGCGACTGCGGAGATAGTGTCAAGTTTTCTTGCGACAAAACATGACACGTCAACCGTCCCGCGCGGAGAACCGGTACACCAGACCAGGGAGAGCGTCGGGAGTTTTCCAGTTCTTCAAGACCAGCTCAATCGACCGCTGATTGGCGACTCTCCTGACGAGTGATTCGATTGGAACCGAGAGACGACGACTTGATGGGGGGAACGTGGTCGGCACGCGACCAGCGTGATTCGGGGTAACATTTTCGCTCACAACACCCGAGCCATCGCGCATCCGCTTCATCCGACTGACGGTCCGTTCCTCGTCGCTCAGCGTGATGACATGCCAGAGACCTCGCCGCACAATCGTCGCAAACAGCCCTGGTGCGTTCGTGGTCCCGACGCTCAGAGCATGTTCGGCGGCTGCGAAGAACCGCAGGCGGTCGTTCTCGCAGTCCTTCAGCAGACGGGCCATGCAGGCGCGCTCGAACAACGCCGCCAGCCGGCCATCGTCGCGCAGATCCTCAAGAGCGACGTGCCCAAGCCACCGATCAAGGCCCGGTGGAAACCGTTGCCAAGCACCATCCGGTCTGCCGCTGGCGGGTTTGTGGTTTCTTCCAGAAGGGAGATTCCTGTTTGATACTGGGGGTGGCATCTTGGTGTCGATTCTCGGCGGTCGGGGTGACAAGGCGGTGGAGCAAGCTGCGCCGGCCACGTTTCCCCCATTGCCGCTTCGATTCTCCCAGGCGAGATTGACCGTTGCCCTTCCCCCAAACCTCTGCACGTGCCATCGATCGGCCGGGCCGGGGATCAGCCAGTTCGTTACGACGAGTTCCGCGCGACTGCGCTTCACCGTGCGGGGATGTACACCGAAGAGTTCAGACACGAATGAAACCGAGCACGAACCCTCCGCGCTTATGCCCTTCCTTGCGGGAAACAGACACCGCATGGCGTAGCCTAGCACAGTTGCCGCGCGCGCGGCGGGGCAATCGCCCGCAATGTGCCTGATCATCCGGCGTGGGAGCGGCAACGAACGTGTCCGCACTCGCTTTCGGCTGTCGATTCGGTTGAACATCTCAATCACACCGGCGATGGCTTCGGCTGGCATTCGTTCAGGCGTCTCGTCAAAATCGATCGTCGACTCGGTCATTTGAATCAGGCCGGCCCGCTCCAAACGCCGGAGCGAAGACCGGATGTGCCTTCCGCCAGCACCGCCCACCAGGGAATGAACTTCATCGGTCAGTTTCTTGCGGTCGAATACGAACTCGCGTTGCACCTGCTTTCGGCACCGGCGCTTGCGGTTTTCCGCTTGCCGGCGTTCGTCGATTTCATGCAGCGCGAAGTAGACGCGGAAGTCGCGGTACGTTCGCAACAAACCTGACTTGTACGCGTGCCATGCCATGCAGACTTGTAGATTCGTGATCATCCGGAAGCCGCCTGCCGGCGTAGTGGCAGAGGCGTGGGATTCCTTCGACGTCGTTGATTCTCTCATGATTCTCCTCGAAAACAGCGGGCTGGGGATCATGCCCGTTGCTCACGATCGAGGAAAACAGTCAGGAATCAGCACGGCCGCTTACGCACCCCGATGATTAGGTCTTTGCTATGGGCGCGGTACATGCTATGGTCGGCGTGTTGAGTTCGCACGCCCCATGGTTCACCGACCCGAATCGTGGCCCGGAGAAGCGACCGTCGCCCTGGTCACCATCCGCTCCGTGTGTTTGGTCTCGTCCGCTACTGTTCTCCTATGTCAGTGAGCAGCGTCGCACCCCTCCACCGGGGTGGCGCCGCGGCTGATCTCCCACCAGTTAGTCACACCAGAAGAATACGGCATTCAGCCAGGAGCGCAAGGGCCTTTTGTTGCCCGTGCCTGCCATGCCGCGTTGCCGGCATGCAAGCAAGCGTGCAAGACAGCTTGGCCTTTCGCACGAAAGCAAGAGGCCAAACAAACCTGCTTGCGTGCCGGCGTGCTTCTGTGCAAGACTCGCATCATGCTCATCGCTGTCGTCAATCAGAAGGGAGGTGTGGGAAAAACCACGCTGGCAGTTCACCTGGCCGTGTGGTTGCACGAACGGGGGAACAACGTCGCGTTCATCGACGCCGACGGCCAGTCATCCTCGTCGCGGTGGATTCAATCGGCCGAGCGGGGGATAACACTCGTCAGAGAGACCGACGCCGACGCCATCATCGAGCAGGCCCAGATTCTGCGGCGGAACCACGACCTGGTTGTGGCCGATGGTCCGGCAAATCTCGCGGACAGCACGCGAGCTCTGCTCCTCGTGGCGGACTTCGCTCTTGTGCCGTGCGGAGTGACCGTACCGGAGCTTGAATCCACTGCCGACACGATTCGCATTCTTTGCAACGCGCAGGCGGTTCGACCGCCGGGATTGCCGCCCGCAACAGTCGTGCTTGGCCGATTGAGGGACGACCGCTTCAGCCTCACCCGGGAAGCGCCCGAGGCAGCCCAGACCTTGGGGCTGCCCGTCTGCCGGCACGTTCTGCGTCTGCGAGAGGCGCTCGCGGACGCTCCAGGCCAGCGTACCGTCGTTTGGCGCATGGGTTACAGGGCGAAGGCGGCAACGACTGAGATGCAGAACGTAATCATGGAGGTGATGCGACATGGCCAAGAAGCGACAAAGCACGACAGATACGCTCACAGCGGAACAGCGGGCGTTTCTGCATGCGCATAGGGACGAACTGCCATGCTCAACGACACAGGCACCGGCAGCGAGGCCGGATACGTCCAAGGTCGTGAAGATGCCCAATCAGACGACGAGCACCCGCCAGTCGGGCAGGCCCGAGCCGAGTCCCCAGATTCGTTTGCCGTCGCGGCGGGGACAAGCACTCCAGTCGGTCTCGTTGAGGTTTCATCCCGGAGTCGTTCGAGCCCTCCGCAAGGCCGCCGGCGAGCGGTCTGTTGACTACGAGGAACCCTTCACACAGCAGGGCATCGCGGAAGAGGCCATCACGAGGTGGCTAGAGGGCAAGGGCTACTCGGTCGGGTAGCCACCGATGACGACCATTGGGCGCAGCCGGTAGGCTTGTTGGGCTCACAGAAAGCGCAGAGCCACGAACGTAACGTACCCCAGGACAAGCCAGCCGGCCGTCTCCGGGGAGGCCAGCAGAAGCAACACAATAACTACGAAGAACAGCGCCGGATTCATCCTCCAACCATGCCACAAATGCGAAGAGAAGTCATCTCCGTGACGCGATCCACGCCACATGCGGGACCGTCACCACGGCCGCCTGCTCAAAGGGCTGCCAGATTCCCGTATTCGGTTCACGCGGTTTCTTGGGGCTACGGCGCGAACCATGAGTGCAGCCGCGGAAACGTGGCAACAGCGTGCAATTCCGAGCCCTGGATGAGCCATCGGAGTCATGCCAGGTCCGGTGCAGACGATGTCACGTTGTGACCAGCAGGAAGAACACCCACAGGTGTGGCGGGTGTTGCGAGAAGGCGGCGCTCCGCCCAGCCAGGGCCTTGTCTGTGCTCCGCACCACACGCAAGCGTGCCCGCTGAACGCCGAGGAACCCTCAGGCTCTGGACCACACCGGCAGGTGGAGGAAGGCTTGCGCCGTCCGGTCTGCCTGCGCCCAGTCGCTTCGGACCCCAGCCGAGGGTGAGGAGCCGAAGGCAATGGCCGCAGACGGCAGACCAAGCGAGACCGTCAGTTCATTCTGTTGGATGAAGAACCCTCCAGGCCGCCACACGCGTCGCCGAACCAGGTTGCCGCCAGCCACTGCCACCCCCAGGCTCGCTCCCCACGCCGCACCACACCACCGCTCACCTTCACCCCTCATACTGTGAGCGGCACGGCCGCTGGTCCACCCCGCCACCAAGAAGCGTGCCAGCCCCCCCGCCACGCTCCAACGCCCGACCCCTGGCTGTCACGCTTCTTGCCTCCGGCTCATCACCACCCCAGCGACCTCCCGCTCTCTGTTATTGGAAAGGCTGACCTTGTTCTGCGACCCGGGGTGAAAGAACAAGGTCAGCCTTTCAAATGTGGGGAACCCACCTTGAGAGCTGAATCACGGTGAGAGGCCGTGACGGTTTGCCAACTCGGTCGGTCGGAGTACTTGCCGCCGGCCACAACGAACGGAGGGGAGATGGACCTTGTATGCATCAGATGTGGTGAACCTTGGGACATGGACTATGTGCGGCACGAAGACCCGGCCGCGTTCAAGCGGCGCGGCGGGCGAATCGACCGCTGCCCGTGTTGCCCGAAGCACAAACCGGAGCACTCGCCCGAGGAACGGGAGAGGCTCGACGCAATTGCCGAGCTTGCCGACATGCTCGGCGACGACATCGACGGCTTGGCAGGCACGCTCGAAGACTTCGGCTTGCTCTGAAATCAAACCAGCCGGCGGGAGCACTCGCCGGCCTTAACCATGGGGGAAACAGAAGATGAAACACAGATTCAATCCAGGGCGAACACTCATCACGCCGGCAGCGGCGGAGGCGCTCACGTCGAAGGACGTGGCCGCGGCGATGCTCCGCCACCTCACCGGCGATTGGGGGGACGTGTGCGAGGAAGACGGGCGGGAGAACGACTTCTCCCTGAAGGAGGGCTTTCGGCTCCTATCGGTCTATCACGGTGTCTATGGCACCAAGTTCTGGATTATCACCGAGGCTGACCGGTCGGCGACGACCGTGCTGCTGCCGGAGGATTACTGAGCGAACAAACCCGCCCGGCGGTTTGTCGCCGGGCTTCAACACGAGGAGGGGAAACCATGATGCACAAGAGAAGACGTTGGATGATTACGGAAGCCAAGACGCCGGAACAACTCGCGCGCGACTTGACAGAGCAAACGTGGACGCTCTGCACCGGATTCGAGTTCAAAGGCTACTTGTTCCTTAATGACTCGACTTCGGAGGACGGCGCGCAGGAATACGCGGTCGTCCTGCCGCTGCCAGACGGGGCCTATGTCCAAATCGAGTCCATCACGTTTGGCTGGTGTTCGTTCGAGAAGGGCTTGGCCAACGTGAAGCACATTATCACCGGCGCGGCGGACCGGAGCGAGTTCCGGCACGCCGTGGCCCCACGGCTGGACACGCCGGAGGCACACGGCCCGTGCCAATTGTGCGCGTAAGGACGACGGCATGACAACATCGCCCGCTGGAGAGCCAGCGGGCCAACCAAAGGGGGAAGAACGTATGACACTGACAAATGTGAACACGCTCGCGGGATGCTTCCGCGAATTGAGCGAGGGGGAAACGGTCCCGATTCCCGAAGGCGGCGAAGCATGGTCGGACATGCTCAAGCGCATGAGCATCGACGGACGAATCGCCGAGGTGGACGAGGAGACTTTCTGGCACTTCCTGGAAGTGCTGCCGCCGAGGTACATGGACGAGAGATTCTTCTGCTATGCCGAGGGGATGGAGCCCTTGTGGCTCTTCTGGAGGCGCGGGGGCCGCTACTACGCCCGCCGGCTCAACTGGGAGCAGACCTACACGCTCTGCGACCTGGCGGGCATCAGGCGGGATTACTACTACTTCTGATTGAACAACTCGCCCGGCCTCCAAGGCCGGGTTTCACCAAACGGGGGAGAGATGACCACCACTAAACTAAAAGGCACGACTACCACGCTCAGCGACCGAGCTTCCGAGATGACATCGGTCGTTTCCTATCCGAAACGCTGCTCGCTATGGGGCCGGGCCGACTATCGCGGCAACTGCGACGGCCGGCTTTTCCTGGGGCTGCTGCTGCGATACCAACCGCGGCGCGTGGCGGACCCGATGATGGGCTCAGGGACCACCCGCGACGTGGTCGCCTGGCTGAATCGAACCGAGGGGACCGCCATCGACTACTGGGGAGATGACCTGAAGACCGGCTTCAACCTGCACGTCCAGGACTTGCCGGGCCAGTTCGACTTCGTTTGGCTGCATCCGCCATACTGGAACATCATCGAGTACAGCGAGGACCCGCGCGACCTGAGCACGTGCGACGTGTACGAGTACTTCATCCGACGACTTGAGACGTGCCTACGCCGCTGCTACCGAGCACTGGCGCCCGGCGGCCGGCTGGCCGTCCTGGTCGGCGATGTCCGCCGTCACGGGAGATACACGCCCGTCGTCCGAGACCTGCTGAACCTGGAAGGCGAGCTCGGCCAGCTACGCTCGGTCATCATCAAGACGCAGCACAACTGCCAGTCTGACCGGAAGACCTACGCCCGCATGGAAGACGTGCCCATCCAGCACGAATACTGCCTTGTGTTCAAGAAGACGGAAACCCCCTGACAACATCGGACATTCCGCTTGCGACAGCCTCGCCTCGCCCCTGTCGCAAGGGGAAACCAACAGCCAAAACCGTGCAATCTGCGGAGAACGTCCACGTTTGTACCCATGTGGTAGGACATCGAAGTATCTTCAACGCCCACATGGCCATCCACATGCTGGCGAACCATGCTAACTCTTGGCGAGACAATTACTTAGGGATTTGCTCGGTTTTTGTTTCCCCACCCCGCTAAGACCGACCAGACAGGTGACGAAAACGCCAACTTCCGGTATGGTCAGAGACATGCCAAAGCGTCCAGGCGCCAACCCACTCCCGACTGATCCGAAGGCCGCCGTTGTCGAAGTCCTTATCCGCAGGGTCCGGGTCATGAGCCTGCAACAAGCCGCGCGTACTTGGTTCATCGAGACCGCGAATCCGACGGATGCCGCTCGCCGGATGACCCAGTCGCTGCAGCGTGAAGGCTTGGTTGAATGCGCCACCCTGCTGGCCCGTCCGGAGGTCCTGCCTGATGAACCGCTCGCAGCGTGGCAACCCGGTTTGCCAAAACCAGAGTTCGGTCCGATTGCCTGGAAACTCAAGAAACGTCGTCAGGACCAGGCCGCAATCGCGACTCCGTGCGTCGCAGCAGCGTCGGGTCGCCTCCCGCGCCCCACGGACACGACGCACGATCTTCACTTGACCGCCGTTTTCCTGTTAATGTGCAAGGAGCTGCCAACGCGGGCCTGCTCATGGGTATTCGAGGCTGAACTCGTTCGGCCCGGTGAGAAGCTGCCGGACGCCATCGTCACGGATGGCAAGGCCAAGACCGTCATCGAGTGCGGCGGAGAGTACGACCGCAAGAGGCTGGAGGAGGACCATGAGTTCTTCGCCAGCAAGGGCTACGGTTACGAGATCTGGTGATGCGTTCACGTGACAATGACATTCTCCATCACGTCGGCCTATACCGCGTCAGTCTGCGGTACGTTATCGAGCAGCTCTTCTTCGAGGGCGGGAACTGCGGCAACGTGATTCAACGGCTTCTGAACCAGAAACGACTCCAGTCTGTTCCAGGTCTTCACGGTTCGTTGCGATACTACCAGTTGACCCTTAGCGAAGCCCGCCAACGGAACCTGCCGCAGGATCGCGGTCGTGCGCTGGGCCCACGTGCCTTGGCGAGCCACATGGCGTTGCTTTGGTACTGCTTTCGGGCAGATGTCCCCCGACGCCGGTTGGAGCATACCGAACTGGCAAGGCTCTTCGAAGACCTGGATTCTGGCTGTCCACATGTAGCCGAGGCCGGCGCTCGACCTTGCGTACTTCGTGTTCATGTCGTCAGCCCGAAGACTAGAACTGCCGACATCATCAAACGCCTTCGCGTGGAAGTCGAGGCGGATTCCCGCACTGAGACACTGACCGAGTGGGTCGCGAGTCGTCGTTACGCGTATGCCCTGCTCGTCACGAGTCGTCCACGAGCAGATGCGTTGAATCGGGCAGTGCATCGGGTCGATCTGGGCAAGCGAGCCCAAGTGCGATGCGATTATGTGCCATGTCCCATTACCATCTATCAGGTGATTCAAAATGCAAAACGAGAGCCGTCATCTCGACGAGACTAGCGATGCCGTAAGGCACATGGCTCACCTTGACCTCAACCGCTATCCCCTCGAATACCTACCGCGCTCCAATACGCAGGTCAACGCGGAACGGCTGCCGTCGCAAGCCGAGATGGCCGACATGGAACTCGCCTGCCGCGAGCAGGTCAGCGACGACGAGGCGATTAGCCTTGCGGCCGGCCAAAGGCTGATCGTGTTGTTTCTCGGCGCGCCGTTCGTACTTGTAGTGGGGTTGCTCCTCTCGGCACTTCTGTCGCCGCTCCTGGGAAGCAGCATTGCGGGGCTCATCTCTCTAATCTACATCACTTTCCGCATAATTCGCGACCGGACGTTCTCTCTCCGCATGCTGGTGACTTGTGTGGCGATCCCCATCGCGGTGCTCCTCGTCATGGCAATCAGCAGTCAGTTGCTCGGCAACCGCATCATTTGCACGTCCCTCTTCGCCATCGTCGGCGGATTCCTCCTTTACCGTTACGGTTCATGGCCCCTGGAGTTCTACCACGCGTGGCTCCACGCCCACCCGCAGGTCACTCCACAGATGCGGCGGAACGCGCAAACACCAACGGCAACTCCGAGTATTCCGACGGCCTGTCTCCTCGTGCCAATTGTGATCTTCCTGCCACTTGTGGACCCCATGGTTGCGGTCCTGGCCCTGGTCCTTTCTTGTGCATTCGCGTGCCGCAGGGAGAAGTTCGGACTCGAACTCCTGCCGGTTGCACAGGATGTCCTAGCACAGTTCGTCATGTACGGTGCTTCCGCCAGCGGTGCCCCCGGCACGTGGCATCCCAGACGCACCCAGGGTAAGCGACTCTTCGCCACTCTCGCCATAGCTTTGGCCGTTGCTGCTCCGCTCTCCGTCGGTCTCTGCTACTACTTCCCGTGCCGCCCGGTGGTGAAGACGTTCTGGAACTCGTTGGAGGGCGATGTACTACAAGCGAAGAGAGCACCGCTTCCCTACGACCACCCAGATCTGCACCTCCTGGATGCCCCCTTTGCACAACCAGAGGCGGGACCGGATTACATTGCCGACGCGATCATCAAGGCTCCGCACATCTGGCCCCTGTTCATCTTCAGCAAGATCATGCACGCCGAGTTTGGATTCTGCTGGCTGGTGATACTGGCGATCCTCCTTGCGATGACGATTCCGCCGTGGGTGTTGCTCACGCTCTACCGGCCATGCCTGCTGGAGATTATGCAAACCTCCCAGCAAATCCGAACGCGACTCGCGAGCGATGATCGCCCTGAGTGGCAATGGTATGTGGACAGGTTGCGCTTATCCGATCACTCCGCGCGCGATCCTCTGCTCGGTCGAGACGTAAGAGAGGCCGAACACCTGTTCCTTGGCATCGAGTCTGTCTTGAAGTTCCCTGTTCTCCTGGACCAACGAATCCTCGCAGAGCACGCCTACCTAGTCGGTGACACTGGCAGCGGCAAGACGTCCTTGGGCATCATGCCACTCGTTACACAACTCCTGAGGGGGCACGCCGAGCCTCGACCAGATCGCGAAGGGGGCCAGGACGTGGCCATCACCCCTGCACCACCAATGGTGATCATCGACCTCAAAGGCGACCCGGCTCTTTTCCACACAGTTCGCGAAGAGACGGAAGAAAGGCGCCTGCAATTGGGTATTACAGATCCTCGGGATCCGCGTCATGCGTTTCGATTCTTCACTTCCGAGAAGGGCATGGCGACCCACCACTTCAATCCTTTCGCGAGCCTCGAATCCAACTCGCGTTCGCTGATCCAGGTGTGCCACCTGTTCCTCGACTCGCTGAGTCTATCACACGGCGAAGGCTACGGACGTTCCTACTATTCGCGCAAGAACCGACATCTGCTGTACGAAGTGCTTGATGCCAAGCCCAATCCACGTTCGTTCGAAGAACTATTCGCGCAGCTTGCCAAGGCCGTTGAGAGAAAACCGCAACTGTATCGCGACTGCTTTGAACTTGTCTCCACGATTCACGCCCTCTCGAAGTACCCGCAAATCGCGACTTTCGAGCCATTGAAGCACCCTGAAGATGCCATCCACATGCCCTCGGTGCTTGAACACAGCCAGGTCGTATATTTCTGGCTGCCTGCCGTACTTGAGAGCATAAGTGTGCGGGAAATCGCCAAGCTCGCTTTGTACTGCTTGATCAGCGCAGCGATCGACCGTCAACGTACTGACCAGCCCACAAGGCAGGCGTATCTTGTGATTGATGAGTTTCAACGTATCGCCGGCGAGAACTTCCGCGTCATTCTCGAACAATCACGCAGCTTTGGCATCTCGGCTATCCTGGCGAACCAATCACAGGGAGACCTGAAGACACCCGATGTGGATCTCCGTCCAGCTATCCGTACGAACACTCGGTTCAAGCAGTATTTTGGCCTGAGTGATCCACAGGAAATCGCGGATCTATGCGACACGTCTGGCCAGGAAATTGCCTCCTTGCACTCGTGGGAGATGACCGCCACAGAATCACGCTCACAACCTAGGAGTCGTAAGGAGCCGCGCCAGATGTTCTCAAGCAAGAGCGAGACCGAGTTCATCAAGTCACGCCTCACGATCAATGACATATTGACCGTCACTGATCACCCGCTCGATTCGATCATCCATGTGTCGCGCGGCGATGGCTACACGCAATACGGTGGTTTTCCGCTCCCCCTTCGATCCACATGGTCGACGACGCTCAAGGAATACCGTCGCCGGCAGCGGGCCTCATGGCCAACTCGCGATGAATACGAGCTAGAGACGGTGGTCGCTGAGCAGGGGCCATCAGAAATCGACCACGAACTGGAGCGTGAAACCGCGAAGAAGCAAGCCGCTCTCGATGAGAAGATCTTAGAGTTGTTCGAGCAGCACCGTGATGACGAAGACCCCAGCTAACAACAAGAAGCTACCTAGCTACGCGCAACGGGTCCTCAGCCAGGTGGACGAGTTCGAGCTTACTACTCGGGCGGTTGTCACCACCACACTCGCGCGCGGCAAGAAGGCGCGAGCACATGATTGGCTACGGCGGTTGACTGATGTGGGCAAGCTCTTTCGTCACGAGCACGCGGATGGCGATCGACGTTTCGTCTACTACGCGCGCCACGACCGCCCAATCGTGCTGCGTCATCTGCGCAGGGCCTTTGCTACGCTGTGGCTCTGCCGCATTTGCACGCCGCACCTCAAGCTCTTGACCGAGGATGAGCTGTTACGGCTGGCAGGGGTGTTGCTTGACGCTGCCGTTCCGGAATTACCCAAGCACGTCCGTTGCGTGCTCTACCCCGTGCAAGGTGAATCAGTGCCGCGGATCGCGCTGCTACGGATCCATGGTCAGTCCGACCCGGACCGCGTGAACCTGAATCGTGCCGTCACGGACATCGATCGCATCGTGTCTCTGCCGGCATTCCGGCTCTGGCACCGGCTCGCTCTGTTGCAACGTTTCGCGTTTGTGTATCTGATTGCTGGTGAGGAGAACGCGGCAGAACTGGGCCGTTGGTTGCAGCGACGTCCGCCCGTCTCCCGGGTGGCCACGACGGCCGTGACTATTGATGTTCACGTCCGCCCCGCAGAGCCCCTTCACTACGGGTACGCCTAGATAAGACAAAAGACCCCGTGGGGTCTCTTGCCTCCGACCCGCTCGTCGCCAAACTCACCCAAGGCGAGTCCGACAGGGCAGTGCCACCCGAATCTCCACGTTGCCGAGGGTCCGAGTGACGGGACGCGCCGTTCAAATGTCGCGCGTCCGGTCCAGCCAGTATGTCGGCCAGACCCAAGCCCTTTGAGCGGGCCATTTGGTCGAGCATCGTTGACGCTCGCCGGTCAGTTGTCCGCCTTGTGATTAGCCTCCCAGCGGACACAGGAGGGTTGAAAACGCAAGTCTCTCGCGATCATTATGGGCAGAAGCCACCCGTGGTACAAGCCCAACTCTTGCCCGCCGACGACTTGCCTCACGCCCCAGTTCCGTGCTATGTGAGCAGGGGGGCCTGTGGCTGGAAGCAGACCGAAGACCGGCTGGGATCCGGAATCGGCCCACATAGCTCGGATGAATAAAGGAGGGGTCCCTGTCGGGACCCACTCCATGCCTCCTGGAAGCAAGCCGAGGTGCCTCAGAGAAGCACCCCCAGCCCTAGCCCCACCACCAACATGCCGACATATCTGAGCCGTCGTCCGCGGGTGATACGCCGTTCCTCCCAGCGGTCTCTACAAGGCTGCGCCGCTAGGAAGGCCTTGAGGACGTTTGAGCCGCCCTCTTTGGCCAGAACGAATCGTATGCTACCTTCGAAGACGCCCCAGCGTCCATCCGGCAGCTGGTACAGGAGCACGTCGGCCGTGCGCTGCTTCAGGGTTCCGTTCTCCATCCATTCCAACGTTATTTTGCATGGCTTCGTCTTGCCCATGACTATTCCCTCCATTCTTCTGGGTTTACCAATTCGGCGAGCACCTCGTTGCCGAGTTGCTCGACCAATTGCGTACCCGGAGGGAAAACGTCCGCCGAGAACGAAACTCCGTGGCGAGAAAACTCGCCGGTTTGCCTGCCTGTTTTTGGGTTCTCTGGCAGGCTCAAGAGAAAGTAGAAACTCGATACGGCACCCGGCCGCTAGCCCCAACGGGAAGCGACCCTGCTCCGTCTGCCTCCCTATATTCTCTGCGCCCGAG
>JBDRKQ010000047.1:0-2962 GCA_043813895.1 Planctomycetota bacterium
CCGCCGGCGCGGCGTGATCGTCCCGCCGGCAGAGCCCGCTTGGCTTCGATCTCCCGCAGGCCGCGTTCGATCGTGCTGCGCGCGATTCCCGTCACCCGCGAAACGACGCTGACCCCGCCGCGCCCATACGCCCGCGCTTCCTCGGCGGCGAACAAGCGACGCCCGCGCTCATTCAAAGCCGGCAACACTTCCACATACCGCTGCCGAATCCGTTCGGCCAGAGCATCCATGCCCCCATCGTATACGAATTCACCCCCAATGTCGTAACCGGCATGCAAAAGGGACCCACATCGGCGCGCAAACGGGACCCACCTGATCATAAGGGTATCCCCTGTGAGAAGAGCTGCAAGGGGTCCCTCTTCTCTTCAGGGCGCAGCATGTCGTCGTCGTAGTACATTTTCTCTTTCTTTTTTGCTTCTTTTTTCTTTCTCTTTTGTGATATCCGTCAAATCCGTGCGATTCGTTCGCGGTCGCGTTCCGGAACGCAAGACCGCCGATGCCGGCCATGTCAGTTCGCCTTCTTGCTATGCTTGGGGTTCCCTGACGCCTTCTTGGCGTTCATGGACTCGCGGAACCGATAGCTCTCGCCGTTCATCTCAAAGATGTGGCAGCGATGCGTCAGGCGGTCCAGGAGGGCTGCGGTCATGCGTTCGCCTTGGAAGACCTGGCCCCAGTCGCTGAACGCCAGGTTGCTGGTGATCAGCAGGCTGGCCCGCTCGTAGCGATCGGCGAAGACCTGGAACAGCAGCTCCGCGCCGGTTCGGCTGAACGACAGATAGCCCAACTCGTCGCAGATGAGCAGGTCGGCTTTGTCCACCTGGCTCAGGAAGCGATCGAGCTGGTACTGCTTCTGAGCCTCCTCCAAACGCGTGACCAGGTGGGCGGCGGTGAAGAAACGCACGCGCCGCCCCTGCCGACACGCAGCCAATCCCAGCGCGACCGCAACGTGCGTCTTTCCCGTTCCGGGGCTGCCGATCAGGCAAGAATTGAAACGCTCGTCGATCCACTCGCCACGCGCGAGTTCGAGAATCTTCTGTTTGTTCAGCGACGGCATGGCCGTGAAGTCGTACGTGTCGAAATCCTTGTGCACCGGGAAGGCCGCCGCCTTGATGCGCGCTCGCAAGGCGTTGGTGCCGCGCGTAGCGACCTCCAGCTCCGTCAGCCGCAGCAGGTACTGCTCGTACCCCTCGTTGGCCTCCGCAGCCTCCCGGGCCAGCTTCTCGCATTCGGCTGCGATCGTCGGGAGCCGAAGCTGCTTCAGGTTGGCTCTCAGCAGCAGGTTGTGATTCTCAGACATAAGCGGGTTCTCCTTGGGAAAGAAACTGATCGAAGTGATCCAGGCCCCGTAGCGGCACCTGAACCCGAGATACAACGTCGTCGAGATCCGGTTGGGCCGGTTCGCAACACGTTGGCGCCGGATCAGACGTTTCCGGCTGTTTGGCTTCTTGTTCGGCCTGACGCTGGACCTGGCGAATGATCTGGTCGGCATGCAGGTCTTCGACCTTCTGGCAACGTTCGATCGCCCGCTGTACGCGCGCGACCGGGTGCTCAGCCAACAGCTGCAGAACCCGGACGTACTGGCGAGCGCCGGCTGGTGCGCCGTGGCGCTCTTCCAGCTTCTGCCGCATGCCGGCAAACACGGGTGGCAGGCGCCAGTGGCGATACACGTCCGCGTGATCCAGCGCAGCCGGCCGTCGCCCTAGCGTGACGAGGTAATGGACCGGATCGAGGACCTGCTGCCCCGGCTCGTAGCAGCGATCATGGCGGGCCACGACGCACCCGTCCGCCACGATCTCGATGTGGTGGACGTAGCCTTTGACCGTCACAGCCCGGAAGGCGCAGTTCCGCGGCGTGCTGTACCGATTGTTGTCAAAACGGACGGTCTGGTATTTGTCCACCTTGGCTTCTTTGGGAACGCAAGGATCGAACGGCTGAGCGGGAAGCCGTCCGGCTGAGGCCACGTCTCGGTCGAAGCGGTCCCCGATGGTCTCGGTCTGTCCAGCCACGGTTCGGTGGTGGTCCTTGAGGCAACATGCCCGCAGATACGCGTTCAGCTCAGCCAGATCCTTGAATTGCGGCACGGGCGTGGCCCAGCGTCGTTGCAGGTCGAACACTCGGTTTTCGACGTGTGGCTTCTCGTTCCCGCGGGCGGGCATGCAAAACTGCGGCTCGAAGACGTAGTGGCTGGCTAGGGCGGCGTAACGCTCGTGAGGCGTGCGTTTGCGGCCCTTGAGGATCGCGGTGACCACGGTTCTCGGGTTGTCCCACCAGACTTCCCGCGGCACACAGCCAAAGAACTCGAGGGCCTCCACGGTGCCACTCAGAATGGCTTCCGTTCGCTCTGTGGGCAGCGCGATCGCGAACGGGCAGTACGAGTAGCTCCAGGTGGCCAGCAGCACGGCAACCTGTCGGCGCCCGGCGGGGAAATCGACGTAGATCTGCCCGAAGTCACACTCGAGCCGCTGCCCCGGCTCGTGCGAAAGCGGGATGAACGTCTCACGCGTTTCCTGGCGATGCCGGGCCACGTACCGCCGGACCTGATCGCAGCCGCCGACGTAGCCGTGCTCGTCCCGCAGGCGGCGGAAGATCTGCGCGGCTGTGTGCCGTTGCTTCCGCGGCGCCTTCTTGTCTGCCTTCAAGATCTCCTGAATGAGCGGCTTGAACGGCCCCAGCTTCGGGGCTGGCGGGTCCTCGGTCCGTGTGTACGGTTTCGGTTGGGCCTGCGCGAGCGCCTTGCGAACCGTCCGCCGAGAATGATGCAGCGCCCGGGCGATGGCACGAATGCCCATCCCGTCCCGCTCGGCCCTGCGTATGCGTCCGTAGTCTTCCACCGTAAGCATCCTTGACCTCCGGATTGGCTGGTCTCTGACGAAAAGAACCAGCATCCAGAGGCCGGGGCGGCCTGGAAACCGCCCTCGTTAGGCGTTGCTACGGTGGGCCCATTTTGCGCGCCGATATCACA
>JBDRKQ010000048.1:0-75367 GCA_043813895.1 Planctomycetota bacterium
TAGCGAGAAGACGCGGACATACAAACTGCGCCCGTCCGTCGGTAGACCGGTTACGGTCTTGGACAGATTCAACCCCTGTGACTGATTGAGCATGTTATAGGTGTTCGGCTGGCTTCCGATCCACATCCAGTACTCGGTTACGCCACTGCCCGCGTCCCACTCGAACGTGAAGGTCGCACCGGTGAGGCTGTCGCCGTTGTTTGCCGGCGTGGTCATCTCCGCCTTGTCCGTCGGCACGGAGCTACCGTAGATCGTGGCCATGTTCTGGGCGTCGCCGAGGCTGAGGTGCGTCCGCTGTCCGAACGACGTCCCGGCGTAGGCCGGCTGGCAACTGATGGTCGGCTGGCCGTTGCTGCTGAAAGAGTACGCGCTGTAGTGCATGACGGAGTCGAAGTCGTACGAGCCCACGTCCGCGTCATTCCACGCGTTCTGGAGGTCGAAGTTGTTTTCCTTGCCCGCCTGGATGTTGCCCCAGTTGATCTGGACGAAGCTATCACGGTCGGAGCGGCTGTGCTCATGCCAGTAACCCAGCGCGTGCGCGAGTTCATGGGCCATGATGAACTCGTAGTTCCAGTTGTAGATGCACAGGTCCTGCCGACCGCCGATCATGCCCACGTAGGACCAGTTTCCGCTCCCGCTGAAGATGTGCACGTAGTTGGCCTGGCTCGTGCGTGCGACAAACTGGATATCTGCGATGGCTTCCCAGTCGTCCATCGCCTGCCGCATCGCGGCCTGGTATCCCGCGGAGACGTTCGCATCGAAGGTGTATGGCACGACGCCGCCCGGCCACAGCCGGTTGGTCACGTAAACCGAAGCCGACGCGGCCACCTTCATTTCTTCGTAGG
Source organism: Planctomycetota bacterium (assembly GCA_043813895.1). Classification (GTDB taxonomy): domain Bacteria; phylum Planctomycetota; class Phycisphaerae; order UBA1845; family UTPLA1; genus CAZTAR01. Next base: position 846 of record JBDRKQ010000048.1, read on the forward strand.
TGGTCGTTGGGAGAACCATGTCGCCTTCGACAACCATGAAGCCGGCCGGGATCAGTCCCAGATCAGGCTCGGCCTCGGAAATCGGCCTGACGTCCGCGGCAGCTTGGAGGCGGCTAATCACCTCCGGCGAAGGGAGGATGCCGGGGCTCAGTCCCTTCTGGCTCGGATCGACCGAACCCACAGGCCACTTGGTGACGGTCAGCTCACCGTTGGCATCGAGCGTGGCATAGTAGTACGCACCGGACTCTCGAAGAACGGTGTAGCCGGCGGCGTCTTCATACCAGGAGAAACGAACGTCGCCCCGGTAGTAGAGTTGGATCTCCTTGCCGTTGGGCTGGTAGGTCTTGAACAGCGCCGCTTCGGATGCGGTCGGCGGCATCAGTTCCGATGGCACCGCGTCACAGCCAACGGATGCAATGGACAGCAAACACGCCAGAAGCGCCAACAGTCCCGTCGCACCGGAGCGCAACGCCACGGCGAGACCTCTTCTATGCTCTCTCCATCCCTCCATGAAGCCCCCACGCCAGACAGACTGCCTTTGATCCGACCCACACCCCAAACGCGTGTCATCCTCACAGACGGTCCAGTCTCAATTTACGATTTGGACTGCCCGCGCGTGAGGGGGGCGGCCTGGTTCCCGGACTGAGGCAGGACAGCAGACAGCGTCTCGCCTCTCGCGCGTACGAACCCCGGCCGCAGACGTGGCGCCACGACCAAAAACCCAATCGCCCTTCCGTCGGAACTCGTGTATAAGACCTTCCGCCGGCACGGCAACGGCATGAACACATCTCAGTGATAGGACCTGGCATGAGATTCGGCATCCAAATCCTCTCCCTAAAACCCGATTCGGTGGGAGGACAGGATGTCTTCATCCGCAGGCTGCTCACCCACCTCGTGCCACAGCTCGAAGGCGACCGGCTGGTCCTCTTCATCCGACCGGAGGTCGCGGCCGAATCGCCTTTCAAAGACCTTGCCGCAAACGGGTTCGTCGAACTTGTCATCGAGACCCCCGAGCTTCATTACGGCCGGGACTTCGCCCGATGGAATCTCAACCTACTGGGCCGTGCAAGACTCGATTGCATCTATTTTCCGCTCTTCTTCTTCTACCCGCGCCCTCTCCCGATTCCCGTGGTCATTCATGTCCCCGACCTTCAGCACGGGTACTTCCCCGAGTACTTTTCGCCTGACCAACTTGCCTGGCGACGCGAGCGGATTCCGGCTTCCGTGGAGCTGGCAAACGCCGTCATCACCTACACGCACTTTTCCGCCCGATGCCTGATCGACAAGCTCGGCGCCGACAGCCGCAAGCTGCACGTCATCAGCGCCGGCGGATTCCCCGAAGAGCAGACTAAGCGTGAAGTCCCCGAGCCCCCGTCGGTTGTGCGTCCCATCGGCTCGCACCCCTTCATCTACTACCCGGCAGCCGATTGGCCGCACAAGAACCACGAAACACTGCTCCGCGCCGTCGCGATGCTGGCGCAACGTGGCCGGCCCGAGCGCCTCGTGCTGACCGGAATGCTCTCACAACGGGGCGACGTGTTGCGCGCATTGATCGGGAAACTCGGGCTGTCCGATCGCGTGCACTTGCTGGGTTGCGTGCCACAAGAGACCGTGATCCATCTGTACCGCACAGCGAGTCTGATGGCGTTTCCCAGCCGCTTCGAAGGCTTCGGCCTGCCGCTGGTTGAGGCGATGCAGTTGGGGTGTCCGATCGTGGCGTCGAAAGCGGAGGCCGTGATGGAGACCGCCGGCAGTGCCGCGGTCTTCTGCGATGACAACGCCGAAACCTGGGCACGAGAACTCGGCCGGCTCCTGTCCGATCCCGCGATGCTCGCCGACCTGCGCACGCGCGGCCTAGAGCGCGCGGCGGACTTCGACTGTCACCACTGCGCAGCACGTCACCTCGCGCTATTCCGCGACCTCGCATCGCCGCGTCACACCGCGAAGCCCGCGTCGACCAGCGTGCGTTCCTTCTGAGCCGCCTCCATGTCCGCTTCGACCATCATGCGGACCAACTCCTCGAAGGCGACCTCGGGTTCCCAGCCCAGGACCCGCCTGGCTTTGGACGCATCCCCCCGCAGCATGGTCGGCTCGGTCGGACGCATGTAGCTCCGATCCACGCGGACGTAATCACGCCAATCGAGATTAAGGAGTCCGAACGCCGCGTCGAGAAACGCCCGAATCGTCTGCGTCTTGCCCGTCGCAATCACGTAATCGTCCGGCTCGGTCTGCCGCAGCATCAGCCACATCGCCCGCACGTAGTCCCCCGCGAAACCCCAGTCGCGTTCCGCGTCCAGATTACCGAGCCGCAGCTCATCTTGCAGGCCCAGCTTGATCCGCGTCGCCGCGCGCGTGATTTTCCGCGTCACGTACTCTTCGCCTCGACGAGGCGACTCGTGATTGAAGAGGATCCCGTTACAAGCGTATAGCCCATAGCCCTCACGATACGTCACGGTCTGCCAATACGCGTGCGCTTTTGCGCAAGCATAAGGATTCCTCGGACGAAACGGGGTGTGCTCCGTCTGGGGTTCTTCCTCGGCCTTGCCAAAGATCTCGCTGCTGGATGCCTGATAGAAGCGGACATCCCGCAGCGTTGCATCACGGTAGTCGCGCAGCGCCTCCAGGAGGTTTAGCGTGCCCATAGCAACGACCTGGGCTGTATAGATGGGGTCGTGGAAGCTCGCGTGAACGTGCGACTGGGCCGCAAGGTTGTACACCTCGGTCGGCTGAACGTCGCTGATAATCCTCCGAAGGCCGATCGGATCGAGCAAGTCCCCGACGTGCAGGTGGACGCCGGACCCTCTCGCCTGCCGTCCGGTTTCCACGAACTCCCCCCCCAAGGGCTTAAACGCGCTCGACCGCCGGTGCGTCCCGTGAACGCGATACCCCTTGGAGAGCAGGAGTTCGGCGAGGTAAGCGCCGTCCTGCCCGGTGATCCCGGTGATAAGGGCCGCATGATCATCCATGTCGTTTCGCCCTTGACGAACGTCAGTTTTCACAGCGCACGACAACCCCCTGTGCCTCGCCGCGCCGCGACCCGGCGCCGCGGAATCGGTCGAGGGGCGAACTTCCCCGTCCGCCAGGCCACAGACATCCTATCGGCGTCCATCGCCGGAGACCAGTCCGCGGCAGGTCGCCACAGTGTGGACCCACCCGCGCAACCCCGTGGCGGCATCGCGCCGGTTTGACGCCCCCACTTCACCGGAGCTACCCTGACAAGACCGGAATCGTGGAGAACTGACATGAACGTACTCGATGCCATCAAGACCCGACGGAGCATCCGCGCATACGCGTCCCGTCCGATTCCCCCTGACGTCTTCGATCGCATGAGACAAGCCCTGAGGTTTGCGCCATCAGCGTGCAACCTCCAACCGTGGCGGTTCATCCTCGTCACGGACGAACAGCTCCGCAGGCAGATCGCCAAGCTCTCTCACGACCAACTCTGGATCGCCGACGCCCCGGTCGCAGTCGTCGCCTGCGGTTTCCCGGACCAGGCGTACAAGACCATGGGCGGCTACGGCAACAGCGTCGAGATCGACGTCGCGATCGCGCTCGATCACCTCACCCTTGCCGCGGTCGCCGAGGGACTGGGTACATGCTGGATCGGCGCATTCGACGAGAAACGAATCAAAGCCCTGCTCCACGTTCCCCCGCCGGTCAAGATCGTTGCCATGACGCCGCTGGGGTATCCGACATCCGCCAACCTGAACGTGCCCATCGATGAGAACCAGCGTAAGGCCGAACCGGATGTCTTCAGCACGAATCTTTTCTGAGTGGGGCAGGTCGGGAGGAAACGTAGCGTCCGACCCCCGTGTCGGACGTCATTCCGAGCCCCGAGCGCAAGCGAGTGGGTCCGAAGACCTTCGGTCAATCCACGCGGACCACGCGTTGGCGTTCGGGCTCGGGTCAGTCTTCAACGGCCGACAGGGGCGTCCGCCGCTACGGAGAGTGGGCGTCACGTGTGGTGTCCGACCCTTGTGCCGGGCGTACCGATCCGTAGTAGGCGGCCTTATCGGATTGATCAGCCGTCGAGGTGCATGACCGCGTCGTGACGCGCGTATCTCACCTCGGACTTGGAGCGGGCCGATTGAACACGAAGAAGGCCGTCGCAAGTCTATGTCTTGTCTGGCTTTGCGGCGAAGTTCGCATTGGAGTCACCCCCTTGGGCTTTGAAGACGACACCGTCAGCGATGCACCATTCGTCGCCTTGCTGGTGGATGATGACGAAAGTATGCGCCGATTGTGTCGCGCCCTGCTCGAACGCGAAGGATGGAACGTGCTCGAGGCCGGTGACGGCATCGAGGGATTACGCACCGCACTAAGTGAATCACCCGACGTCATCGTGATGGACGTGGTGATGCCCACGATGGACGGGTTGGAAACGACACGGAGTCTTCGCGCCGATCCGCTGACACAGAATATTCCTGTGATCATCGTGAGTGCCGAATGTGATGCCGAGAGCGTCGCTGCCGGTATCGAGGCGGGAGCGGACGAATACCTGAGCAAGTCGGCTTTTCCGGCGGAGCTTGCCGCCCGGTCTCGATCGATGGCGAGATTGAGCCGCGTCTCGTCGCAGTTGCGGCGAAGCAACGAAGTGCTAGGCCATCAGACGTACGCCCTGACGCTTCTGCTCGACTTCACCGCCGCATTGGCCAGGACCGAGGACCTGGACAAGATCATGGATCACACGATCGGTGCCGCGGCGACGCTCACCGCCGCGCGGCGGGTTTCCATCATGCTGCCCGAGCCTGGTCGTCGCGTACTGCGGGTCCGGCGTTCCGTGGGGATGGATGCGGCGGCGGCCGCACGCATTGTGGTTCCGGTCGGCGGCGCCATCAGTGGTGAAGTCTTCGCGGCGAACCGCCAAATCGTCCTGAACACGCGCGAAGAGGTCTGCTCGTATCGTGAGATGAGATACGATTGGGAGTTCTTCGAATCCGCGCCACTCGTATCAACCCCGATGTGCGCGAGCGAGAACGTCGTGGGCGTTCTCAACGTGGCCGATCGCATCGAAAACCAGCCACTGGTCGACCACGAGCTCGAGTACCTTCGCCTGATCAGTCATCACGCCGCCTCCGCAATTCAGTTGATACTGACGCGAGAAGCACGGGATGCGGCGAGGGATTCGATCGTTGTTGCGTTGGCAAAGCTGGCCGAACATCGAGACGACGACACGGGAAAACACCTTGAGCGTATGACGCTCTTTTGTCTCGAACTGGCGAGGGAACTCCGGGATGATCCCGAGTACGCCAGACAAATCGACGCGGAGTTCCTGCGCAACCTGAAACGCGCGGCGCCGCTCCACGACATCGGCAAGGTCGCCATCCCGGACGCGATCTTGCTCAAGCCCGGCAAACTGACAGATGACGAAATGAAGATCATGCGGACGCACGTCACAGTGGGCGCCGAGACGCTGCGATCCGTCCTCACGAGATGTCAGGACTCCGCCTTTTTGAAGATGGCGGAGGATATCGCCTACGGCCACCACGAGTGGTATGACGGCGGCGGGTATCCACAGGGCCTTAAAGGCAAGGAAATCCCGCTGGTCGCGAGGATCGCGGCGCTGGCGGACGTATACGACGCGCTCACAACGAAGCGCGTGTACAAGGACGCGATCCCGCACGCTCAAGCCGTTTCGATCATCGCGGGATTGGCCGGACGGCAGTTCGACCCGAAGATCCTGCAAGCGTTCCTGCGCCGCGAATCGCAGTTCGAGAAACTGGCGGCGGACTTGGCCGACGCGTCTCCCAAACGTCCGCCGGCTGGGAGTTATGCCGCGGCATCTCCGTCCGCGACAGACTTGATCGCGCCAAGGGCGTGAATCAGCGCCAGGTTTGATGCGCTTCCCGCCGGGCTATACACCCGCCCGGTTCTTCTCCGATTGTGTGGTGGGAGGCGTCTTCTTGGGGCTCTTGAAGAGGAACGCGCACTCCTCGAAGCGTGCCTCAGCGCCGTCATGGACGGCAAACTTCGCACCGGACCACATCGAAGCGCTGCCGTAGCGCCCGTCTCTTGACACGGCGTAGAACGTCAGGCCGAACCGGGGGCGGCCCAGCTTGTCCTTCAGACGCGGCTCGGTGTGATCGGCGATCCGCTTGAGTATCTCCAGACAGGCCGTTTGTGGCTGCATCCCTGCCCGCATGAACTCGACGATCATGAAGGATGAGCAATTCTGGAGGTTCGCCTCGCCCCGCCCCGTGGAGCCGGCGGCGCCGATCGCGTTGTCAACGTAAAGCCCCGCGCCGATGATCGGCGAATCCCCCACACGCCCGGGTATCTTGTAGGACAGACCACTGGTGGTTGTGACGCCGGCGATGTTGCGGCTCGCGTCAACCGCGCAGCAGTTAATCGTGCCCCAGGTGTGCTCGATCAGCGCGTGGCCACGTGCACTCGGCCGGACGTCGGGCTCTGCGGGTGCGAGCCAATCGTCATCCTGGGAGTGGGCTTCCTTCCACTTCAGCCAAATCTCCCTGGCCTCGTCGGTGAGCAGGTTCTCCTCAGGAAATCCGTGGGCCTTCGCAAAACGCAACGCGCCCTCCCCGACCAGCAGCACATGGTCCGTCCGCTGCATCACGAGCCTGGCGACCTTGGAGGGATTCCTGATGTTCCGGATTGCCGCGACGGCTCCGGCCTTGTGCGTGGGGCCGTGCATGCAACACGCATCCAGCTCGACAACGCCATCTTCATTCGGCAGCCCGCCGAGACCAACGGAGTGGTCGTTTGGATCGTCTTCGACGATGTTGACGCCAGCAATGACCGCGTCGAGCGGGTCGGCGTTGCCACGCATCATCGACATGGCCTTTTCGACCGGCGCCAAGCTGTTCGCGCTGGAGATCACGACGGGCGGCCCTGACGCGTCGGCCGGCTTGGAATGTTGCGGCAGCGGTTGCGCTGCATCGGCGGCCCTGCCGAGCGCGCCACCGGCAATCGCGGCGGCGGCGGAGGACTTGAGAAACCTGCGTCTTGTCCACGTGGATTTCACGTCTTGTCGCATGAAGCACCTCGTGAGGACGGCTGCGGGCCTGAAAAACCGGACCTCTTTCGGCGGCCCGCCTGATTGCCTCGATGGCGTTGTTCGTCTAAACTCCGTTGGCCTAGCGAGTTAACTCCAGCGGCTGCCGCCTGTCGGGGCGGTGCGTCCCACCCGAATTGTCGGCACCGCCACCGAAGACTCTAACCTGTGGGCCTCAAGGTTGTCTAGACACATGGATCAAGTTGCCGCGAGAAGCTCGACGGACGACGAGGCGGCCCGTCGCTTTGATGCCGACGCCGTCGCACGGACACTCAGCGGCGAGACGGGCGCGTTCGACCCGTTGATCGAGAAGTACCAGCGGCGGGCCGTCGCGGTTTCATACCGCCTGTTGGGCAACATTGAGGATGCGATGGACGTTTGTCAGGATGCGTATGTCCGGGCGTTTCGGTCACTGTCATCCCTCGACGATCCCCAGCGGTTCGGTGCGTGGCTCATGCGAATCGTGAGCAACCTGTCGCTGAACTACCGCCGCGGCCGGCGCATCCATCTGTCCCTCAGCATGGACGCCGACACGGGAAGTCGGGAAGGCCGATCGGCCGATGGCAGGATCGGCGGTGGGCCGGTCAAGAGGGACCCGCTGCGGAGCGCCGAGACTGAACAGGCGATCTCGAAGGCCGTCGAGGCATTGCCCGAACAGCAGCGGCTTGCCTTGGTGCTTTTCGCGATCGAGCGGATTCCGCAACGAGAGGTGGCGGAGATACTCGAGTGCAGCGTCGAAATGGTCAAGTGGAACGTCTTTCAGGCAAGAAAGAAGCTCAAAGAGACGTTGGCGGAGTACCTTGAGGAATGAGCGAAGAGTCGGAACATCTTGAGCGGCTGCTAAGCGAGCGACCCGACGGAATCGCCGGCGCCGACGAACAGGCCGAGTCCGACCGCATCATTGCGGAAGACCCCGAGTCGGCGGAATCCTCGCGCCGGTACGAGCGGTTGCAGCGCATGCTGGACGGTTGGCGGCCGTTGCGCCATGACGTCGATTGGGACGCCTTCAAACTTGCAGTCTCCGAGCGTGTCACCGAGGCTGCCGAGAAAGAGGCCTCAGCGGTCCTCGACGTCAGGATCGACGCCGCCGCGGGCGAAGCGGCAACGGAAATGACTGGCCCGCGACTCGACAAGGTCGCGCGGGAATACGAAGCGGTAGAAGAACTCGTCGAGGAATGGGCGGGCTCCGTGCCGGAAGTGGACTGGGCGGGGTTCAAGCATCGCGTCTCGCAGGCGGTCCGGGAAGAGGCCGCGCGCCTCGGGCGCGACGCGATCCTCGAAGGCGCCGCGGAAATCGAGAAGGACTCGGCACGACGGCGCTGGCGGAAGGTCTCGCTGCGTCTCGCGTCCATCGGCGCGCCGTTGGCGGCGGCCGCAGCGATCGCGATCTTTGTTCTGTGGCCTCATGGAAGCGACGTAACCGGACCGATATTGGGCGGCGGTGCGAGCAAGATCGTGCTCGTCTCCCTCGACGTGCCGGGTTCTGCCGGGCGCATTTCCATCACGTTTGACGAGGCGCCGGCGGGCGTGGAGGAGGTATTGCCGGAGGGCGGCGTGGCGATGGCCATCACCCCACGGAACAGCGACGCGGTCGAACCCCTCGACGAGGCCTTCTTCTACTGAGAACCTGTCTCAAGTCGATCGGGTTTCAAGATGCCGTGAGGACCAGCAACGGGAGATAGCACGTTGAAGGATAGAACCATGAACGCCGTGTTCAAACCAGCCGCCATACTTGTCGTCATCTGTATCTGTGCCAACACCTTGGCACAGAATGCCTCCACGGATCCGACTGACGGAAGCGATGTCGCACGAGCGCTCGATCGCGAACTCGGTGCGATCACGATCAGCGAGAAGGAAATCCCTGACGCCCTCACGGAGATCGGCGCGCAGGCGGGGGTCAAGATCACGATCGACGACAGCGTCGCCGACTTGCTGCCGTGGGGCCGACACACGAAGCTCAAGGACGTCAGCATCGAGCACGCTTCACTTCGCCAGGCGTTGCCGCAGATTCTCGGGCCGCTGGGGATGACCTACGAGGTTCGCGACGGCATCACCGTTGTCGCGTCGAAACCCCTCGAACGGATCAATCGCCGCGCCACCTGGGAGGACCTCAAGCTGTTGCGTCGCTGCGACGAGACCCCCTACAGCGATGAGGCCGTCGCGAATCTGAACATCCAGTATCGCATCACGAGCAAGGTCGACGCACCCAAGATGCTGCTCCGGCAACTAGCCCGAGCAGGCCGCGGCACGCTCGCGGAGATGCTGGAAACCGCCTGCAGTTCTCTCGGCTGGGTCTGGCTGCCCGAGGGCGATCACATTGTCATCCGCACGTACGAAGGCCAGATTGCGAACCAGCTCTCCCGCCGCATCAATGCGCGATACACCAACATGCCCCTGGCGAAGATCCTCAACGACCTGGCCGCCCGGGCCGACGTCGCGCTCTTCCTCGAGCCCGGCATGATGCTCAAGCTCCCGCGATCCGCCGCGCAGAGCTCCACGCTGCTGCTCGACCACGGCACGATCCGCCAGGCGTTCGAGCTGCTCTCGGCCGAGACAGGGCTGGAGTACCGGGTCACACGCGACGGGATATCCATCCGGCTCTCGGAAGCGATCGCTGGCGTGTCGTCGGAGGTAGCCGCGGCCAGGCGTTCCCCCTACGTCGGGAAGATCTCCTTCCCCAGCAAGGACGGGACGTACACCCTCGACTTCCTGCTCCGCGGCGACGACTTGCCCCCCGACATCCTCCAATACCGCGAGCAGATCATCGAGGAGTACGTCGAGAGGATGCGGGGCGATCTCGAGCAACTCCTCGAACAATCCATAGAATCGCGCGCCGAAACGGCCGACAACGGATAGCCCCGTTTTTTCCCGGGCAGGTCATGGCCGCGACCGCTTCTGAGGTGGCGCTGTCGCGATAGACTCATTGTTATCGCTCCTGTGTCGGGACAATCCACGCCATCTCCCCCGTCGCGGGACAAACCCCACGTTGCAGGGCAAGAGGCACAGGGTGTATAATCCGGTGTGACGTGATCCGCGCGGGAGGGAGCACCACGGACTCGGCCGACGCGCCGCCGCCCGGTCTCGGGCAAGCGTTCGGCTCACACGCCCTATGTAAGCCTGGTCCTCGCAACGCATGACTTCCGAACGGTATCGCGCAGGAGGGACTACCGATATGACGAAGCAAGCACTTGGACGGTCTATCCTCAAGGCGAAGGCAATCCTCTGCATCGCCCTCATGTTGAACCTGAGCTTCTGGATCGGCGGGTGCGGGCAATCGTCCTCGCCGCTAGCCGTTCCCGGCGCGATCACGATCCCGATCGAACCGGGAGGACCGCTTGCGGAATCGCTCGAGAGTTCGGTCTTCTTTGACGCCACTGCGGTCGAGATCGTGCCCGACGCCCAGACGTTCCGCTTCGTCTTTCCCGACGACTATCGACGCGTTTCGGGCAAGTACACGCAAACGGCCGGGCGTTTTGCCGTCACGGAGCTTCGCCTCGAACAGGGTGCCGCTTCGATGACACTGTACCTTGACACCGCTTGGCGTGTCACGGCGATTGCGGATTCAAACGGCGAGCGCTGGGACAGGCCTGGACACTGGGACTCCGCAGCCGCGGGCGGCTCCGACGACCTCTCCGCGTTCCTCGCGGCGAACTCAGAACTTGTCAGCTTCGCGTGGTCCATGGATGTGCAAGCCGGCAAAGCCGATCCGAACCAGCCGCCGCCCGGGGGATCCGATGGCGATCCAATCCCTGTCAAGGATGCCGCCGCGCTCCTCGGTCCACCAGGCATCATCCTTCACATGTTGGCGGCGCTGTGGGCGCCGTTCGCCATAATCCTGCCCATGCTGCTGGGCCTCTTCGGCATTCTTGCCGGCGTGCAGGGTTTACTCGCGCTGTTCTGCCCCATATCCGGTCCCGAGCACGACTGCAATCAGAACGGCGTGGAAGACGCGACGGACATCGCGAACGAAACCAGCCAGGACTGCAACGAGAACGACATCCCGGACGAGTGCGACATCGCCGACGGCACAGCCAACGACTGCAACCACAACGGCGTCCCGGACAGTTGCGATCTCGCCGCGGGGACCGTCCAGGACTGCAACAAGAACGACATCCCGGACGTGTGTGACCTTGCCGCCGACACCGCCTCGGACTGCAACGTGAACGGCGTTCCCGACTCCTGCGACATCGCGGCCGGCACGAGTCAGGACTGCGACGAGAACGGCACGCCGGATGAATGTGACGACGACACCGACCAAGACGGCGTCCCGGATGGGTGCGACATCTGCCCGAGCGGCGACGATGCGCTCGACGACGATGCCGATGGCGTGCCGGATGCGTGTGACGCATGTCCGGGTTTCGACGATGCGATCGACGAAGACGGCGATGGTGCACCGGACGAGTGCGACATCTGTCCCGGCTTCGACGACAACGCGGATGCGGATGGCGACGGCAACCCGGACGGCTGCGACCCGTGCCCCGCCGACAATCCGGACGACCCGGACGGCGACTTCGCTTGCACGTCCGAGGACAACTGCCCCGACACGTATAACCCGGATCAGACGGACACCGACGGAGACCAAGTTGGAGACGCATGTGACCAGGAGGCATGCTGCTTGCCGGACCAGGTTTGCGCCATGCTCACACAAGCGGACTGCCTGGCGCAGAGCGGGGTGTTCATGGGTTGGGATACGGATTGCGAGACCGTCGACTGTGGCTTGGAACTGACGGTCGAAGCGGATGAGACGTTCATCTACGAGAACCTCTCGTCCGTAACTCCGCCCTGCCCCGTCATCTTCAGCGCGACAGTCGTCGATGATCCGTTCGGCAACACCTCCTACAGCTACGAATGGTCGTTTGACGTTCCGACGGACATCGTGCGGCCTGAGGCGGAGTTCGGCATCGTCAGCGGCGCGGGCACCGAGCAACTCGAGTGCGAGGCTCCGGACAGGCCCGCCTACTCCTCCAGCGGGCAGCAGCTTTGGAAAGTTCACTGCGTCGCGACCGGTGACCAGTTCGGCAACCAGGGCGAAGCGATCTTGGACTTCCAGGTCCGCATCCTGGGCGATGCTAACGGCGATGGGTGCACGGATACCGATGATCAGATCTTCTTTTCGCAGGTCAAGGCGGACCCGGACCCCGATCCGGCCGATTTTCACGCGGCGGACGTGAACTGCGACGGTCTCCTGACCGCGGTCGACTCCGCCTTCATCTCTGCGGTGGTCACGAATGCCGACACCCATGGCAGCGGCAACTGCGGCTCCTGATATGAGGCGGAAACCCGGCTCGGTCGTTGCCACTGGCGGCCAACGCCCCCGTCGGCCGCCGGGAACCGCGGGTCTTCCACATGAGCCACGGGGGTTGGACGCTACGTCATCTCTGAAACCGCTCTAAGTTTTGCCGGGGCTAAGAGATATGTGCAGTAGATAATAAAGGGGGAGCTCCACAATAGGTGTGTGGATGATGCTGGGCGGGATTGGGAGCCATGTTTATTCGCACCCTGGCCCAACTAAGCATTGACAAAGACCGGGCAATCCGTGTAGAGTATGTGTACGTCCGGGTATATGAGTGCCGCGGTCAAGAAGCACGGATGGGAAGAGTAGATGACCTTGAGCAGGTGCATTTCCGCCAAGAGCGTCCTAACAGGTGCAGCGATCTGTGCGCTTCTGCTTCTGGCCCCCACGGCAGACGCGGCAACGCTGGACATCAGCCATCTCATCTCGTACATCACGCAGACCGACACGACCGCCACGGGTGTCATCGAGGTGACCCTCTCTTACGGCGGCCCAGATGCCGGTGATCCGGGCCAATACGACCTTTTCCTGTCGCAACTGATGGTGACGCGAGCGGGTTCTTCCGCCGGGCTGACCCTCGACACCGCGGCCACAAGCGACACCTCGACGATTCCCAACTACTGGCTCGCCGGTCGGTCTACCTTCCCCAGTGCTTTCTCTCCCGGCGGTCAGTTCCACTTCGACGACTTCACGATGGGCGGCTCGGTTTACCCGCAAGTCGGAGACGTGGTGGCCAGGTATGTCATCAACTTCGAAGCCTCGTCCACGGCGGAGTTCGGCGACTACGCGATCGAGTTGGGTGATCAGAACCAGAACCAGTTCTACGATACGGTTTTCAATCCGCCCTTCGACAACGCGACCTCTCCGTCCTCCGTCGGCTTCACGATTATTCCGGAGCCGGCCACGGGGCTCCTGCTCATCGCGACCGCCCTCCCGCTGCTGCGTCGGCGCCGCCGATAGCATCCACCTGACTCCTCTTTTTGACTGCCCGAACCTCCGGCGTGTACACTTTCGCGCGCATCCGGAGCTTCCGTTCGTTTGACCGTCGAGGCAGGACGCCGCCCATGCAGTTTGATTCCGACGCAGATCAGGGGGAAGCGACGATCGGCCGGCGGGTGGGCTTCTGGCTGGGGTTGGTCCTGTTCGTGACGCTGCTGCTTTGTCCCACCCCTGAAAGTATGCGCGAAGTCGTCCGGCAGAGCTTCGCGGAGGAAATCCGCCCCGAGGTCTTGCGGCAACTCGCCGAGTCGGGCCAAATTGATGTCGGTTCCGAGTCGGGCGCGTACCGGTCAGTCGAATCCCGGATCGTGGAGCCCCGTGCTCGGGCCATGCTCGCCGCCGCCGCGGTCACCGCGCTGGTGGCTTGCTGGTGGATCGCGGTCGCGATTCCGATTCCCGTCACGTCTTTGCTGCCCCTGGTTCTCTTCCCGATCGTCGGCGTCATGCCGATCAAGGAAGCCGCGATTCCCTACGCCAACAGCAATGTCTTTCTCTTCATGGGTGGCTTCATCATCGCGCTGGGCCTGGAACGATGGGGCGTTCACCGTCGCATCGCCTTGCACATCGTCCGGCTCATCGGCTCCAGCCGGCCCAACATCGTTCTCGGCTTCATGCTGGCCAGCGCGATGTTGAGCATGTGGATCAGCAATACCGCCGCGACACTCATGATGCTGCCGATCGCCATGGCCATCATCTCCGCGATAGCGGACCTGGACGAGAAGGCCGACAAACGGACCCACGCGAATTTCTCCGCTGCCTTGATGCTGGGCGTCGCCTATGCAGCCAGCATCGGGGGAATCGCAACGCCGATCGGCACGCCGCCCAATATCTCATTTCGAGGCCAGTTCGCCAGACTCTTCCCGGATGCCCCGGAGATCAGTTTCGGCCAATGGATGCTCGCGTTTCTGCCCCTGGTCGCCGTCTTCCTGCCGCTCATCTGGCTTGTCCTCGTGCGAATCTCCTGCCCCATCCCGCGCGGGCGATTGCTAGTGGGACGCGAGGTCATCCGCAGGGACCTCCGCAACCTCGGCCCGATCCGTTGCCCCGAGGCAGCCGTGCTGGCTGTCTTCGCGGTCACCGCCCTGCTCTGGATGACGCGCAGCATTCCAATCGACGGCGTCAACTACGGTTGGTCCGGCTACCTGGAGCGGATCCTCGCCCGCGCCGGGTCTGCGTCACCGTTGTTTCACGCCGGCTACATCAATGACGCGACCGTCGCGTTGGGAATGGCCGTCCTGCTGTTTGTCATCCCTGCGGGACGCGACGACTCGGGAACAAGACAACACCTGATGAACTGGCAGACCGCCCAGCGCCTACCGTGGGGAATCCTGCTTCTGTTTGGCGGCGGCTTCTCGATCGCCGCGGGATTCCGAGCGAGCGGGCTCAGCCTCTGGTGCGGCCAATCCTTCGCCGGGATCGGGATCGCCAACCCGCTCGTGCTCGTGCTTTGCGCGTGCCTCATGATGACCTTCCTGACCGAGATCACGAGCAACACTGCCACCACCGAAGTGATGCTTCCCATCCTGGCCGGCGTGAGCATCGCGATGGAGGTCAACCCACTGATGCTCATGCTCCCGGCGACGATCTCAGCCTCGTGTGCGTTCATGCTCCCCGTGGCCACTCCGCCAAACGCCATCGTCTTCGGATCCGGACACGTGGATATGAGGCGGATGGTCCGCACAGGTATCATTATCAACCTGCTCGGCGTCGTGCTCATCACGGCGACGTATCACTTCTGCGTGCGGCCGATACTGGGGATCGAATGACCGAAGGGGCCGGATACAACCCGTAGGAAGCCCGGGTGGCGGCGGCGCTCGGCGTACTTACGATGTGCGTGTCGATTGGCCCGAACCGCCACATTGAGGGCACGTATCCTGGGAAAACCAGAGGTACAGGAAGGCCACACCGAAGATGGCCGGTACGCCTGCCAGCAGCCAGATCACGATCGTGCCGATTTCCGCCTTGAGCCCCACGGCCGCGGCAGCACGCTCGAACCAGCCGATGACCGTGGGAATCGGCGGCCATTGCAGAAACACGAGCGCCCCGCTGGCCATCAGTGCCACTGCGTAGAAGAAGTGCCTGGCGTTGCGGTGGACCCCCGTGCCATTGCATTCTCGACAGGCCTTGCTCATGGGCTGCTCAGCATGGGATCACCCGCTTCCGCTGCTCCACATCGCCGACCGAGTCGTACACGCCGATTGCCCCGGGTGCAACAGACTCTGAACCCTGCGAGCCGGCCGATTACCATGCTTCCATACCGCCATTGGTGATGTTCATCAGAACCCTCACCTCCCTCGCGACTTCTTCGATCGCTTTGTACGACACATCGATGCTCCGCCACTTGTGCTTCGCCATCATCCCGTTCGTCGCTCTCAACTCCTGGATGATTGCGTACTTGTCAGCGTAATTGGAGCCGAACTGAGACCCCCAGCCTTTGATCCGGGCTTCTCGAACGCTTTGAAGCCTGTAAGCATTGATCGCCAGGCCGATCACCTTCTTGGGATCAAGCGCCACCAACTCCTTCGGCGGCTCTTCATTGGGAAAGAGAGGAACGTTTGCGGCACGAACACCGCGGTACGCCAAATAGAAGCAGGTGCTGCTCTTCGACGCCCTCGACACACCGACCAACACGACATCCGCCCGATCGAGCTCGTGCAGGTGAAGCCCGTCATCGTGGTGCAGCGTATAGTCAATCGCGTCGATCCGATCAAAATGCGACTTGTTCCACTTGTACAACATGCCGGGCATGGATCGCGGCATACTCTTAAACATGTCATACAGACTGGCAAGCGCCGGGCCCAGCAGATCGACGATCGGAACCGTGTGCTCGGCAGAGGCTTCCTTGATCGCGGCCCGCACCTTCTCTCCGACGAGCGTATAGAACACCGTGCCCCCGACTTTGGCCGCTTCGCGGATGATCTTGACCGCACGCTGAGGCCGACGGACATTCGCCTCGCGGACCAGCCTGGGCGTCTTGTCCACGAACTGCAACAGCACCGCCCGAACGAGTTGCTCACACGTCCGACACGTTCCGTCGGAAACGATGTAGATCGTGTAAGATTCGTCGATCGTCATGCTGGCCTTTCCATCGGCCCGCCCTTCCGCCTTGCTGGAGCGGAATCCTAATCGGACATATCGCTGACCCCAAGTTCAGCGATTCGCCCCGTGTCTGCCGGGTCTGTGACAACCTCGACGGGGCCAATCCGAGTCCCGAGCGCCAGCGCGGGGTCTATGATCCGGGCCCCAAGCGAGAGCGCGGGGTGTCCGTGGGCAAACCGCAGTTCTTCTGACCCGCTCGCTTGCGCTCGGGGCTCGGATTCGCTGTTTGCACATCCCCGCAAGCTTCGGGAGAATCCCCCTTGCATTGAATACTCCGGCAGGAGGTAGCCCATCATGGCAATCACGCTCAATCCGATCGAACTCCGCGTCCTTGGGGTTCTCATCGAGAAGTCCCTCGCCAACCCGGCGTCTTACCCGATGACGCTCAACGCGATCACCGCCGGCTCCAACCAGAAGACGAACCGGGATCCCGTGATGTCATCCACCGAGGGCGAAGTCGCGGCGGCACTGCACCAATTGCAGCAATGGCAATTGGTCGGACAGTCGCCACCCGACCGAGGATCCCGAGCCAACCGCTTCAACCACGACGTCGAGGCACGGTTCGGCTGGAACGCCGCCCAGCGTGCGATCATGGCTGAACTCATGCTCCGCGGCCCGCAGACGCTGGGTGAACTCCGCGGCAGGGCCTCCCGCATGACCCACATCGAATCGACCGACTACGCACGCGAGTTGCTCGAAGAGCTGCGTCGGGCCGACCCGCCAGCGGTTGTCGAATTGCCCCGTCAAGTCGGCAAGTCGTCCACGCGTTGGGCGCGTTTGTTCGGCGGCGATCTCACATCGGCCACCACGGCGGAGAACGGCGGGGGCGATGGCGTGATCGCAGCACCAACTCTCCGACCGGATGATCCGGCGTCCAAAGTGCCGAGTGTTGAGGCAAGACTCGATGCGCTGGAGCAAGAAGTGATTGCCCTCCGACTGGATCTGGTTCGGCTCGGCGAGAAGCCGGACACACGCGAGGATCATCCATAGGAAGCTCGCAGCGACCACCCGGTCACGCCGACCCACGATCGACGAGGGCAGCATCCGCCTGCCGGCTGCCACGCCGTTCCCATGATGCCAGATGCACGCGCTGTCAATGCAGTGGAAGCCGGTGGTCAGATTACGGCTTCTTCGTACGCCCCATCGCGGTGCCGCCCGTGGCGAACTCGGGCGCGTCCTTGATACACGTGCCCAAAACGCCGAGGGACGTGAAGAACGCGCGCCAGCCGGTCCGATGCAGTTCGGCGGGGGCGTCGCCGATCTCGGGGTAGCCTCTCTCATCCGCCGCGGTGTGCTCCCAATTCTGGAAGAGCCGCCCCCAATCGCTCGACAGCACCTCCCGCATCATTTCTTTGGCGCGCGTGGGATACCAGAAGCTGTCGTGATACACGACGCTCGCGATATAGGCCCAGGGGGCCAGGACGGTCTTCAGCGTCCATTCGAGCGGCGTCTTCAGCGGACCCCAATAGATGCGGTGCTGCATCTTCGAGGCGAACGTCATCTTTTGGAACGGGCCGACGAAATGCCAGTTCTCCTTCGCGGCTTCGATGTCGCCGACGATCTCGATTTTGCTTGGATCGCCACAGCCGAGCCCCATCTCGTGCGCCAGCCGGATGAACTTGATCGACATCGGATCGAGCCCCATCAGCTTCGCGGCCACGGCATCGATCGCAACCTGATCGGCGCTGGCGAGCAGGACGTTCTTCACATGCGGCATCATGCACCGCGGACCCGGGCCGTCGCCGGCAAACGTCCCGTCCATCACGGCGAACACCCCGCGATGAATCCGCTTCTGGATCATCAACAGATCGACAAGCGTCTCGTGAATCACGGGATGCGTCCAGTGGCGACGCTCGTTGAGCAGGCCGCCAAACGCATTCTTCATCGCGCCGGTCGTCGTCGTGAAAATGTGCGTCTTGACCGTCGGCAAGTGAATGATGTTCTCGCCGATGAACCGTTTGGGGATGTTGAAGCCCTTCGGATAGACGTCGTTGAGGCAGAGGAACTTGTCGCAAAGATCGCCGACCGCATCGCGGATGTGTATCCACTCCTCGCCTTCGTAGAGATGGACGTTCCGCAATCCGTGGGCTTCAACGACGTTGATCTGCTTGTTCTCCCGCTCGCCGAGATGGGCGTCAATGACAACCGTCCGGTTGTGGCACCCGTGAATCAGATCGGGCTTATAGCCGTCGGCCTTCATCGCACGGATGACGCCGTCGAGCTGCCAGGGCGTGGTCGAGCTGCCGGGGAAGAAGAAGTGCCAACTGATGTTGATCTTCAGCGCGGTGTCGGCATCCCGGTCAACCACCGACTGGTAGTCCGCCAGGCTCATGAGCCGGTGATAGTCGGCCAGCACGGTCGCCGGCGTCGTCCGCAGAATGGCGACTTTCGATAACGATGGCATTCAGACCTCCATGATGGCGGGGAAACGACACAACAACCTGGAAGGAGAAACAGTCGGAGAACACTAATCAGCCCGGCATCGGGCGGCCGCCGACATTGGGGGGCCGTCACTCTCCCTTGAGCTTCTCCACGGCCCGGGTTGTTGCCGACTTGACCTTCTCCACGGCCTGCGTTGTGGCGGTTTTGGCCTTCTCCGCGGCTTGCGTCGTGGCGGTCTTGGCCTTTTCCAGGTAAGGCCCCGCCTTCTCTTTCAACTCGCGGGCTTTGTCCTTGCCCTCCTCGTAAAGCTCCTCCGCCTTGTCCTTGCCCTTCTCGACGTAGGGCTCGACGGCATCCTTGACCTGTTCCGCCTTCTGGGTCGTCGCCTCTTGGATGTCCCGGGCTTTCTGAGTCGTTGCACGCTTCGCCCTGTCCACCTCGCCCGGATCGCAGCCCGTGATGGCCGCAAACCCGATGAAACCCGTCATCGTCCAGACTATTGCCCGCATGAGCTCAATCTCCCTTCTTCACCCCAAGCAGCAAACAGGCAAGCGGAAGTCGCGACACATGCTAAGGTTCTCCCTTCGCGGCACTCGCCGTCTTGCCGGCCTCGCGCTGGGGCTGCTTGGCAGGCTTCTGTTTGTCCGCGTCGATGATGAACTCGGAACCGGTGAGCTTGACGTTCGGATCGAGGCCCACGTATTGATACATCGCATCCAGGGTCGCGCTGGACCGCTCGTCCTTCCCGGGCAACCACAGGAAAGTCGCAACCGGCAGCCGCGTCTCAGTGTGGATGTACAGGTCTTGCAGCTTCGTCACAAACTTGTCACCGGGTGGATAGCGTAGCTCCAGATGGAAACACGGCTCCTTCAATGGGCCGATCAGCCTCGGGTCCTTCAAGGTGATCTTGACCTTGCCGCACGCCTTGGCTGCCTCAATGCGGGCGAGCGTCTTCTCCATCAAACGCTTGGGTCCGAAGTCCGTGATCGGAAACTTCGCCTTGCCGAACAGAGCAGCCCACGCTGGCGGAAACTTCTCGACGGCCGGCGGCAGTCCCAACAGGCCCACACGCGCAAGCAGCAGGACCTTGTCGGCGTACTGCCCCGCTACGTACGCGGCCTGTTGATACTCGCTGTCCTTGTCGAGCCAGGTGAAGCGAATGCTCAAGGGTTCCGCCCGATACTCCGCCGTCATGCGTTCGCGCGGGTGCAACACCCCCAGCAAACCCAACCGCTCCTGCCGGTGAAACTCCGCGCGGAACTGCTTCAACTCGCGCGCCTTGGCGAGTGCTTCCTCCAAAAACTCGACCGGATCCTGCTTGATCCGCTGCATCACCTCCTGATCGCCCTCGACGCTGACAGCCGAAGGCCGGTCGATCGGCGGCGCGCCGCAGCCGCTGACAAGCAACACGGCCAGCCCACTGGCCAGACGCGTTAAACTCAATCCCCCCCGTCGCCGATATCGCATACTCGTCAACTCGATACTCCTTGCCAATGGCCTGGGCCAACCCCCCTGACGGCACGATCCCTCTCAATAGTAAACGGTCCTCGTGCGGTGGTGGTTCACTGCTACGTCTTTGTGATGTGAAAGCACCCATAAATACCAGTCAACGCGCCAAGCCGCGCCCGCCTTGCCGGCGCGACGCAGGGCCTCTTTCATCCGGTCCACGGCTTCGATCGTCGCGGCCCTGATCTCGATCTCCTCCTCACTGTCACGGGGCCACTCCTGCCCGGAGTCGATTGCCTGGGCTGACTCCGCCGTCATGTTGACGATACCAAGATGACGCAAGGCCTGGGGCACCCGATAATCCGCAAAGGCGGTCAGTTCATCCAGCCCCTTCAAAGGCTGGTGCCCGTGCGTTTGGAATGCGATCGATGTATCCAGTGCGCATATCTGAGCCCGCTTGAGGAAGTACACGGGCTTGTACCGGTAGCTGCTCACGTCGCGGAAGGAATCGAAGTTCGTCATGAGCAGGACGGCCAGGGGCCACGCCCTCCAATTGACGGATTCGATGGCGTTCATGAACTGCCCGTCGAAACGCTCCAGCAAGACCCGGCCGGTCTCGCGGACGATTCCTTCGCGCTCGTCCATCAGCAGCAACTCGCCCTTGCCTCCCAGCACCTCTCGAAGTTCGTCACCAGGAACGCTCACCCAGAACTCGGCGTCGCACCACCGCGGCTCGTATTTGGCGGCGAGCATGATCGAGATGAACATGGCGTTGAACCGTTCGTAGCGCTTGCCCCGCCATTCGATTCGGATCGGATTCGCCGACCAGAAGCAGAAGTTCAGCGAGTCGATCAGCAACACCAGGTTCGCCAGCGAATCCTGCGAACCGGGCAGAAACCCCAGCAACTCGTGTGCCGACGGCTCCAACTCAGCCGGAGCCACTTCAGAAGCCCAGGCCTCAATGGCGGCATCGTCAATGGAGCAGTGCCGGGCCTGCTCCACAACGGCACGGATTGACTCAAGAACGATCATGCTGAAATGGGATGCTAGTCGGCTCGACCCGCTGTGGCAAGATTACGCCGGCAACTCATGGAACAGCGGTGGCGCTGGCATCTGGGGAGCATCGGCGTCTCGCCGGTCGGGTCAAGAGGACCACGCTGTACCGCTGGGCCAGAACGTTTCAGGTCGTTGCGTTCGCCACCTCGCGCAGCAGGCCGGGAGGGGCCTCCATCGTCTTCTTGCACTTGGGGTAGTTGCCGCAGCCGAGGAAACGGCCTGTGCGGCCCATGCGAAGGATCATCTTCCCGCCGCAGTCCGGGCAGGCGAGGTCCGTGTCGATGGGCTCGGGTTTAGCGGGCGCCGGCGATTCGGCCTCGGCTTGCTTTTTCGCATCGCCACGCAGGTTTGCCGCCGCATTGCACGACGCACAACCGAAGAAAGCACCGAACCGACCATGGCGCAGCGTCATCTCGCCGCCGCACTCGAAACACGCAAGCGCTTCGGCGGGCAACTGTTCCACAACAGGTCGGCCGGTCCGCGTCCAGGCGAAACCGGGAGGCGGTAAACCCAGTGCCGAGATCTCTTCCTTCGTCAGGTACTTCGTCTTGCCTCCCGACGCCGCTTTACGAGCCCCAACCTTACCGTTGCCGTTCATCCCGTTCTTCTTGGGCGGCTCGGGAATCTTGCCCTCGGCTTCGAGCGCCTTGAGTTCGTCGAGCTTCTCCATCGGCATCGCGTTGCGACACCGGGGAAAACCGGAGCAGCTCAGGAACGGTCCACGTCGGCTCTTGCGAATCACGATCGGCCGGCCGCACTTGTCACACCTTGCACCGGCGTCCTGCGGTTTCGGCTTCTCGACATACAGCCCATCAGGCATCGGTGATGTCGCCTTGCACTCGGGGTACTTCGAGCATCCGAGGAACGAGCCACCTCTGCCGAACTTCACCTGCATCGGCGCGCCGCACTCAGGACACGTCTCCTTGATCTCCTCGGGCTTCACCTTCTTCAGCGCGACGCCGTCCTCCGAGCAGGGCTTCGTGCCGTCGCACTCCGGGTAGCCCGAGCAACCCAGGAACGGGCCGCGGCGGCTGCGACGCAGCACCATCGGTCGCTCGCACTTTTCACACTTCTCCGACACCTCGACCGGCTCGATCATCTTCCCGTGGCGGTCCACGTCCCGGGCAACCGTACACTCCGGATAACCCGAGCACGCCAGAAACCGCCCGTTCTTGCCCTGGCGATAGACCATCGGCCGGCCGCATTCCTTGCACGTGTACTCGCTGGGCTCCGCACGGATCGCGTCCATCTCCTCGTGTGCGCGGGCCAACGCCTCTTTGAAAGGTTCGTAAAACTCGTGCAACACCTCATGCCAATCGAGACGCTTCTCTTCGATCTTGTCCAGCTCGTCCTCGACGTGGCTCGTGAAGCCCACCTCCATGATCTTCGGAAAATGGTCGACGAGCTTCTCCGTCACCACCTCTCCACGCGACGTGGGCACAAACCGGCGGTCTTCCTGCTCCACGTACCCACGGTCCTGAATCGTCTTGATGATCGACGCGTACGTGCTCGGCCGGCCGATGCCTTCCGACTCCAGCGTCTTCACCAGCGAGGCCTCCGTAAACCGCGGCGGCGGGGCGGTGAACCGCTGCGTCGGATTCATCGAAACGGCCGCCGCGTCCCGGCCTTGGACGAGCGCCGGCAAGACCTGCGCGTCTCCGTTCTTCGGCACCCCCATCACCCGATAGAAACCGTCAAACACCAACACACGACCGCTCGCCTTAAAAACCGCCTCGCCCACCTCGGTCTTGGCCGAGATCAATACGGTCGTCGAATCCCACTGGGCCGGCGCCATCTGGCACGCAACAAAACGATCCCAAATCAACTTGTAGAGCTTGTGTTGATCCGCGGTCATGTGCCCGCGCATGGACTCCGGCGTACGCGTCACGTCCGTCGGACGGATCGCCTCGTGTGCTTCCTGTGCCTTCTTCTTGCTGGCGTACCGGACCGGCTGCGCGGGAATGTATTGCTTGCCGAATTCGTCCGCGACCAGCTTCCTCGCGGCCTCCACGGCCTCGCCCGACAGATTCGTCGAGTCCGTTCGCATGTAGGTGATCAGGCCGACGTTGCCCTCACCGGTCTTAATGTCGATGCCCTCATACAGGGCTTGGGCCAAGCGCATTGTCCTCGACGTCGAAAACCGCAGTTGGTTCACGGCCGCCTGCTGCAGCGTCGCCGTCGTGAACGGACCCGAGGGCTTGGAGGACACGCGCTTCGTGTCCACTGACTTGATGGTGAACGGCGGGGCCTTATTGACAGCCAACTCGCCATCGAGCGTGATCTGCCGGAGGCCCAAGTGTTCATACTGGTCCCACTTCTCGGATGTGATCTTGGCATCGCGATAGCCGAGCGCGGTTACAAGGGCGCGAACCTCCTCCGCCGCGGTCGTGAAGGCCACAGTCCCGGAGGCGTCTCGAACAAGCTTACCCTCAGGGCGGAAGGCCCGCCCTGAAAGCTCGACAAGCGCCGCCTCGAAACAACCGTGTCCGCCCAGCCAGGCCATTCGCTCCTTCTGCGTGCTGGCGGATTCCCCCTGCGCGTGGCTGCCCAGGTACGCTCGCCATGCGTCGGCCAAGGCCGACGCCCGGTCGGTCTCCGTTGTGAACACCGCATTGACCGTCCAGTACTCCTGCGGCTCGAACGCCCGGATATCCTGTTCGCGCACCACGATCAGCCGCACGGCCACCGACTGCACGCGTCCCGCGGAAAGGCCCTTGGCGATCTTCTTCCAGAGCAGCGGCGAGAGTTCATACCCGACGACGCGATCGAGGATCCGCCGGGCCTGCTGCGCGTCGACCTTCGCCATGTTGATCTCGTGGGCGTGCTCGAAGGCCTCGGAAATAGCAGTCTTCGTGATTTCGTTGAAGACAACACGCTGGGTCTTCTCGGCCGGCAGTTCCAGCGCGGTTGCCAGGTGCCAGGCGATGGCCTCGCCCTCGCGGTCGAGGTCAGTCGCCAGGTAAACGACCGGGGCGGCCCTCGCCAGCGTCTTGAGTTCCTCTACGATCTTCCGGTGACTGGCCATAATCTCGTAGCTCGGCGCGAAATTCCGGCCAGGGTCTATGCCGTATCGGCGAGGTGGAAGATCCCGAACGTGGCCCTTGCACGCCTTCACAACGAAACCGGGTCCTAGGTACTTGTTGATGGTCTTGGCCTTCGCGGGAGACTCAACGATTACCAAGGACCTGGACCCGTGAGCCTGCTGCGTCCCGGGGATCTTTCGGATTCGCTTGGGTTTCTGAGCTTTCTTTGCCATTACAGTCGTAATATTCTGCCACATCTAAGGTTGGCGAACAAGTCGGCGAGACGCTCGCTCCTCGGACCCTTGCCAGCCATCTGATCCCGGCGTATATCGGCCGCGCGGTCCTGTTTCTGAACGACCTTCCTGACGGCAAACGCAGCGGCGGGGGCAGGCGTGGGAACCTAGCACGGTGGTTTTCCGGTGTCAAACACGCCAGGATCCGGTTCTCATCGGCCATTACCAAAACAGGCTCCACGCCCCAAAGGTGATCGTCGAGCCGCCATCGGTGCCTGCGGTGTTATCCTGGGGATACGTAACACGTTGGTGGTAAGAATGTTACAACAAGATCCTGGTTGCTTTTCGCCGTCCAGGAGCCTCTTCCTGCCTCACGCAACTGCTTTTCCCCTCTCGCCCTGGATTCTCACGATTGCCCGTAGCATCGGGCGCCCTGAGGAGCATCGGCGTCTCGCCGGTGGAGTCCAGAGGATCAGCTCGCAGGACGCGTCTTGACGCACCTAACGTGGCTGTGACTGTGACGCTGGTGCGGTGAGCCCACCCCACTGCGCTATAGGTGAAGGCCGACGCCCCGCCCGCGGATTCTCGCCGGTGGCACACCTAGCGACCTCACAGCGGCCAATGGGCCTCGTAGCAGAACCCGGAGGTCCTGGATACCGATACTCCATCGAGCGGGCGCTTCATCCGCCGTGAGAACACCCCGGCTCGCATCGTTTACAAGAGCGGGGAGTGGGGGTCGTACGCGGACCCGCTGTAGAATGCACACAATCCGACCGTGTGTGAGGCATGATGGGGCCGAGGCGCTGGGCCGCGCGGTTTGGCGCCACCGCTGCTGGCGGCGACAAGAACGTCGCGACGCATCCGCAGCCAGCCCGTGACCGTATACCCCTACGCCAGAGAGTCCAGACCAGAGAGGAAGCGAGCAAGGAACTGTAAGGAGTCACCCATGTTTTCCAGCCGAACCCGGACCGCTGCAATAGCGGTCGCCGCCGTCGTCACAGCCGTTTTCGTTTCCGCGACATGGGCACAGCCCGGCCCGCCACCGACGGCGCCGAAGGCCGCAAAGCCCGAGCCAAAGCCGGACTTCCCCAAGTTCGACGAGGCCATGAAGGACTACAAGGAGGTGCCGACGGCCGAGCCCCCGTTCCTGACGCTCTGGTACAACAAGAAGGAAGACTCGCTCCGGGCGCAAATCCCCGGCAGCCTGATCGGCAAGCAGTTCCTAATCGCCACGAGCATGGCCGGCGGACCGGCGGCGACCGGTTTCCAGCTCGACCACTATCTCACGTACTTCGAGCGGATGGACAAGAAGCTTGTGCTCATGCGGGTGGACCCCCGCTACGTGACCGACGGAAACGAGCCGATCAGTGACGTGATCAAACGTAGCTACGGCGCCGACATCATCCTCAAGAGCATCAACATCATCACAGTCAAGGACGGCGACCTCATCATCGACTTCGACGGGCTCTTCAAAGAGGACTTCGCCGAAATCGGCCGATACGCGGGAGGGGGCGTCAATGCAGGCTTGAGCAAATGGGCCAAGTACAAAGCGTTTCCTCAGAACGTGGAACTGACGGCGGACTTGGCCGTCATGCGCGGCGGTGCGGGGCGGCGCGTTCTCGTTCACTACAGCCTATCGAAAATCCCCGAATCGGCGCAAGGATACAAGCCGCGCGTTGCAGACGACCGCATCGGCTACTTCCTGACGGTTCGCAAAGACTGGACCAAGAAACACGACGAGCACACGCTCTTCGACCGCTACATCAACCGATGGCGCCTCGAGAAGCGAGACCCGAGCGCGGACTTCAGCGCCCCGAAGAATCCCATCATTTGGTACATCGAGAAGACCGTGCCGCTGAAGTACCGGCGATACGTCAAGGAAGGCATCCTGGACTGGAACAAGGCCTTCGAGAAGTGCGGCTTCCTCGATGCAATCGAAGTCATCCAGCAGGAAGACTACGACCAGCGCACCAAAGACCTTGATCCCGAAGACGTTCGGTACAACTTCTTCCGGTGGATCGCCACAGGCCGCCCTTTTGCCATGGGGCCGTCGCGCGCCCACCCCCTCACAGGCCAGATATTCGACGCCGACATCGTCTGCGATGATTCGTTCGTCCGCGTCTTCATGTCCGACTACCGGGAGCTGACAGGCGGGGCCGAAATGTGGGAGCCATACAATCCCTTCCTAGAGGACTTCTACCACGCTCATCCGGAGTGGGCGTTCCGTAGCACATGGGACCGACTGATGCCGAATGTACGGATGCAGGCAGACCCTGATGAGGAGTTCCGCCAAAACCTGATGCGGCACATGTTCGAACAAGGTCGGCCGATGTGCGAGTGTGCGGCGGGTATGCGGAATCAGCTCCAGTTCGCCAACTTCGCGATGGAAGCCAAGGGCATGACCACCGAGAAGCGGGAAGAGTATCTCGGCCAAGTCATCAAGGAGTTGGTCGTGCACGAGGTCGGTCACTGTCTCGGCCTGCGGCACAACTTCAAATCCTCCACCTGGCTGCCCATGAAGGAAATCGAAGAGCATGACCGCAGCGGCGATCCGACCGTCGGTTCCGTGATGGACTACAACCCAACGATTATCGCGCCGCGCGGCGAGGAGCAGGGCTCGTTCACGACGCGATCGATCGGGCCGTACGACTACTGGGCAATCGAATACGGCTATCGGGCTGTCGGCAAGCCGTACAAGGATGAGAAGGAGATGCTGGAGAAAACCGCCGCCCGCGGCGCGGAGGCCGGGCTCGACTACGCGACCGATGAGGACACGATGTCCTTCCTCTCTCCGGACCCCTATTCGAACCGCTACGACATGGGGCGCGACGTCATCGAATTCGCCAAACGTCAGACCAAACTCAGCGAAAGCCTCTTGACCGACATCAAGGACTGGGCGGTCAAGGACGGGCAGTCCTACACGCGCCTGCGGCGCGCGTTTCAGCACGTCCTTGCGCAGCGGGCGTACGCGGCGAATTACGTCGGGAGGTTCTGTGGCGGTCAGGTCATCAACAGAGACCACAAGGGCGACCCGGACGCGCGCACGCCCATTCAGGTGGTGCCGGCCAAGAAGCAACGCCAGGCGCTGGCATTCCTCTGCAAGAACATCTTCGCGGAGAACGCGTACAAGGTCGATCCAGACTTGCTCGGCCACCTGGCACCGGGCCGTTTCAGCCACTGGGGCTCCGACGAATTCACGTTCCAGGTAGAGTTCAACATCCACGACTTCATCTCCGCGATGCAGTTTCGGTGTCTCACGACGGTCATGAATCCCTTCACGATCAACCGAATCCACGACAACCAGGTGAAGTTCGGCGAGGACGAGGCAGTCTACACGCTTGCCGAGCACATCAGCGCGCTTTCGGATGCGATCTGGTCAGAGCTGGACGACGAAGACCGTGAGGGCACGGACCGCAAGCCCTTCGTCAACAGCTTCCGCCGCAACCTTCAGCGCGAGTTCCTCGGCATGCTCACGAACATGGTGCTGAGCGAGCCGGGGGGCCTGGTGCCGGCGGACGCGAATGCCATCGCCAGAAACCAGATACTCCAACTCTCCAAGAAGATAGGCAAGACGCTGGAACGGGCGGAACTCGATCTGACCTCTCGCTCGCACCTGGCGGATGTCAAGACCAGGATCGACAAGATCCTGGAAGCCGAGTACCGCGCAGGCGGCTTCGGGGGCGGTGGTGGCTTCTTCTTTTTCTTCCGCACGCCCCAGGAAACGGAATCGCGGCCGATAACGGTGCTCCCACAGCAGTAGAATGGTCGAAAACCGAGGGTCACGCCTTCCCCGCAATGGCAGGACCGCCACGCCCGTACGGACAAACGGAAAACAGCCGCCCCGGAGCTCAGAGTTCCGGGGCTTTTTTTTCTCAACTCCTTCGAGCTGCCGCGAACTGTCTTGACAGGCCGACGACCGAACCTCCACAATTTCCTGGTGTAGTCTTCTGCCGGAATCGGACCGAGGCGCGAGGAGTCCGATACTCGCTGGTGGTCCGGCAGAGTGCGCGGCGAATGGGAAATCGGGCTGCGGATCGCGCGGCCCGATGACAGGCGCGGGGTGCTCTTCGATCCCGAATAATCTGGTTGCCCACTTTTAAGGAGAAGGCGCAAATGGCTGACGAAGGTGTTGGCTCTCGCGATCTCGTCAAGCAGATTGAGAGTGACGGCTTCGTTGAAGTGATGTTCACGAAGTCAATGAGCGAGGCGACGGATTGCCGCCGCCTCCTTTTGGCCAGGCAGATCCCCGCAGAAGTCGAGGCAGACCCGAACGTCTCCAGGCAATGTGGGATCGCAGTCCTGGTACCGGCGAACAGGGTTGTCGAAGCCTCCGAGCTCCTCGCGGCACGGGCGCAAGATAACCACAGTTTCGACGACGATTACGTGGAGATTGACGACCTCGATGGTGACGACGACTTCGATGATGATGACGACGACGACGAAGAAGAGTTCGCAGACGACTACGACGATGACCTAGATGATGATGACGATAACTTAGAAGATGACGACGACTATTGACCGATAGTCTTAGAGTCCGGGAAATGTGGTCAGCGAGAGGCCCGGCCCGGTTGACACGGGTTTCCGAGCATGACACAACAGTCCGACAAGAAACCGGCGGCCGCGAGTCCCCCCGCAGGCGAAGAACGCCGCAAGGGTCCTGATCGTCGAACCGCGGCGCTTGTCGATCGCAGGAGCGGGTTGGAACGGCGCCGTGGCCCCGGACTCAGAAGATCCGATTCTCGCCGGACAGCCGAAGAAGGCGAGATGACGAACGAGCAATTCGAGTTCGTCATGGCGATGGACGAGTACAAACGAGCCAACAAACGACCCTTTCCCGCTTGGACTGAAGTGCTGGAAGTTATACAATACCTGGGGTACAGGAAGGTGGCCAAAGTGGGCGAGCATGTGGACCGTCCCGCCGTCGGCCTTCGGTAGGATCACCCGTCGCTCCGGGGGTAAAAGCGTTGAGCGCCCAGTACGAAGTTGTGGATGTCTTGCTCCTCCTGGGAACCGTTGCGCCCGTCTCTTTCTACTTCCTCACGCTCGGCCTCGTTAACAGCCATGCCCGACCGCACATCATCAGCAGCCAGGCGGACTTCCTTGCACTGACGTGTGTTCTGATGCCAGTGCTCATCTGGCCTGTCCCGATGGTCTTGAAGATCGGGAGCTGGTGGCCATTTCTCTTGGGTGCGTGCGCTGCCGGAGTTCTGTTCGCGTACATGCTCCCAAAGGCACACGCGGGATTCGTGCTCTACAACATCTCCGAGGCTCGGTGCTCGGCCCTGCTCGACGGAGCCCTGAGGGCCTTGCGGCTGTCCGGCTCGTGGGACGGCAAGACATGGCGCGGGGATTCCGGCGATCTCGTGATTCACGTTCGGTCTTTCGCCCTGCTGCGAAATGTGACGTTGCACGTGGAAGCATCGGACGCGCGAGCCAAACAGATCGCCCCGCCGCTGGAAGCCGAACTCCGACGCCGGCTCGCCCCGATCGCTCAGCTTCCCTCGGCGACGGGAGCCGGGCTCGTCCTCGTCGGCCTCGCCCTCATGATGCTGCCCATGTGGATGGTCGGGCGGCACATCGACGATCTCGTCGACGCGATGCTCCACCTGTTCGGCTAGTGCTCCGTCAACGTCGATGCTTCGAGTAGAGCGAAGTTCCTCTTTGCTCACATGCGGCGACAAAGGGATCTTTGTCGTACCCGCACCCCCAAAAAACGAGTGTGACCACGCACTGGAATGGTCCACGTTTCACCGTCTCGATGGCCTCCCGCGGCCGATATGGGTGCTGATTGACCGTCTTCCTTGCGGCTGGACGCCGTCCACCCGTGACAATGGCGGCGGCTGACGGGCATGAGAAATGGGGTTGAAAAAACGCTGGCGTTGGGCTACAAGGCATGGTTCGACCTGCGGGCTCCCCCCGGACGGGGCGGTCCCACGGGGCTGCTGCGGTGTGATTCGTTGGCAAGGCGGTCTTTGGGGTGCCATACGACCGATGAAGTTCATTCTCGTGGATCGTATTGTGACGCTCGAGCCGCCGGATCGGATCGTGGCGTGCAAGTCGTTGTCGCTGGCCGAGGAGTACCTGGCCGACCATTTTCCGACGTTCCCGGTGATGCCGGGCGTCCTGATGCTGGAAGCGATGGTGCAGTCGGCGGCGTGGCTGGTTCACGCTTCGCAGGGCTTCAAGCACAGCGTAGTCGTGCTGGAAGAGGCGAAGAACATCAACTACAAGAGCTTTGTCACGCCCGGCCGGACGCTGGAGGTCACGGCGGAGGCGAAGCGGATCGAGGAGCGGTCGAGCGAGTTTCAGACGCTGGGCCGATGTGGCGAAGAGAATGTGGTCAAGGCGCGGCTGCGGCTGCGTCACTACAACCTAGCGGAGAGTGACGCGACACTGGCCGACACGGACGCACGGATCCTGTCGGCGTTGCGGCAGAGATTCCAGTTGCTCGGCGGGCCGTCCGCATTGAAGATGGCCCCGACAATGGCGAACAACGGTTGACTGGTCCGCGAGGAGGACGATTGGTATGGCGATGAGTCGAGACGAGGTCTTCGGCAAGGTTAAGGAAGTGCTGGTCGACGCGCTCGGCGTGGACGACGACGAGGTTAACGAGGGAGCGACGCTCACGGGAGACCTGGGTGCCGAGTCGATCGATTTTCTGGACATCGTGTTCCGTCTCGAGAAGACCTTTGCGATCAAGATCCCCCGGGGCGAGCTGTTTCCAGACGACATCCTGAACAACCCGGAGTACGTCGAAGGCGGCAAGATGACCACCAAGGGCATCGAGACGCTCAAGGCCGCGATGCCTCATGCGGACTTCGGCGATTTCGAGAAGGACCCCGACGTGGCGAAAATGCCCGACTTGTTCACGGTGAAGACGATCGTGAACTACGTTGAGAAAAAAGTGGCGGCGTAGCAGTCGTGCGTTGGATCTGGATCGACAAGTTTACCGAGTTCGAATCGGGTGTTCGCGCGTCGGCGATCAAGAACGTGAGCCTCGCTGAGGAGCACCTGCACGATCACTTCCCCGGCTACCCGATCATGCCGGCCAGCCTGATCATCGAGGGGATGGCCCAGACTGCCGGCATCCTCGTCGGCGAGGCGCGCGACTTTCAGGAGAAGGTGATACTCGCCAAGGTCAAGCGGGCACGGTTCTTCGGGGAGGTCCGCCCCGGGCAGCAGATTCGCCACGAAGCGGTCATCGATCAGGTCACGCCCGAGGCGGCCACGACGACCGGCCGGGCGTTTGTCGACGGCGAACCCCTCGCCGAGATCGACATCGTCTTCTCGCACATCGACAACAACCTCAGCGGCCTCTCCTTCCCCGAGGAGAACTTCGTCTTCACCGACGATTTCAAGTCGCTGCTACAGACATACAACGTGTCAAAGAAGCAGGCCTAGCGAGCCAGTCAAGAGCCTCCGGCCTTGGCCGGGGGGTGGCCCGGCAACATGCGGGAACGCACCCCCTGGCCAAGGCCAGGGGCTCGTGGAAGACGACGAACGGGTCGAATCGCCCGCATTTGGACTCCCCCTGCGAACTCGACTAAACTCTCCGCATTGCGGGAGCCGGGGCTCGGCCGACTGACCTGCGAACGATGGAAAGCGATCGAAGATGAACAACAGGAAGCGTGTAGCAATCACGGGCCTGGGCGTCGCGTCGCCGCTGGGATTGGGCATCGGCGAGACCTTCGACGCGTTGGTGGAGAAACGCGGCGGGGTTCGACGAATCGAGGCATTCGACCCCGTGGGTTTCTCCTGCCAGGTCGCTGCGGAAGTGACGGCTGCAGCCGTCCAGGACTGCGTTCCGAAGGGCTATCGCAAGGCGACGAAAGTCATGGCCCGCGACATCAAGCTGGCCGTGATCGCGGCATACGAAGCGGTCAAAGACGCGGGCCTCAAGACCAAGTGCCTCGTCGACCGCGGCGATGTGGAAGGCACGGCCGATGTGGACTCGACCCGGTTCGGAGCCAATATCGGCGCCGGCTCGATCTGTGCGGATCTGACGGAACTCGCGGGCGCGCTGGCGACTGCGGTGGATCGCCTCGACGCGGCGGAGGACCGGGGCTTCAGCCTCCTGAAATGGGGAGGCGATGGGATGAACAACCTTACGCCACTGTGGCTGCTGAAGTTCCTGCCGAACATGCTGGCGTGCCACGTGACGATCGTACACGACTGCCAAGCGCCTTCGAACACGATCACCTGCGGCGAGGCCAGCTCGCACCTGGCGATTGGCGAGGCCTTTCGCACGATCGAGCGGGGTGCGGCGGACGTCTGCATCTGCGGCGGCGCGGAGAGCAAGATCAACCCGATGGGGCTCATCCGCCAATCGCTGCTGGGCCGGTTGGCGACGGACAGCAACGACTGCCCGGCCGAAGCGTGTCGGCCCTTCGATCTGGGGCGGTCTGGAATGGTCGTCTCGGAAGGCGGCGGCTTGCTCATCCTGGAAGAGCTGGAACGGGCCAAGCGCCGCGGCGCGAGAATCTACGGTGAGGTCGTCGGCTTCGGCGCCTCGGTAAACGCCAGCCACTGGTTCAAGCCTCAACCGGATGGGCGGGCAATGTCGCTCGCAATCACGAAGGCGCTGGCGGATGCTAACCTCGGCGCCGATCAAGTCGATCTCATCAATCCTTTTGGCGCCGGCACGCGAGAGCACGATGCATCCGAGGCCGCCGGCATCCGCAAAGCCCTCGGAGATCGCGGCACTTCGGCGCCCGTCCTCGCAACAAAGGGGGCGCTCGGCAACAACGGTGCCGGTAGCGGGGCGATCGACATCGCGGTGACCACCATGGCAATGCACCGCGGCGTCGTTCCACCATCCTTGAACACGAAAGATGTTGATCCCGACTGCGGCTTGAACGTGGTTCGCGGCGATCCGATCGACGCACGGGCCGACGTGGCCGTATCAGTGGCGACCGCGATGTCCGGCGGCCAGACTGCGGCATTGGTGATTCGGAGATATCAAGTATGAATCGGCGAGTCGTCATCACCGGCATCGGATGGATCACGCCGCTCGGCCAGGATATTGAAACGGCCTGGGCGCGGCTGCTGAACGGCGACAGCGGCGTCGCGAAAACGACGATCTTCAACGCCGAGACCTTCCCAACCCAGTTTTCGGGCGAGGTCAAGGACTTCAATCTGCAGCGTTTCCTCAAGGACGATTACGAAACGCACAAGGACGTCAGCCGGCAAGCCGGCTTCGCACTCGCGGCCGCGCGGCTCGCGTGGGACCACGCCGGTTTGGACGCCGCGACCGACTTGGACAAGACGCGCGTCGGCGTCTACCTCGGCGGCGGAGAAGGCCCGCTGGATTTCGACAACTTCGCGACCGCGGCCGTGGACGGGTGGGACTACAAGAACAACCAGCTTGACGCGAAGCGATGGGCCGAGGTGGCCTACGCCCGCCTCAAGGAGTTAGTCGAGGCGGAGCAGGAGCCCAACATGGCCGCGGGCCACATCGCGCAACTGTTCAGCCTGGAGGGACCGAACTTCAACACGCTGACCGCCTGTGCTGCAAGCACCCAGGCCATGGGTGAGGCCACCAACATGATTCGCCGGGGCGATGCCGACACCATGGTCTCCGGCGGGTGTCATTCGATGATTCACCCCCTCGGCACCACCGGATTCAACCGCCTGACCGCGCTCTCCACCCGAAATGACTCCTGCCAGACGGCATCGCGGCCCTTCGACCGGACGCGCGACGGCTTCGTGCTGGGCGAGGGCGCTGGCATGCTCATCCTGGAGGAGCTTCAAAGCGCCAAGGCCCGCGGTGCGAAAATCCTCGCCGAGATCGCCGGTTACGGCTCGACCGCGGACGCGTTCCGGATCACGGACATTCACGAGGACGGACGAGGCGGCATCGCAGCCATGCGCACGGCGATCGCGGATGCCGGCATCGAGCCGAAGGACGTGGACTACATCTCCGCCCACGGAACCGGCACGCTGGAAAACGACAAGATCGAAACGCTGGCGATCAAGGGCGTGTTCGGCGACCTTGCGAAGAAGATTCCCGTCAGCAGCGTGAAGAGCATGTTGGGGCACCTGATCGCCGCCGCCGGTGTCTGCGAGTTGATCACCTGCGTCCTGGCGATTCGCGACGGCGCGATCCCGCCGACGATGAACTACTCGGTGCCCGATCCACTGTGCGATCTCGACTACGTTCCAAACAAGTCGCGCAAGGCGAAACTGACGACCTGTCTGAGCAACTCCTTCGGCTTCGGAGGACAGAACGACACGATCGTCGTCAAGGCGTTCAAGGAGTAGCCGGACGGCGATGCCGCTACCCCCTCGCGCTGAAGTACCTCGCTGGGCCGAGAATCTTTTCTCGGCCCCACCGGTAGCAAGATTCCCATCCTGCGATGCATACGGGAATGGATTCCCGCAGGCGTGGGGTGCGAGAAAGGATTCTCGCACCAGCAGCAACCCCCCGGCCAA
Organism: Planctomycetota bacterium; assembly: GCA_043813895.1. Lineage (GTDB taxonomy): Bacteria > Planctomycetota > Phycisphaerae > UBA1845 > UTPLA1 > CAZTAR01. Next base: position 35,820 of record JBDRKQ010000048.1, read on the forward strand.
GGCCGGGGGCTCTTGGGCGTGGTCGCCCCCCACCTCACCCGGTGCTGTCAGCTCTGCGCGCTGAAGTACCGTGCCTCGGCGTGGTGCGCAACGACCGCACTGACCGACTGCTCCGGATCGAGCTGGCAGGTCTCACTGAGCTTGACGCCGATCCGGTCAGGCTCGAGGAGTTGGAACAGCTTCGTCTGGTCATCGAGGTTGGGACAAGCCGGATAGCCGAAGCTGTAGCGGCAGCCCTGGTAGCCCTTCTGGAAGAGCTTTCGCTTGTCGAGAGCGTCTGATCCCGCGATGCCCAACTCCATCCGCACCTGCTTGTGCAGGTACTCGGCGGCCGCCTCGGCGACTTCGACGCTCAACCCGTGTAGATAGAGGTAGTCGCGGTAGAGGTTCTTGGCGAAGTACTCCTGGGCCACCTCCGATGCGCGGCCTCCCGCTGTCACGAGGAAGAACGTGACCACGTCGAACCCGCCGCTCTCAACGGGCCGCCAAAAGTCGGACAAACACCAGAACGGAGCCTTCGCCTGCCGGGGGAATCGAAACCTCAGCACCTCCTTACGGTCCTGGGGTGGACCGGAGTCAGGCGGCCGATAGACGACCAACTCGTCGCCATCGCTGTTGCAGGGCCAATAGCCGTACACCGCACACGGTTGGATGATGCCCTCCTCCCTGCATCGATCAGCCAAACTGTTGTAGATCGGGCGGACCTCGCGCGCGAGGAACTCCTGAAACTCCTCATCCGAACGCTTCTGCCGCTTGTACTGCCACTGAAGCTGAAACAGCATCGTCTCGTTGATGTATCCCAGCACAGCCCGCAGGTCGATCTTCTCGATGACGCGAGAACCCCAGAACGGCGGCGGCGGAACGGGAACGTCGCTCGCGATCTTGCTGCGCCGCGGGACCTCGGCGCGCGGCGCGCAGACCGGAACGCTGGGCGCCGGCTTGGCGACGGCCCGCCGCGGCGTCTTGACAAGCGGAAGCCCCTGGCTCAGGCGGCTCATCAGGGACAACGCCTCGAACGCGTCTCGGCCGTAGGCGACCTCCCCCTTATAGAATCCGCGCAGTTCCTGTTCGACGTAGCTCCGCGTCAAGGCGGCGCCGCCGAGCATGACCGGAATTTCCAAGCCTCGCTCGTTCAACACCAGCAGATCGTCGCGCATCACGAGGGTGGACTTCACGAGCAAGCCGGAGAGACCGATCGCGTCCGCGTTGTGAGCCTCGTAGGCCTCGATGACGTTGTTGATCGGTTGCCTGATTCCGAGGTTGTGAACCGTGTAGCCGTTGTTCGAGAGGATGATGTCCACGAGGTTCTTGCCGATGTCGTGAACGTCGCCCCGGACGGTCGCGAGCACGAGCGTCCCCTTGGACCGGGTCTCGATGCGCTGCATGCGCGGTTCGAGATAGGCAACGGCCGCCTTCATCGTCTCGGCCGACGAGAGCACAAACGGCAACTGCATCTTGCCTGCCCCGAAGAGTTCCCCGACCGTCTTCATGCCGTCCAGCAGGATCGTGTTGACGATCTCCAGGGGCCCGTATCGGTGAAGCGCTTCTTCGATGTCCTCTCCAAGACCGGTCCGATTGCCGTCGACGATCCGCCGCCGGAGCCGATCTTCAATGGGGAGACCCGCGAGGGCGGGTCCGTCGCTTTGCTCCGCGTCGTCGGGAAACAGGTTGATGAATGTGTGCAGAGGGTCGAAGTCCTCGCGGCGGTGATCGTAGATCAGATCGAGCGCGGCGTCCCACCGCTCCCGGCTGATTCGATTCTGCGGCAGAATCTTGCTGATGTGTACGATCGCCGCCGTAAGCCCGCGCGCGGTCGCCTCGTGCAGAAACACGGAGTTGAGCACGGCCCTGGCCGCGGGCTTCAGTCCGAAACTGATGTTCGACACGCCGAGGATCGAACCGCACCGGGGGAACTCCCGCATGATCATCTCGATTCCGTCGAGCGTTTCAAATCCGAGCCACCGATCCGATTCGTTGCCGGTCGTGATGGGGAACGTGAGACAGTCGAAGAGGATGTCCTCCTCGGGGATGCCGTGCTTGTTCGTCAACAGGTCATGGAGCCTGCGGGCGATCTCGATCTTCCGACCCGCGACTTTGGCCATGGCTTCGTCGGGGTCCTCGTCGATCGTCAGCGCCACGACGGCCGCGCCGTACTTCTTCAGGAGCGGACAGATACGATTCAGTTTCTCTTCGCCGTCTTCGAGGTTCACGGAGTTGACAATGCACTTCCCCCCTGCGCGCTTGAGGCCGGCCTCGATGGTCTCGGGCTCGGTCGAGTCCAGCATGAGCGGCACGGTCACGTCCTTCACGTAGCGAGCGATGATCCCGTCCATGTCGGCCGGGCCGTCCCGACCCACCGCGTCCACGCATACATCCAGCACGTGGGAGCCATCCGCCACCTGCCGCCTGCCGATCTCGACGAGTTCGTCGAGATTACCCTCGCTGAGCAGGCGCTGGAACTTGCGGCTGCCGTTCGAGTTGCTCCGCTCGCCGACGATCAGGAAACTGTTGTCCTGCTTGAGCGAGGTCGCCTGATACAGACTCGAGACGCTGGGCTGCGGCTCGGGGGAACGTTGTCTCGGCTTGATCCCGCGGACCGCCTCGATGACGGCGGCGAGGTGCTCCGGTCGCGTGCCGCAGCAGCCGCCGACCATGTTCACGCCGTCTTCGACGACGAATTCTCTGTGCCAGCGCGCCAGCTCGTCCGGCGTGAGCACGTAGTGTGTCCGGCCATCGACAACCTGGGGCAGGCCCGCGTTCGGCACCACGCCGAGATACCGCGTGCAGTGCCGGCCCAGATGTCGCACGTGTTCCGACATCTCTTGCGGACCCGTCGCGCAGTTCAGCCCGATCACCTGCACTTGCGGATAGGTCTCCAGCGCAACCATCGCCGCCGCGATCTCGGTCCCCACCAGCATTGTGCCGGTCGCCTCGATCGTCGCCAGCACGATGATCGGGACCTCGTGGCCGCGTTCGCGCATCGCGAACGTGGCGCCGCAAACTGCCGCCTTTGCCTGGAGAATATCCTGGCACGTCTCGACAATGAGCGCGTCCGCGCCGCCGTCCAGGAGCCCGCGAGCCTGTTCCGTGTAGCTGTCTTCAAGAATGTCGAAAGTCGTGTGGCCCAGCGAGGGCAACTTCGTGCCGGGCCCCATCGCCCCGAGCACAAAGCGCGGCTGCTCCGGCGTCGAGAACTTGTCCGCACACCGGCGAGCAAGTTCCGCCGCCGCCTTGTTCAACAGGTACGTCCGCTCCTCCAAGCCGAACTCGGCAAGAACCCCCTTGTTCGCGCCGAACGTGTCAGTCTCGATGCAGTCGACGCCCACGGCCAAGAATGAATCGTGTATGCTCTTGATGACGTCGGGCCGCGTTTCGACCAGTATTTCCGGGCAGTTCTCGCACCCGCTGTAGTCATACTCGAGCGACAACTCATGCGCATAGACACTCGTGCCCATGGCTCCGTCGATGACGACCACGCGGTCTTTCAAAGCGTCGAGCAGTTGACTCTTCACTGTTGATCCGTTCTCCGTTGAGGCGTCCGGTGTGTTCAGACTTGCCGATGGCTTTGGTATAGTCACGCCTCGGGGAAGAGTCAATCTCGGCCTGCTGGCGCGGGGGTCGCGTCGCTATTTCAGCACGTCGCGTACGGCGGCTAGGGCGCGTGCCACTCCGTCCGCGGGGATGTCCAGATGCGTCACGGCCCGGAGTCGCGTCGGCTTCAATAGCGGGCTGAAACGGACCGCGTGGTCCGCGAGTCGCTGCAAGAAAACTCCACGCTGCATCCGAGTCCCCTCGATGTCGAACATCACCATGTTCGTCTCGACGGCATCGACGTCCACGCGGATGCCGTCGATCGCGGCGAGCCCTTCCGCGAGTTGCCTGGCCTTGGCGTGGTCTTCCGCCAGCCGCTCAACGTGGTGGTCGAGCGCATAGACGCCTGCCGCAGCGAGGATCCCGGCCTGTCTCATCGCGCCGCCGAAAAGGTGCTTCAGCCGCCACGCCTGCGCGATAAACGCCACCGAGCCGGCGAGCACGCCGCCGGCGGGACAGCCGAGCCCCTTGCTCAGATCGATCCAGCAGGAGTCAAAATGTCCGCAGTACTCCGCCGCCGGAGTGCCGGTCGCCACGACCGCGTTCAACAGCCGCGCGCCGTCGAGGTGCATCAGCAGGCCGTGGCGACGCGCGCATTCGGCGACCAACTTCACCGCCTCAAGCGGCCAGACGCGGCCCCCTTGGAGATTGTGCGTATTTTCCACGCAGACGAGGCGCGTCCGCGGAAAATGCGGGTCGTCCGGCCGAATCGCCGCCTCGACCTGCTCCGCGGAGAAAACCCCCGTTTCAGTGTCGATCGTCTTGACGGATGCACGGCTGTGTACGGCTGGGCCGCCGCCCTCGAAATGGACGGGATGGCACGAGGATTCGATGATGATCTCGTCGCCGGGCCGGCAGTGGATCGCGTGGGCGATCAGATTGCACATCGTGCCGGTCGGGAGGAACAGGGCGGCGTCCTTGCCGGTCAGCGCGGCGACCCTCTCCTGCAAGCGGTTGACGCTGGGGTCCTCCCGCTTCTGCTCGTCGCCGACCTCGGCGTTCGCGATCGCCTGCCGCATCCCAGGCGTCGGCCGAGTCTGGGTGTCGCTCGAAAAATCAACGGCAAAGTGAATCATGGCTTGGGTCTCGGCGGCGTTGCCTGTACTATACATCGAGCCGTGACGGGCGGCCACGCGCGGCTCGCTCATGCACCAGGATGCCTCGCACTAAGGTCCGAAGCGGCAATACGACGATGTTAGAGAGCCTTCGCCCGGCGCGCAGGTCTCAGCACCCCGGGCCAGATGAAGGGAGTGACCTCGATGACACGGTTCTGGCGACGGCGATGGGTCCTGTTGGCGGCCATGACGGTCGGCACGGCAATGCAATTGTCAGCCTGTAGGGAAGAGGCGAGCCTCTTCGCCCTGCGAACGGCCTTCACCTCCGTGACCCTGCCCATCAACACGGCGATCAGCCAGATACTCCTCGGCATCTAGCCATCGCGGCGGGCGCTCCCGTTCAGAGCCGCGCGTGTCAGCAAGCGGTCAACGCGAGAATGCGAGTGCCTGCCAGACGAATGCTGACCCCTCCCTGACAGTCGGGGCTCTGATCCTCACGGTCGTGGCTCTGAACGGCCGTGCCGTTTTTCCCACACCTCCTCAACTTCCGGCCGACGCACGTAGAGAGGTGTCAGATCCCGCGCGGATGTGAACCGGCCCTCCTCCGCAAGCTCCCAACCGAGCTGATGCACGTTCGCTGCCCGAGGCCACCACAAGGACTCCTCGAGCGTCTGCGCATGGGTGCGATCGATCGCCTCACGGTGGTACTTGATCCCCTCTCCGCAGACCGCCAACGGGTTCGGCGAGCCTTCGATCAACCGGGCTGGCTCGATCAAATGCGGTCCGTCCACGCGGCGATAACGCCCGGCGCCGTATTCAAAGACCCCGGCGAAAACTTGCCGCCGTTTGGCGTCGAGCACCACGGCGAGGTTGGCGGGCGGCGTGTCAAGGTCCGCGCAGTTGCACGCGATCACGTCGAGGGTAGGAACGGCACAGATTCGGACGCCGACGGCGAGTTCCAGGTGTCGTGCAAACGTCACGGCGACGCGGAGCCCCGTGAACGAGCCGGGACCGATGGAGAGATAGCAGCGGTCCAGCGTTTCCGGAGGCCAACCCAGCCGCCGGCACAGCGCGTCGATGGCGGGAATAAGCTCCCGGGCGTGTTCGACGTCCGTCGGAAAGCCGGCTTCCGCGACAAGCTCAGGCCCCAGGCCCAGCGCCGCCGAGCCCTTGCGGCCGGATGTTTCGATTGCGACGCTTCTCACCTGGTCCATTTCGAGCCTGACTATCGCACTGTGGGTCCGCAGCGCCTAAGATACGCCCGTACCACCCGCCGGTAAACAGCGTTTGCCGGTCGTTAGACTCCGGAGCCGAAAATGACAACATCAAAACTGTCGGTCGAGGACTACGCAGGCGTGACGCTCGTCAAATTCGCCGAGAGCTCGATTCTGGAAACGGCTGTAATCGAGCAGTTGGGCAGGGACCTGTGCCACTTGATCGATGCCGAGCACAAACGGAAGCTGGTTCTGGATTTTTCCAATGTCAAGTTCCTATCCTCGCACGCTTTAGGTATCCTGCTGACCCTCCATCGCAAGGCCGCCGAGACCAAGGGGGCCATCGTATTGTGCGGGATGCGATCCGAACTGAAGAAGGTCTTCACGATTACCAGCCTGGACAAGGTTTTCAAGTTCTGCCGGGATGACGCCGAGGCCCTCGCCTCCTTCGGCGTGCGCGTTGACTAGCTCTCGTAACTCCCACGGCCGATGAGAGTTCCGTCACCTCAGCCGCAGAGCGGCGGAAGATCGTCGCCCGTCACGCCAAGGGCTGGATGCTGCCGCTCCTCCGAAACCGAAACACCGGCCGATCGTGTCACACCGCTGCCGGCGGCCGTTCTCGATCTGGGTGCTTTTCAGCGCGGATGACAGCGCGTAAAGTACATGGTTACGCCCGATCGCCACGCGTCGGCGGCGCGGTTGAGGAGTGGGCGAGGGTCCGTCGTGCGATCGGGCGTTCCGACGCAAAAGGGGCGGGCGTTTCCGGCGCGTCGGCTTGCGCGTTTATAGCGGAGCAGATTCATGGGTGGGACGATTGAAGCGTTCGTCGAAAAATTGCACACTGACGGGGTCGAGGCCGGCCAGGCGGCGGCCGAGACAATCCGAGCCGAAGCCGAGGAGCAGGCCGGGCAGATCATCGCCGACGCGCGGGCTCAGGCGGAGCGGATCATCGCCGACGCCGAGGCCCAGTGCGAGAATCTCCGGCTGCGCTCCGAGACGGAGCTGAAGCTGGCCGTCCGGGATACGGTGTTGCGGCTGCGGGAGACGCTGGAGCGCGCTCTGCGGCATGTTCTGTCGGCCGGCGTGCGTCAGTTGCTTGACGACGCGGGGTTTCTTCAGGAACTCCTGCGCGACCTGGTGTCGCAGTATGTGAAAGCGGATATCGAAGGCGCCGAGGCGATCCAGGTTAACGTGTCCAAAGAGATGCAGCAGAAGCTGGCCCACTGGGCGATCGAGACGATTCGGGCCGAACACGAAGCCCAAGGCCCGCTGGTCGAGCTGCGCGGCAGTCTCGCGGTAGCGGGGTTCGAGTACTCGATCGCCGAGGGGACTTCGGAGATTACCGTCGAATCGGTCGTCCACGTCCTGTCCGATCTGGTCAACACGGAGTTGCGTGAGATCCTGGCCGGCGCCGTTTCCGAGGAAGGCTCATAGCTATCGCTCTGATGGAAGGTGACCGGTACTATTGTCTGTCAGGGCTGCCGACGTTGGGTGAGTTGGGCAGGGCGCCGCCGTTGAGTCCCGATCAGTTGCTGGAGCACTTGGCGCCGTGCCCGACTGCGCGCCGGGTTGCCGAGGTGTTGTTCCTGCACGACGATCTGCTTCAGCGCGAGGGGGTCGGGGCCGGCGAGTTGAGTTCAGTGCGTCCGGTTGTCTTGACGGATGAGCAGGTGCGGGGCGAGTCGCCGCTGCCGGCATACTTGTCTGCGTGCCTGCCTGAGCGAGGACGCTCGCAGTCAGGCGACGCACAGGCGGAATCGAGCGGCGACCCCGCGCGTGTGCTGCCTGCGGATACGACGTGGGAAGCATACTTTCGCCACGCAGCCGACATGGCGCGGACGTGCGCGTGCGGGTTCCTGGCTGATTGGGTGGCGTTCGAGGTCGGTTTGCGCAACGCGCTGGTCATCTCACGGGCCAAAGAACTCGGGCTCGACGCGGATGCTTACCTTGTGGCGGTCGAACTGGGTGAGCCGGATGAGTCGTTCACGGAAATCGTCGACAAGCGGGCTGCTGCGGCGACACCGCTCGCCGAGCTGGAAACGCTGATCAAAGTCCGCTGGGCGTGGCTGACCCAACATGAGGCGTGGTTCAGCTTCAGTGACGATGAGTTTGCCGCGTACGCCGGCAAGCTGATGCTGTTGATCCAGTTCGAGCGGCTCGTCAAGACAAACGAACCGGGCGCCTCGGCTGGCCAGGATGTGGACGCCTCGAAGCAACCGGAGGAAGTGGCTCGGTGAACGGGGCGATCAAAGCCGGAATGTGTGCCACTGCTCTTGAGCAGTGTCCTGCTGGATGCCTCATCGACAAAGCACTGCTCAAGAGCAGTGGTACACCAGCCCGCAGATTCAGGAGTGAAGTTGCACTGGAGGAAGTGACTCTGTGAAAGGGACGATCAGGGCGGTTTACGGAAACCTCGTCATTGCCGAGACGTCCGGCCGCGTCGTACAGAACGCGGTGGTCTATTGCATCCGGTCGGACGGGACGCGGCTGTTGAGTGAGGTGGTGCGCGTTCGCGGGCGCATGGCGGACCTGCAGGTGTTCGAGGAGACGCGCGGTCTTCGCGTCGGGGACGAGGTCGAGTTCCACAACGAGATGCTCTCGGTCGTTCTGGGCCCCGGGCTCCTGGGGCAGGTGTTCGACGGTCTTCAGAATCCGCTGCCGAAGCTGGCCGAGGAAGTGGGCTACTTCCTCGAGCCCGGACATTACATCCACGCGTTGCCGACGGACAAGCTGTGGGACTTCACGCCGAAGGTGCAGCCGGGCGCGACCGTCGAAGCGGGCGATACGCTCGGCACCGTGCCGGAAGGTCTTTTCACGCACCACATCATGGCGCCATTGGGCCGGCGGGGGCTCTTTCGGGTCGAGCACGTGGCCGATGCCGGAGCCTATGCGGTGGATCAGGAAATCGCCGTGCTCGAGGACGACGCCGGTGAGTCGCACAAGCTCACCATGGAGCAAAGCTGGCCCGTGAAGATCCCGTTGAACGTATCGCGTCGGCGTCTCCTTCCGACCGAGCCGCTCGTGACGCGCGTGCGGATCATCGACTCGTTGTTTCCCGTCGTTCGCGGGGGGACGTATTGCATTCCCGGTCCGTTCGGGGCGGGCAAGACGGTGCTCCAGCAGATCACGTCGCGGCACGCGGAGGTCGACATCGTCATCGTGGCGGCGTGCGGGGAGCGCGCAGGCGAGGTGGTCGAGACGCTTCGCGAGTTTCCCGAGTTGATCGACCCGCGGACCGGACGCAGTCTGATGGAACGAACCATCATCATCTGCAATTCGTCGGCGATGCCGGTCGCGGCCCGCGAGGCGTCGGTGTATACAGCCGCGGCGCTGGGTGAGTACTACCGGCAGATGGGGCTGAACGTGCTGCTGCTGGCGGACTCGACCTCGCGATGGGCGCAGGCGATGCGGGAGCTGTCGGGGCGGCTGGAGGAAATCCCCGGCGAAGAGGCGTTTCCGGCGTATCTCGAGAGTCGAATCGCCGCGTTTTACGAACGTGCCGGGATCATCGAGTTGCGGGACGGGCGGAAGGGCTCTCTGACCATCGGCGGCACGGTCAGCCCGGCCGGCGGGAACTTCGAGGAGCCGGTGACGCAGGGTACGCTGAAAGTCGTCGGCGCGTTTCACGGTTTGTCACGCGCTCGCAGCGATGCACGGCGTTATCCGGCCATCGATCCGCACGAGTCGTGGAGCAAGTACGCGGGCATCATCGATCCGGACAAGGTCGTCAGAATGCGCAGCCTGCTGGCACGCGGCAGCGAAGTGCGTCAGATGATGACCGTCGTCGGCGAGGAGGGAACGAGCGTCGAGGACTTCACCGAGATGCTGCTGGCCGACTTCATTGACAACTGCTTTTTGCAGCAGAACGCGTACGACGACGTCGACGGAGCGACCCCGGCCGACCGCCAGGTATTCGCGTTCGACAAGCTCCTCGAGGTTGTCGAGTTGGACTTCGACTTCAGGGTCAAGACCGATGCGCGTGAGACGATGGTGCGCATTTCCGATCTGTTCCGCAACTGGAACTACGCCGCGACGGACAGCGATGAGTACAAGCAGCTGATCGGACAAATCGACGCGTTCATCGCGATGAAGGGACGCGAAGCATGAGGAAGTACTACGACGACATCCGACGGATCGCCGGGAACGTGGTGAAACTGCGGGCGAGCAACGTCGGTTATGATGATCTGGCGGTCATCAAGTCGGACCGGGGCAGTTCGCTCGCGCAGGTGATCCATCTGGAGAGCCAATGGGTAAGCCTCCAGGTGTTCGGCGGCACGCAGGGCGTCTCGAACAAGGACCGGGTCGAGTTCCTGCACCGACCGATGCAGGTGCCGTTTTCGGAGGGTGTGCTGGGCCGGGTGTTTGACGGTTCCGCGAGACCGCGCGACGGGCGCGGGCAGGTCGATGGAACACCGACCGACCTGGGCTCACCGCCGGTCAATCCGATCAAGCGGCGCCAGCCTGACAAGATGGTTCACACGGGCATCCCGATGATCGATGTGTTCAACTCGCTCGTGGAGTCACAGAAGCTGCCGATCTTCTCCGTCGCCGGTGAGCCGTACAACGAACTGCTGGCCCGCATCGGGCTGCAAGCCCAGGCGGACGTCATCATTCTCGGCGGGATGGGTCTGCGGCACGACGACTATCTGAAGTTTCGGCACGCGTTCGAAGAAGGGGGCGTGTCGGGCCGAACGGTGATGTTTATCCATACTGCGGCCGATCCGGTCGTCGAGTGTTTGCTCGTGCCGGACCTGTGCCTGACCGTCGGTGAGCAGTTCGCCCTGCAAGGCAAGCACGTGCTCGTGCTGCTCACGGACATGACCGCCTTCAGCGACGCGCTGAAGGAAATCGCGATCACGATGGAGCGGATTCCATCGAACCGGGGCTACCCGGGCGATCTCTATACGCAACTGGCCAAGCGATATGAAAAGGCCGTCGACTTCGACGGGGCGGGGTCGCTCACCTTGTTGGCGTGCGTGACGATGCCCGGCGACGACATCACCCACCCCGTGCCGGACAACACGGGGTATATCACCGAGGGGCAGTTCTATCTGCGCAACGGTCGGATCGAGCCGTTCGGTTCGCTGTCGCGACTCAAGCAGCAAGTCAACGGCAAGACGCGCGACGACCACCGCGCGATCATGGACGGCTGCATTCAGCTCTACGCGACGTGCCGCGAGAGCCGCGAGAAGCGCGACATGGGTTTCGAGATGTCCGATTGGGACAAGAAGCTGCTGAAGTACGGCCTGCTGTTTGAAGACCGGATTATGGACCTGTCGGTCAACATCCCGCTGTCCGCGGCGCTGGATCGGTGCTGGACGATTCTGGCTGAGTGCTTCAAACCGGCGGAGACGGGCATCCGGCGGTCGATCATCAAGAACCATTGGCCCAAACCGTTGTCGTAGGCGGCACGCGGAGCACACAACGGTCCACGTTGAAATCGAAGTATGGCGACGAAGATCAAGATGACACGGCCCGAGCTGAAGCGTTATCGCGATGCGCTGAGGCGATATGAGCGCTACCTGCCGTTGCTCAAGCTCAAGCAACAGCAGCTCCAGCAGGCGCAGCGTGAGAGCGCCCGTCGGCTCCGCGAGCAGGCAGAAGCCGTTCAAGAGATCGAAGCCCGGATCCGCGAATACGAGGCTGTCCTGACCGACGTGGCGGGCGTTTCAGTTGCCAGACTGTCTGAGTTCGAGGACATCAGCATCTCCCGGCGGAACGTCGCCGGCGTCGAGGTCCCCGTGTTTCATGAGGTGCGTTTCCCGCCGGCGAATTACAGCCTGTTCGGCACGCCGTCATGGGTCGATCGTGCGCTCGAGGATCACCGCTGGCTCGCTCGTGAGCGAGCAGAGCTCGACGTGCTACGCGAGGAGTACGGGCTGATCAGCCGCGAGCTGACGCGAATCATTCAGCGTGTGAACCTGTTCGAGAGGATCAAGATTCCCGAGGCACAGGAAGCAATCCGGGTTATCCGGATCAAACTGGGTGACAGGATGACGGCCGCGGTCGGCCGGGCGAAGATCGCGAAGAACCAAGCCGCCGCGGGACTTCAGTCGGATATCGAGGACGCCGCGGAAGAGGACGAGAGTCACGACACAGCTTGAGGCAGCCCCACAAAGCCTGTGGCACGGGCAGGATGCCCGTACCACCCATATGAAATGTGCAACTTATTCATGCGCGAGTCCTAAGGAGAACGGGAGCCCGTGATCGTTCCGATGCACAAAGCGCTCGTTGCGGTTCGTAGCGAGGATCGCGATCGGTTGCTCGAACGCCTGCGCGAACTGGGTGTCGTGCACCTCGTTCCGGTCGACCCGGCCCGCGCGGTCGCCGACGAAAAGACGCTTGCACGCATCCGAGATGTCGAACAGGCGCTCCGCGTTCTCTCCGGCATCACGCCCGCCGGTGAGCGGCCGGATGTGCCAATGGAAGAAGTGGCCCAAACCGTGCTCGATACTCACCGGAAGACCGCCGAGCGCCGGAACCGACTCATCGCACTGAATCGCCAACTCGATCAGATGAAAACTTGGGGAGATGTGCGGCTAGGACAGTTCGACAAGCTCCGCCAGGCCGGGATCGACGTGCGGTTCTACTCGGTCTCCGACGCGGAGGTCAGCCGGATTGAGGCGGAATGCGTACACACGATCGCCCCGTTGCCGGGCGGCCGATCGCTCGTGGCGGTCATCGATCGGCAGGGCGCCCCGGAACCGCCCAAGGGCGCGACGAGCGTTCCGTTGCCGCGGGAAGACGCGCCGTCGATTCGCGCGAAGGCGGATGAAATCGACGCCGCGATGAAGCGGGATGCGGCGTTGCTCGGCCGGCTCGCCCATTTGACGGAACGAATGGAGGCCCGGCGGCTGCAACTGGCACAGGAGGCCGATTACATCGCAGCGCTGCGCGGCAGCTTGGGCACGGACGACCTCTCGGCCATTCAGGGCTGGATTCCGGCGGAGCAGAGCGATTCGCTCGAATCGGGCATTGCCCGCGCCGGTATCGCCGCCGCCGTTCGGCTCAGTGAACCGGCAGAGGATGAGCAACCACCCACCCAGATCCGCTATCCTGGATGGACCCGACCCATCAAGGGGCTGTTCGAGCTGCTCGGGACGGTCGCGGCGTATCGGGAGTTCGACGTGTCGGCGCCGTTCATGATCGCGCTGCCGATCTTCGCAGCCATGCTGATCAGCGACGCGGGCTACGGCGCTGTGCTGTTGTTCGTTCCGCTGTTGGGTTATCGCAAGATCGCGCCGACACTGGGCGCGGAGTTCACAAAACTGTTGATGATCGTCGGCGCGGTCGCCATGATCTGGGGCGCGCTGTGCGCCAGTTTCTTCGGCTGCGTGCTCTACACGCCGCCGATCCCGGTTGACCTGTCGACTCAGTCGCGCGAACTGGTGATGCGCATCAGCTTCGTGATGGGCGCGATTCACCTTGCCATTGCGCAGTTGTGGCAGGCCGTGGCGCTGTATCCGAATCTGCGGTTCTTGAACAAGATCGGCTGGGCCGTGTTTCTTGTCGGCATGTTGGGCGTGGTCATGATGTTCGTGCTTGGCGCCGAGATGTCCTGGCGAACACCGTGGCCCTATTGCTTGATCGCCGGAGCGACGCTCACAATCCTGTTTCGTGATCTGGGACGCAACGTCTTCAAGTCGATCGGGCTCGGATTGGCGGACTTCCCGCTGTCGCTCTTGTCCTCCTTCTCCGACGTGATCAGCTACGTTCGGCTGATGGCGGTGGGATTGGCCAGCAGTGTGCTGGCGGTGAGCTTCAACGAGATGGCGATGAGCGCCGACTTTTGGCCGCTGACCGTCGTCATTCTCATCTTCGGGCACGGGCTCAATCTCGGATTGGCCTTGATTGCCTTGTTCGCGCACGGCGTGCGTCTGAACATACTGGAATTCTCGAACAACCTCGGTATGCAATGGGCGGGGTATGCCTACGCCCCGTTCCGCGCACGAATCAGTCAGGAGAACACATGATGATATCTGGGATTGCACTCGGCGGGCTTACTGGCACGGACGCGACGGCGATACTGGCCTCGGGGGAAACGATCATGCCCTTCCTCGGTCAAATGGGCGCCGGCCTGGCACTGGGCCTGGCCGCGTTGGGCAGCGCGATCGGGATCGGCAAGGCCGGCCAAGCCGCCGCGGGGGCATGGGCCAAGGAGGCCAAGGCGGGAAGGAACCTCAACTTCACGTACATCATCCTGCTCGGCATGCCGATCAGCCAGACGCTCTACGCGATGATCGTGATGAACAACATGCGCCCCGCGGTCAATGACCCCGCCACCGACCTGGCGGACGCCGGCCTGCTGCTTGGCATCGGCCTGTGGACCGGCCTGGGAGAAATGGCCTCGGCGTGGATGCAGGGCCTGATCGGCGCCGCCGGTATCCGCGGCTTGAGCGAAAGCGAAGGCAAGGGCTTCGCTTTCCTCATCATCGCCATGGGCATCATCGAAACCGTCGGAATCTTCACCATGGTCTTCATGCTCGGCATGATCCCCGAACTGCTCGCCAAATGAGTGCGCGCCTCGACAAGCCGAGGTCGACCAACCCGTCAAGCCCTCTCCACGATGCGGCCGTTGAGCGGGCATACCGGTCGGGCGTTGTGGCCGATGAGTTCGACGAAGCGATCGATCTGCTCCCGTGAGACCTCGACCGGCTCCTTCATGATGAACCACTTCACGTCTTCCGTGCAAGGCGGCGTTGTCAGGGAGCCGTCGTAGGCGTAGTAACGCCAATCAACGGGAAACAGGTCGTGGGAGCAGATTCGAATACCGGTATCCACCGTTGTCCGCGTGGCCGGGATCCTGTCCCAAAACGTAGCCAACATCAGGTGTTCGGCGCCCTCGACCATCATGATCCCGATAACGGCCAAGTTCCCATCGGCATCCCGGTGTACGAGGTGGACCTCCATGTCAAAAGGTGTGCCGGCAATGTGGTGCTCGCTCGGGCTGTGAAAGTGAAACTGGAGTAGATCGTAGACACAGCCGTCAACGGTGAGCGAGCTGCCTTTCTCGCAGTTGACTTGAACTGTGCGCCCGTCGTTGACCAGGATGGCGGGACTGCGGCCGTACTTCGCCGCCAGGAGACCCAAGGCAGGATTGGCGACCGCCTCGGTGATGTCGATCGGGGATTGCCGCGTGCCTGTCTTGCACAGGCCATATGCCGGGTCGAGGTCTCCCCATTGCGCCGGGCCGTGCGGGCTTTCATAGGACCAATGCGCAGCCATGTGTTGTGCCTTTCCTGGTTTTTCGTCGGCCGTTCGTAATAGGATACTGCTGTTCTGTTGCTCGTCAAATGATGGACTCGTTTGGGCGCCACTGGCAACCGTCGGTCGAGCTGCAACGCCTCACCACGCACGCAACGTGGCTCGCGAATCGGCGCATGATCTCACTCGCGCAGGGTACCCAATCCGAGCCCCGAGCGCAAGCGAGCGGGTACGAAGACCCAACGGCCTGCCCACGAATACCCAGCGCTGGCCAAGAAATTGCATGAAGCGATTCTGAGTGCGGGAATGCGGGTGCCGAGGACTGCGATCCCGCGTTCCCAGTATCAAAATCGATGCTTCTCCGCATTAATGCAATATCTTGTGGCGCTTGGGGCTCGGATTAGAGCCAACAAGGTTCACCAGAAAAAGTCAAACTCGTTGGCATTCGTTTTGCCGGTGGGAGCGGGTTTGTGTTTGTCGCACGCGCGTCGCTTCCGTTCACAGCAGAAAAATGTGGCATTGCCCGCAAATGCCCGCAAAGTCTTTAGACCGCGGTGTCGTTTGTTCTGACGAGGTTGCACTGCGTCCAATTGTTATGCTTGCTCAGCGCTTCTCGAATTGGAGGAGAATTGTGAATGTAGGATTGAGAATGGAGAAAGGGCGATGACGCGGCGGCCCAAAGATGCTGGATGCTGTGCGAACATGCCTACCCGTCCCGCTTGCGCGGGACGTGAAGACATGGCACCCGGCTGGATGCATGGCACCCGGCCAGCGGCACCGGACGTGCCTCCGCCGCCCCATTGGGGGCGGGATGCGGTGGGGCAGGTCCTGGTCCACGGTTCGCGCTTCGTTCCACCCGCGGCAGCTCTCCGTCGCCCCTTTCGGGGCGAGGACGGCTCGGCTTGCTGGGGTGTATCAAGGTGTGGGGCCGACGCTCCGGGAACAAGAGGGGATTCTCGTTTCAGTGAGGGCGTTCGCAGTGGCAGGCAGGCTACCAGTGGCGCCAAACTCGCCCTCAGGCCGAGGCCAGGGGGCTCTTGGGTGGGGGATGTTCGCCGGTTCAAGCCGAAGGATGGCGTGAGTTGGACGCCTTCATTGATCTGTTGGTAACATAGGGTTCTGTCAGGCTGACCGGCGGCCGCCGGTAACGCGTCAGTGCTGAGCTGCCTGGAGCTGGACAACGTTCCTCATGCGGAACCGGAGAACGGATACTGCACGTTTTGATGGAAGCAGGAGCAACATGAACATCACCTACAACAGGCCCAACCGCAGGCGCAGACCACGGCTCTGTGCGCTTCTGACGCTCTTACCAGCTCTGGCCCTATCGCCTGCGTGCAAGAAGGATGACGCACCGAAGCCGGCCGACCAGAGCCAACAGGCGAACCCAGTTGTGGATCTCGACGGCCTCAAGCAGCTTGTCGCAGAGCACCGAGGCGAGGTGATCTATGTGGACTTTTGGGCGACCTGGTGCGGCCCCTGCGTGAAGGCCCTTCCCGAACTGGCCAAGCATCAGGCGCACTACGGCGAGCGCGGGTTTCAGGCAATCGCGGTGAGCTTCGACAATCCCGCGCACTGGAATATGCGAGTCAAGAAGACGCTGGACAAGGCGGGCTGGCAAGGGCCGGCGGTCGTGGTGAAGGACAAAGAAAACCAGAAGGCGATCCAAGATTGGCTGGGCAAAGCCTGGGACGGCAGCCTGCCGGCTCGATACATGTTTGATCGCAAGGGGACGCCGATCCACGAACTGATTGGAACCTCGGCTGACGAAGGTCCGAAGGTTCGCAAGATGATCGAGGACTTGCTCGGTTCTTGATTGTGCGTTCTCGATTGCGCGTCTTCGGGCGCTGTCCGCAGGCTGGCATGATCCCCGGGCGATCTTGGATCATAGCTCTCTAAGCAATGCTGTAGCGGCCGACGCCCCGGTCGGCCGTTGAAAACAACTCGTGTTTCTCGTCGGCCGCGGGGGGCCGACGCTACTGCCGCCGTCCGACACGGGTGTCGGGCGTTACGGTCTTTTTGAAACTGCCTAGAATCTCCGCATGATGGAAGTATGTCCGCTTATCTTCGAGCCGGTTTTCAAGCCCAAGATCTGGGGCGCCAGGAACCTGGCGCGGCTGTTCGACAAGCCGCTTCCCCCAGACGAGGCAATTGGGGAATCCTGGGAATGTGCGGACCTGGATGCCGGGCAATCCGTCGTTGCACGCGGCCCCGCCAAGGGTCGAACGCTGCACGAACTCGTCGAGTTATGGGGAACCGCGCTGCTGGGCCGCATTTCGCCGGCGGAGGGTCGCTTTCCCCTGCTGATCAAGTTCCTTGATGCCGCTCAAGACCTGAGCGTGCAGGTCCACCCGGACGCGGATGCGGCCAGGCGGCTTGGCGGCGATGTCCGCGTCAAGCACGAGGCGTGGTACATCCTTGATGCCGCCGAGGGCGCCTGCATCTACCGCGGCCTTGTATCGGGCACGACAGTCGATGCGCTATGTACGGCGATGGCGGATCGACCCGACGCGATCGTCGAGTTTCTCAACAGGCTGCCGGTCAAGCGCGGGGAGATGTACTATCTGCCGAGCGGCACGCTGCACGCCCTTGGCGCGGGCGTTGTCGTGGCGGAGATTCAGACGCCCTCCGACACGACGTTCCGTCTTTACGATTGGGGCCGTGTTCGTCCCGATAGCGATGCCGGCCTTCACGTCGAGAAGGGGCTCGCATGCATCAACACGGACATCGACTTTGCCCCGTTCGAGAAACGGTCGCATACGAGCAATCCCTTCACGACGGTCAGTCGCCTTGTCACGTGCCCGAGCTTCAACATTGAGATGGTTCGCCACATCGAGCAGCTCGAGCTGGAGATACCGTACGCCGAGCCGGTGTGTTGGATCGTGCTGCGGGGGCACGGGGAGATTCTGTACGGCCAAAGCGGCAAGGAAACCTTCGGCCGCGGCGATGTCGTGGTCCTTCCAGCGGCGATTGAGAATCCCAGACTCAAGACGCTTGCTGATTGTGATTGGCTGGAGGTCACCGTGCCCGTGAAGTCGGACTTGCCGGGCGGTCATTTGTTGTAGATAACGGTAGTGCCGATGGTGACCGCCGGGACGTTGCCGTTCATTCCAACGGAAAAGTCGCAGTCGTCGCCGGTGCAACTCCCCTTTACGTCGATCTCGCAGCCGGTCGTCATCGTGACGGCGCTTGCTGCCAAGATGAGGCTCATCGCAACTTTGGATACGATACGCTTGATGTTGGCGTGTGATGGTGTCATCGGTTTGCCTCCTGAAGTAGCTTGTTGGTGTTGTATTTCGATCAACCCGTCTCACAAGGTGTACACACCACGCTCGGCAGCCTGACACGGGTCTTTCGTGAAACGGTTTTCTCGATCGAAGTAGGCCGGATAATCGAGAGCGGAGGAATGGGCGGGCAAGGCCGGATGGCTGGTGCTCCGGCCCGCCCACAGTCGCAAAGGAAGGTCCCTCCGTCGGGAAGACGCGGAGGAGACCAAAGCGGCTACCGCAAAACCAACTTCGGGGGGCTCGCCTGTCACTCGAATGCGGCACAGGGCGAAACCGGCGAGCGATGGGAATACGCCTCAGCCGGACCGGGTTGTAGCATCCGGGGGGTGGAGTCGGCATTCTGGCGGTGGGATTGGCACCATGCCTCGCTCTCGAAACGACGCTACAATGGACTGTGCCACACGGGCGAAATCGGACAGTGCGGCGACCGAGGCGAGGGAGCGCCCTGAGCGGCACCGATGCGGAACTAACCTCCGGAGGAGCATGCTTGGCATGAACTGGGGACTGCTCATCCTGATTGCGATCGCCGTGATCCTGCTCGTCATACGGTTCAAGAGCGGGGGCTGAGGGCCGAAGAGTTGTGGCTGAGCGTGTCTCGGCTGAAGCTGCGAGCGCCCCGCGTTTCCACCGTCGCTTGGAGACGTTACCGGCCCTTTCGACACGCCGCACGCCACGGATAGGCTACGGGTAGGGCGCATAATCACTCATTTTCACGAAGGCCCGGCAGGGCACGTCCCATCTTCAGTCCCCGTATCAAACCCCCCATGCCGATCCAGCCGACTTGACTTGAAGGTCGTACATAGTTCGCCTCATCCATGCCACGGTGGTTGCCCACACTCAAGGCACGGGATAGCCTGGACCAGCGTATGAACGCCAAAGCGGCATGGTGCATCGTCGGACTCGTGACGCTTGTCGCAGGGTCAGGTTGTAAGATTCCAGAGCCCCGAATCAGCGACCTGGCGCCGTATGTCGGACGTCGGCCGGAGGCCCCTACTCCCAGCCTGCCGCCGATGCCGGAGCAAAAGCCGGTCGAGCAAACGCACCCCAAGTTAATCCGGGCGACTGTCGTCATTGACGCGGGACACGGCGGCGAGGATCCCGGCGCGATCGGCGTCGGCCCGATCCCGGAGAAGGAAGTCAATTTGTGCGTTGCGACGAGATTGGCGCGCCGGCTTGCGCAACGCGGGATTACGGTGGTCACCTCGCGCGACGCCGATTACTTCATCGAACTTGACGCACGCGCGGCGCTGGCCGATCGAACCCGTGCGGATCTGTTTGTCTCCATCCACGCGGATGCGGCACAGCGGACTTCAGCCACGGGATCGTCCATCTTTATCGCAAGGGGGCGCCCGCCGCAAAGTGATCGCGCCGCATGGAGCATCTTCGATGCGCTGCAACGCGCGAACATCGAGTGCCTCGGCGTTCGCGAGGCCGGGTTCCGCGTATTGGTCGGACACTCGCGGCCGGCCGTTCTCATTGAGTGCGGCTATCTCACCAATAGTCGCGACGCACAACGGCTCAGCACTTCCACATATCAGGAGAAGCTGGCGACGGCCATAGCTGAAGGCATCATCGCCTATCTGGCAGGCCGCTGACGAGGCAGCGAGAGAGGCGTCGTTGGCAGCTATTGAAACTTGAGTGGTCAAAGAAACACGCTGTGTTTCTTTGAGGCCCACGGATCGCAATCCGTGTGCTTGGCGCAGCAGACAAGCGGCACGGCGCTCGCTTGATGGAGGGCCGTGCCGCAGGTAGGGCTGAGTTCGATGTGATGGATCGAAGATCCATCTGCTATGGGATTACATTCCCATGCCGCCCATGCCGCCCATGCCACCCATGCCGCCCATGCCGCCGCCGTGCATCGGAGGGGTATCCTTCTTCTCCTTGATCTCGCTGATGACTGCGGCGGTGGT
The DNA here is from genome assembly GCA_043813895.1 of Planctomycetota bacterium. Taxonomy (GTDB): domain Bacteria; phylum Planctomycetota; class Phycisphaerae; order UBA1845; family UTPLA1; genus CAZTAR01. The sequence continues at coordinate 56,078 of JBDRKQ010000048.1, forward strand.
CAGCAGCAGTGTCGCGACGCTGGCCGCATTCTGGAGGGCGATGCGCTCGACCTTGGCCGGCACGAGGACGCCCATCTCAATGAGGTCGCCGTACTCGTCCGTCAGGGCGTTGTAGCCGAAGTTCTGCTGCTTGGACTCGAAGACCTTCTGTGCGACGATCGAGCCGTCCACGCCGCCGTTCTGGGCGATGCACTTGATCGGCGCCCACAAAGCGCGGCGAACGATATCGACGCCGGTCTTCTGATCGCCTCTGAGCTTCTTCTCTTCCTTGTCGAGCACGGCGCGGAGCGCGCGAAGCGGTGCGACGCCGCCGCCGGGCAGGATACCCTCGTCCACCGCGGCACGGCAGGCGTGCAGCGCGTCCTCGACTCGGGCTTTCTTTTCCTTCATCTCGACCTCGGTCGCGGCGCCGACCTTGACCTGTGCGACGCCGCCGGCGAGCTTGGCCAGTCGCTCCTCGAGCTTCTCACGGTCATAGTCACTGGTGGTCTTCTCGATCTCGTTCTTGATCTGCTCGATGCGGCCCTTGATGCTGCTTGTGCTGCCGGCGCCCTGGATGATCGTCGTGTTGTCCTTGTCGATCACGACGCGTTTGGCCTGGCCGAGGTCCTTGATGTCGATGGATTCGAGGTTGATGCCAAGGTCCTCGAAGATGGCGGTGCCGCCGGTCATGACGGCGATGTCCTCGAGCATGGCCTTGCGTCGGTCGCCGAACCCGGGGGCCTTGACGGCCGCACATTGGAGCGTGCCGCGAAGCTTGTTGACGACGAGCGTCGCCAGTGCTTCGCCCTCGATGTCCTCGGCAATGATGAGCAGCGCCCGGCCGGCCTTCGCGCACTTCTCAAGGATGGGGATGAGGTCCTTGATCGACGAAATCTTCTTCTCGTGGATGAGGACGTAGGGCTTATCGAGTTGGACTTCCATCTCCTCCATGTTGTTGATGAAGTGGGGCGAGAGGTAGCCCTTGTCGAACTGCATGCCCTCGACGAGTTCGACGATCGTGTCCAGCGTCTGGCCTTCCTCGACGGTGATGACGCCGTCCTTGCCCACCTTGTCCATGGCCTCGGCGATCTTCTTGCCGATCTCGGCATCTTGGTTCGCGGCACAGGTGCCCACCTGGGCGATCTGCTTCGACTCCTTGACGGGCCGACTCATACGCTCGTACTCGGCCACGATCGCGGCGACGGCCTGATCAATACCCCGCTTGAGCTCCATCGGGTTCGCGCCGGCGACGATGTTCTTGAGCCCCTCGTTGAAGATGGACTCGACGTAGATGGTCGCGGTCGTGGTGCCGTCGCCGGCGTCGGCGGACGTTTTGCTGGCGACTTCCTTCACCATCTGCGCGCCCATGTCCTCATTGGCGTCTTCCAGCTCGATTTCCTTGGCGACGGTGACACCGTCCTTCGTGACTGTGGGAGAGCCGAACGACTTCTCCAACACGACGTTTCGTCCGCAGGGGCCAAGTGTCACCTTGACCGCTCGGGCGAGTTGGTTCACGCCGCTGCGGATGGCCTCTCGGGCTTCCGTACTAAATGCGATTTTCTTGGCTGCCATGGTTGCTTTCTCCGAATGCTTGTCCTGTTCTTTTTTCTTGCGTGGTGTGTAATGTCACAGGAGCGTGTACGCACGGTCGTCGGCGGAGTGCTAGTCGTCCGCGTCGCCGATGCCCGAGTAGGGCTCGTCCTGCCAGACAGTACCCTTCTGTTTGACCTGGAGCTCGATCGTCTCGACGGCGTCGGAATCGACGAAAATGACGTCGTCGACCACCTCCGCATCGTCGAACTGTGAGACCCTGATCTCGATCCTGAAGCCCGTCTCCTCTATCACGTTGTACGCCAGCGGATGGATGTGCAAGGACTCCTCGTTGCCGGGGAATGTCAGCACCAACCTTGCGGCGGGTCCGAACTGGAGTGACTCATCTAGGGCGGCTTTCAGGAGCTTGGCTCGCATGCAACTCTTTCTTGACTCGTCCGACCCACCTTGGGGTCACTCGATGATCGCAAGGATGTCCGACTCGTCCATAATCATGTACTCTTGGTCGTTGACCTTGATCTCCGTTCCGGCGTAGCTCGTGAAGAGGACTTCGTCGCCTTTCTTCACCTGCAATGCGGATCGCTCACCGGTATCGAGCAGCTTGCCGTCGCCGACCGCCTGGACCCGTCCCCGCTTCGGCTTCTCTTTGGCCGATTCGGGCAGGACGATGCCGCCGGCCGTCATGGCCTCAGCCTCGATCCGCTTGAGAAGCACCTTGTCGCCGAGAGGCCGAATCTTCACCTTGGTAACCGCCATCGTGTAACTCCTTGTTTGTCTAGCTGACCTTGACTTCCACCTAATGAATCGTCGTGCCGCTTTGGCTCAGGCGGCCTCAACCGGCGTCCGCCTGGCGGAAACCGGTCGGCTCGGCCGTCAGTTCTTCCACGTATCGAACGGCCCGTTGTCGCGGCACACCCGTTTAACAGCTTTTGCGAGTAGGGAGGCGAGCAGGTTCCGGTGCGTGTCGGCCCGGACGACACTCAGGGCTTCCAGCGTCAGGGCTTCCCAGAGCAACTGGCGGTCCGGTTCGTCGCACACGAGCAGACACGGCAACTCGATCCCCATCCGTCGAATCCGCCTCAAAACCGCCAGCCCGTCGACAACCGATCGGTTCGCATTGAGGATGCCGAGGTGCATCTCGCGCGAAGCCGCCATGCCGATCGCTTCCCCCTCGGTCCGCGGCCAGTGGAGGACGGCCCGCATCTGAGCCAGTGATCTGGCAAGATCGTCGGCCCAGGGCACGTCGCGGGTGGGGGCGATCATGATGTGGACCCGGTTTGTCACAAGGTTCGAGGTCATCGGTTCGGTTGGGATTCTCCGGTGGCGCACGCAATCCGCGTACACTCGATATGCCCCACTGCAAACCCCATGCCAGCCTCCGGGGCGGTTTCGCAACGGAGCGCGATCGTCACAACTAACTGTCATGACGGGGGTTGTGTGGTGTTACTACGCGGAGGACCCCGGCGTGGGGAATCGCCCACCCTAGCCTGGTTTGGCAGTCTCGCACCGGGTTGGGGGTGTGGAACTGTCAATCTGGCATGTTCCGACGGCGCGGGCTCCCGGAGAGACTCCCGCTCAGCCCGATCGGCATCCGGCCTGTCACCGGCACCGCCCCCGTGTAGCATAACGAGAATACGCTCTGCCGAGAATCCCTTCTCGGCACCGGTCTGAGGGCCGAGAAGGGATTCTCGGCAGAGCGATTAGAAAACCACCGGCGAGACGCCGGTGCCGCAGAGAGCGAGGACGATCATGTTGAACGAAGCATATCCCTATTACGTGGCCAATGAGGCGGTCTTCGCCAACCGTGAACTCGCGGTGACGAACAAGTACACGGGGGAGATGGCGACGCGCGTGGCGCGTGCGGACGAAGCAGCCATCACGCAAGCCATCGACAAGGCGACGGAAGCACGGGATGCCTGCCGGCGGATGCCGTCGTTTGCCAGGGCGGCGGTGTTGAACCACGTTGTTCAACGCATGACCGAGCGACACGAGGAGTTGGCTCGCGCGTTGGCGGTCGAGGCCGGCAAGCCGATCCGTGACGCGCGGGGAGAAGTGACGCGCGGCATCGACACGTTCCGCTTGGCGGCGGAGGAGGCGACGCGCATCTACGGTGAATACATGCCGCTGGACATCTCCGCGCGGGCGGAAAGCTACGAGGGCATTTCCAAGCGTGTACCGGTCGGCGTGTGCTCGCTCATCTCGCCGTTCAACTTTCCGATCAACCTGGTTGCCCACAAGGTCGCGCCGGCGATTGCGGCCGGATGCCCGTTCGTGTTGAAGCCCGCGTCGTTGACGCCGGTCGGCGCGCTGATGCTCGGCGAGATCCTCGCGGAGACGGACCTACCGCGCGGCGCGTTCAGTATTCTCCCGTGCAGTCGCGACGGCGCGGGGAGGTTCGTCACTGACGAACGACTCAAGCTCCTTTCGTTCACAGGCTCGCCGGAGGCGGGTTGGTCGCTGAAGGCCAAGGCGGGCAAGATGAAGGTCGTGCTGGAGTTGGGCGGCAACGCTGGCTGCATCGTGGACCAGGGCGTCGATCAAGACTACGCAGTCTCGCGGATCATCCTGGGGGCCTTCTATCAATCGGGCCAATCGTGCATCAGCGTGCAGCGCATATTCATCCACGCGTCCATCTACGAGGCCTTCAAATCGAAGCTCGTTTTGGCCGCCGGGCAGCTCAAGAGCGGCGACCCTTTGAATGAGGAAACGTTCCTCGGGCCGCTGATTACCGAGGAGGACGCGAAGCGGGTCGAAGGCTGGGTCAACGAGGCTGTCGGGCATGGTGCGAAAGTCCTGTGCGGCGGGCGGCGCAACGGCTCGCTGTATGACGCCACCTTCGTTGAAGGCGTGCCCGACGAGGCGCCGCTGAGTTGTCGCGAGGTCTTCGGGCCGGTGGCCATCCTGGAACCGTTCACCTCCTTCGCGGAGGCGTGCGCCAGGGTGAACGCGAGCGACTACGGCCTCCAGGCGGGCGTGTTTACAAAGAATATCCACTCGGCGTTCTACGCGTTCAACGAGCTGGAAGTGGGCGGCGTCGTGATCAACGATATTCCGTCGCTCCGCGTTGACAGCATGCCGTATGGCGGTGTGAAAAACAGCGGCCTGGGTCGAGAGGGAATTCGGTACGCCATCGAGGATATGACGGAAATCCGCCTCATGGTGCTCAACCGGATCGGCAGCCAGGCGGAATAGGCGCCACAACGGATCGCGTGCAACGCCTTGAAAGCCCACGGGTCACGTAAGGGCGTGCGCATAAATAAGCTGAACGAATGCCGAAGGATAGTACGGGCGTCCTGCCCGTAGCCGCACGGGCAAGATGCCCGTACCACCCATATGAAATGTGCAACTTATTCATGCGCGAGTCCTAAGTGCTCAGCCCGAGTAGCACCGTCTGACGAAGTCAGGCCGTGTGGATGCGGCTGAGCCGAACCACGGCCTCGCTCCACGAGACCGTGCCACGCTACCGTTCCTCGAGTCGGAAGACGACGCCGGCAGGAACGAGGTCGTATTTCTCTCGAATCCACTCCGGCACGTAGTGCTCGGATTCGCTGCACACGTAGGCCGTGCCGCGTTCGACGAACGGCCTGACGGCGTCCGGCGACAGTGGAATCATGGGCTGCGCAGGCGTTATGTCGCCTCCGGTCGTCAAGGCCACACTCTGGTGTGTGCGTTCCACATCTCGCACAACTGCCAGGGCGTTCTTGATCGTGGTATCGGCGATGAGCAATCCGTCCGGCGCGGCCTGCTCGAGGGCCGCCCGAGCGAACCGTGATGCGCTGTCCTCACCGTTCTTGCGGGGCCGGATGAAATAGACGTAGCTGTCGCGGGGCGGGATGTGCCGCTTGACGCCGATGCTGGTTTGGCGGTCCTTCAGCAGCCTGGGCGCGAACTCGTAGACGGCGACTGGAAGCACCGCGAGCATCAGGCAGAGCGTCCGCCTCGCCGCCGATTGGCCGAGCAAGCGGGGGATTGCCAGACCGACGAACAAAGCAAACAGCACGTAGCACGGGATGAAGAACACGTATTGATCGGGAACGAGGTAGCGGAAAGCGAAGACGAACGCGATTACAAAGATCGTGCCGGCGACCACGGCAAACCAGCGTGTTTGCGGTCGCCTCCAAGCCGACCAGAGGCCGACTGGCGCCAGCAGGGCGAGCGGCGTCGGGAAGTTCATCGCGAAGTATTGGACCGCGTGCCCGGCCTGTCGGGCGAACGGAAACGTATGCGCGAGGACGTGCCGAGCTCGGTTGGGCGGACCGACAAGGGCCTCTTTCAACGCGCCACAGAGGGGCTGACCGTCGACGATGTTGGAGGCGACAAGCACGGTGTACGGCAGCGTTCCGATGATCCAGGCAAGGGCCGGCAACCATAATCGCCCGGGACGGATTCGGCGGGCGCGAAGGCCCCACAGGATGATCCCCGCGTAGGCCGGTAGGTGCAGGATGGCAAAGAGGTGATTCGCGGTGCTCAGCCCGTTGACGAGCAGCGCGATGGCCAGCCAATGGAACTCAAACCGGCGAAAGTAGCGATTGAGCAGCCAGAGTTCCGCCACGAGTGTCAACGCGTAGAGTTCGTAGACTTCAGCGATGACGGCGTGCGTCCAGAAGGTGTGACTGACCGCCAGCAGAATCGTCCCGCCGACCGCGGCGATGCGGCAACGCGTGAGGCTCAGGAGCAGGTCCATCGTGACCGCCAGACAGGCCGCGCCACACACGGCGGAGAAGAGGTTGACCCGATAGGCGAACGGCCCGAACGGCAAGACCGTGAACGCCTTGGCGAGCAGAATGTAGAGCGGGTGGGCAAGCGGAAGGCCGAGGTCACCGGCAAGATCGCCGTGCCAGACGCGAAACTGGAACATCCCGCTGTCCTGCCACAGCACTCCCGGCGAGCACGTCAGGGCGTATAGCAAGATCGCGAAGAGGAATGTGGCGGCTACGATCCATCGACGTTGGGCGTCGTTGACCGGGCTCTCCTGCGTCGTCATTGCGACATTCCCGATGAACAGCCGTAGTGACGTCGGCCCTCTGTGGCCTACGTAAAATGTGGAGGGGCTCCTCCTCGCATACGTCGGCCACAGGGGGCCGACGCTACTACCCGCACGCTTTCTCGCGGCGATACGCTAGACTTCGACGCCATGCTCGGCAAGCAGGGCTCTCAGCTTCGGAAGCGACATCGAATCGCCCAGGTTCTCGGCGGGCAGGGTCAGGCCGAATTCCTGCTCCAGCGCGCTGATCAGGCTGATGTGGTTCAGTGAATCCCAGGTATCCACATTGTCCGGCGACAGATCGTCTGTAATTCGGTCCTCGGGAACACCGAGAATCGAGCTGACAATCGAGCGAAGCCTGCTGCCGTTATTCATGGGGCGGATGACTCCTTACTGGCATCGACCACCGAGACTGCCAGCCAATCCGGTGTGGTTGTATCGGCTTCGTCCAAGGCCCATCTCCAGTGCTGCGCGTCGCCGACACGCTCTGCCTCCACGAATCCACGATCCTGATAAAAAGCCGCAAACGGCTTGTTCTTGACCGTCGGCACGAATTCGGCGACGAGGACCTTCGCCCCCGCGGCCCGCGCCCGTTCGGCAATCCATCCGACGAAGCCCTGCTCGACGGTCCGGCCGAGCACGCGACAACTCATGAGGAAGATGTGCAGCACCCATTCGTCGCTTGAGCGCCGCACGACCGCCAGGCCCACGACCCCGTTGTCGCCGAACCGATCCGCCAGGACGAGCGTGAACACGTTGACGTCCGGATCGGTCGCGAAGCCGCGGATGTCGTCCTCCGTACACCGAATCGTGTGCATGTTGAACTGATTCGTGCGATTGGTCATCTGCGAAGCCCGCGCGATGTGCGGCTTGTGGTCTACGAACAGCGTCATCCGCATCTCGAGCTGACGGTAGAACGTCGGCATGTCCAGCACACTTGTTTGCAGCTCGCGGCGGCTCACCTCCGCCTTGTAAAGCTGCCCCCTCTGCCGGTCGACGTCCGAGATGGACCATTGGTCGAAACAGTCCAGCGCCTCAACGATGCCCGCATAAGCCGCCGGCTCCTCCGGCAGATGGACGGTCAACACCTGCGGCAGCACGGTCCGCATCATCTCGCACTCCACGGCGCTGTCGTCCATGAAGACAAAGCTGTCCAGCCCGAGGTTCAGGTCTTCGGCAAGCTGCTTGACGTTCTCGGGCTTGGGCTGCCAGTTGACGCGCATCGCCGCGAAGTGCTCCGACCTGAGCACCACATCCGGGTGCTTGTCGAGGACTTCCTCGACCGTGCCCGGCTCGTTCTTGCTGGCGATGCACAGGACAATCCCACGGCGGTGGAGATCAAGGATGCGACTCTGGAACGCGACGAACGCGTTGCCCGGGTAGTCGTGCCCCAGCGCGATGCCGTCGAGCCCCACGTCTCCCACGACCCCGCCCCAGAGAGTATTGTCTGCGTCGAGCACAATCACCTTTTTCGTCAAACCGCAAAGCGGCCTGATGTGGCGAACGTAGAAGCCCGCCAACGGCCAGTAGTACTCCGCCGCGACGGGAATCCGCGCGAAGAAGGCAGTCCTAGGGTCTTGCCATCTGATGCGGCCATGTTGGGCAACGAGTGCGTCGTAGTCCATTGTGCGGACGTTTTCCATCGACGCCGCCAAACCCGAAAGGGCCTCATTGGCTCGGGCGATGACCGCGCGTTGGGAAGGCGCGGCCTGTGCGTCGGCAATGCCGAGCGCAAGGGTCGCCGGCAGGTCGTAGTTCTGCACGAGAATCGTCGCGCTTGACTGCTGGCGAAACGTCACCATCGCAGCCCGCAGCCGCTCGATCCATTCGTCCACGATCGCAGAGGCGGTCTTCCCGTCAAGGCTGTTGAATGAGTCGTAGAGCGCCGGGCACACATCCGCCAACCGCACCGCCAGCAGCACGACGTCCGGCTTGAACGCTGCGAGCCCCGAGGCCGGATCGATCATCTCCTGCTCGAATCGCCCGAACGGCCCCACGTACACATCCGCGCCGATCCCCGCCCGCAGCGCCTGCAATCCCAGCGCCGGCTGGATCGGCTCAAACGTAAACGAAGCAAGCACCCCAAGCCGCAGCGGGACCCGAGCCAGCCCGGCGCGCAGCGCATCCAGTTGCCGCGCCGCACGCGTGATGTTCACGATGGTAGGCCGTGCATCCACTTCGGCAAGCACTGCCGCCGCCTGAACGGCATCTGCCGGCGAATTGGCATTTGACGAATTGCCCATTGAGCACGATTCCTTATGGCGCGCATTCTAATCGCTCGCGCCGATTGCGTCATGTGAACCTCCTCCCGCTTGGCAGATTCGGGCTGTCACGAGAATCGAAGTGCCGGACCCTGCCTCACACCGCGTTGGCGCCTGATCTTGCCGATTGCCGGACGACTACCCCAGCGCACGAACGGTCTCTTCCAGCGCCGCCAGGCCTGCCTGCTCAGCGGCAATGCCCTGCTCCAGCAACGGCGCAATGGCCGCGATCCGCTCGGGTACACGGGCCCGGTCTCGTAAGCTCCGAGGCACCGGCTCACAGGTGGACACTTCGTAACCGTAGCGTGCGTACCACTCGGATGCCCGCCCATAGTGCTTCGCCGCGGCCAACGCTGAATTTCGTGCCTGTCCCGCGAATTCCGCAGCCACGGAGCGAAGCCACACCTCGCAACATCGCCGCGCCGCGAGCCGCTCGAACGCCGCCCAGCAGAACCATTCCTCGGTCTGCGAGAAGTCTTTGGTGGGATCGGCCACATCGGCGGCATATGCCCGAAGCGCGGCCATCCCCTGTGGCTCGCCGCGCCAATCATGCGCTGCCCCCTTGGCAAGTGCCCGCTTAAGCGCCAGCCGCGTGATCTCGCCGCGCGGCATCGGCTCGCCCTGTTTCACCAACACGTACACGGCGTACGGCCCGAGCTTGTCCACGTCAATCCACCCGGGCATGACGGTTCCGTCGAAGCATATCTGCCGATTACACTTCTCTTCGTGATAGCCGGTGATCAGGCCCCCGTCCATGTGCTCGCTCATGATTGGGGTGCCTGCATCAACGTGCTTCTTCACAAAGGCCCAGACTGCATCCGGATCCTGCGTGCGCGCCATGTCGTATCCAAGGCCAAAGCAGCCGGGCAGAAACGCGAATACCTCCAACGGGCCGTCTGATTTCGGATCACCTCGAACCGCCATGTACGCAGGTGAGATATCGCCGTACTCGTACCCGAAGCTGAAGGCCCAACCGCTCGCGGCCGCGAACTCCATGAAGTCGATCTCGACGCCCGCATGGTTCATCGCGGCCACGACACCCAACGGCACGCCCGCGCCGCAGTAGTCTGGAATCTCCTGCTCACAACGCTCCGCGACCGCGGCGATGGAGTTCGAGTTGGTCATCCGCCCGGCGAGGGCATGCTCTCGAAGCCCCGCCCAGCTTGAGAAACCGAAGTGCATCGCGACGACAAGCTGCGTCTCACTGAGCGAAACGCGGGCCGCCAGGATGTTAGCGTCACTTGCCTCCGCGAACCGCCGCAGCGACCGCAGAAGATGGCAGCAACGGGCTTCGCCCCGACGCTGCGCAGCGAGCAGTTGCTTGGCGGACTTCTTCAGGTGATCGAGATTCGGGTGCTTCGGAAGTGGCGACGGCATATCAACCTTCCTTTCCATCGGCGCCCAGGGCCTGCACGCACAGGCAGAAAAGAAGGTCCAGCAAAAAACCAACTCACGAAGGTGGGTTCAACCCTTCCCGCAGGCCAGGAGGCGACCTTCAACCGCCGCCTGTACTGTCGCAATCTCTACAGTGTTTGTCAAGGTAGCACCAGAGAGACGAGTGGACATAGGGCCAGCCTGCTCAAAAAAAGTAAGCCTGACCCCCTTTTCCCCCCTTCATTGCCTACCCTCGCCACGGTCACCTGGAGTCGATTCGTTGCCGCGCCCCTTGGTCCCTCCGCCGATACGCCGCAGAATGCTCACTCCCGTGACCTTCATCTTTGCCAGCATCCGTCGAGCCCACAGGAACTCTGTGCCCAGAATTGCCAGTCCGGCCGGGATCACAATGATCGCCGGCCCCGGAAGCACGATCATGGCGATGCCGATGACCAACACGCCGGCGCCGAGCAGCACGACAATTATGCGTCGGAGCTGCTTCCAGGAATACCCGGCCAGGTCGTCCAGCTCCTTCGCCAGCGGAGAGACAAGCGGCGCGCTGTCGCGATGGCCGGCGAAAACCGATGCCAACACCCCCACAGACAGAATGCCGCCGATGATCGCGAGTGAGGCAAGCGTCGGGATGGGGTAGTGGTGCGCGAGCAGCATTTTCACGCCGACGTAAGCCAGGAGGAATACGAGGCTCATCTTTAGGTAGCGGAACTTGTCCATGACGCCAGCCAGGACGAAATAGAGCGAACGCAATCCGAGGATCGCAAAGACATTCGATGTGAACACGAGGAACGGATCGTGCGTTACAGCGAAAATCGCGGGAATCGAATCGATCGCGAAGAGCACGTCAGAACTCTCCACAACAAGCAGTACGAGAAACAGTGGCGTGATTGCCCGCTGACCGTTAAGGCGTGTAAAGAACCGTTGTCCCTCGAAGCTGGCGGTGACCGGATACAACCGACGGGCGAGGCGGACGAGGGGGTTCTTATCCGGCTCGAGATTGTCGTGTCGTGCTACCAGCATTTTAACCGCTGTAAGGATAAGCAGCGCACCGAATACGTACGTGATCCAGCTGAATCGGTGAATCAGGGCGGTGCCCGCAGCGATCATGACCCCACGCAACACCAACGCACCGAGAATCCCCCAGAACAGCACGCGGTGCTGATGTTCCGCGCGAACGGCAAAGTACGTGAAGATCAGAGCGATGACGAAGATATTGTCCAGGCTGAGTGACTTCTCGATCACGTAGCCAGTGAAGAACTGCAGCGCCGCCTGCTTGCCAGTCAGTTCGTGCCCGATCTCCGCACCAATCCCAAACACGTGATGCTCGTACAGGTAGTAGACAGCAACGTTGAACAACAGTGCCAGGATCACCCATATCGTTGTCCATATCGCCGCTTCTGAGACCTTGACGACGTGGCTCTTGCGGTGAAACACCCCGAGGTCGATAGCCAGCATAGCCAGCACGAACGTAAGGAATCCGATCCAGAGCCAGATGATCACGGTGCATGCCCTTCGAGAGGAAAGGGGGTCAGGCTTATTTATCCTTCCTGGCTCCCGCCTCTTCCAGCAATTCAAGTATGAAGCCCTGGCAACTGACGAATGCCACGCGGCGGCCGTCGAAGGCTGTGGCGGGTTTGGGCGGGGAGATGATGATCGCGCCGGCGGTGCGCATCTTCGCGAGGGCTGCGTCGAGGTCGGCCACGGTGTGGCAGGTATGGTAGATCGCCACGCCGCGTTTGAGGATCGAATCCAGTGGCGACGGGTCGGCGGCGGGTTCGAGGAGTTCGATTCGCAGGCCGCCGAGGTCGAGGAATTGCAGGCGGACGCCTTGCTGCTCGTCGTGGACAATCTCTGACACCGGGACCGCGCCGAAGGCGGCGGCGAACTGCTCGGCGGCGCTGGCGATGTCTTTCACCGCAACGCCAATGTGCTGGAATGACAGCAAGCCCGATTCACTCATCTGCACCCGCCTCTTGCCGGTCTGTGTTTCCGGTCCTCCCTCGGCCGCCCGGTTCCGCCGATCGGTCGGCAACTTTCAGTCGATAGCAGGCGGAGGACAATGAGCAAAGAGAGAATCTGAAGAGCCGTTCACCGCCACACTTCTCGTAGAAAGCGATGCCCTCTGGATTGTCTGTAAAAACAATGTAAGTTCCGAGGGAATAGGCTCGTAGTTTTTCCGACCACACATTCAGGAGACGCTTACCGATTCGCGCCCGGCGGAATTCCGGCAAGACCGCGATGGACAAGAGCTCGGCCTGGTCGGCAATGTGCCGTGATAGATGCCGCTTCTTGAGTGTGCGGAAGACCGCGAGCGGACTCAGTCGGAAGGTCAGGAATCGCCATATCGCCCGGGAGACGGTGGTCCCCGAGCGACGAGCCCGATCAAAGGCATGGCGTTCCACCGTACATCCGAGGAATCCGCAAATCTTGTCTCCGGCCTGGGCCACCCACAGCGAGGCTCTCTCGCTGTTTATCATTTCAGAGTAGTAATCGAAAACGAAAGGCCGCCCGAGCTGGCTGAGGACTCCATCCCGGAAGGCTGCCATGTGCAAGCCCACAACCTGGGAGATGGTCGCAACGTCATCGGAGCTTGAGACTTCGCGGAGGCGTACGGAAGTCAGTGCTCCGGTCGGTTCGTCGCCTTCTGGCGTGGGCATGAGGAACCTGATCGGCTCTGTCCACTTGGGGCTTCGGCGCCGGGGTCTGCGCCAGCCGATTTGACGCCCGCGTGGAATGGCGCCAATGTTCGAGAATGCAGGAACATTCCTGGTCAGCTCCACGTTCGCATGCACCACTGCCCCACGTCCAACGCGGACACCTGGCATGATGCGCGCCATCATGCCGATGAAGGCGTAATCACCGATAATGATCGGCGCCTCGACAATGTGCTGCTGATCGTGCGGAGCCATATGTGACATGCTGATCAGCTCTCCAGGAGAGGAGGGTTGATCCACAACATTAGTAGCGCTGTACAGGTGCGCGTTGGCTGAAATGCCCACGTAGTCTCCGATTTCCACGCCACCGCGACCGGCAACGTGTACTCCAGGTCCCACGTGAACGAAGTCACCGATCGTGATCCACCCGTGCTGCAGGTGTTGCTGTTCGCCCGCCGCCAATCGCACGTTCGTATCGATGTGGCATCGCGAGCCAATGGACACGGATGATGGCCCCCAGATTTCAGTGTATTGGTCGATGATCGTGTCCTGGCCGAGGTGGCGGAGTCTTGCCTTCCAGTAACATGCCCGCAGGAAGAAGCCGGTCGGGTTTCTAGTGAAAACCCGGGCGGTTGTCTCCAGTAGCCAGGATAGGATCGGCAACTTGGCTGCAAGTAGTAGTAATGCCTGCGCCACAGCCATCAAACACTCGATGACGACGGCGAGCATCGACCAAGGCAATGAATGGTTGGCCCTGTGAGGCTCAGTGGCGCATCCCTGGAGTGCGGCCAGCATGAAATCGCGTGAATAAACCAGCCAACCCTGCGGCGCTGCGGGCCGCGGTGGGACGTACCACGATTGCTCGACCGCAGCTTCGTCCCCGGTCTCGCTGTTGCCAGACGTGGTGTCGACCATGATCGGGTGGCCTTCCTCCCAGTAAACAGACTGTCGTTTCCGGCTCCCGGTTCGATATTTAACTCACACGCCAGGGGAGGCCGATTCTAACGGCGGGCCTGGCACCCGAGCAAGCCTCGACTTGTTGTCCTCACGACGGTGAAAAAGAACGCAATCCACGCGCATTTGCAGGGAGACTACGCGGGGATGCACGGAACGTGGACCAAGCGCTGTTCTTCCCGTCGTGATCGCATCAGCACGCGGGAGACGGAGCAAGAAACGATGCGCTACCGAGGCGTGAATCTCCACGAGTCTGAAGATGCCGAATGCCCCGATGACCGCGCGCGTGCCCCGACGCCAGGCCTTGGATCGTATGCGCCATCCGACCCGCCTTCTATCGCCGTTCGTCGTTTCCTTACATGATAGTGGTCGGGTCCTCCATCCGCCGCCTTCAACGTCGAGCCTGTCACCGCCTCGAACATTGGGTAGGCAACCGGCATTCCGCCGCGGCCTGAAGCTCGGTTATCGCTATTCGAGCGTCACATCCGATATCAACGAAGAGTACCCGCCCTGTGAGCGGGGCCGACCACGGGGCATGGCCGGATCAGCAATGGGAGACGGTGAGAATGGCTGATGAGCGAGGCAAGGAACAGCCCGGCGTGGCGTGCGGGGACAAGGCTCCGCAGGCCAAAAGGACGCGGCGGTTCTGGCGGTTGCTGCGATGGTTCGAGCATCTCCTGTTGGTGGGCTGCCTTGGATTCGTCGTTCTGCTCGTATCGCCGATTCCATGGTGGCTCTACGAGCCTCTGGACCGGCAGGGAGAGTTGCGGCCGGCGGCCCGGTACGTCATCTGTTTGGGAGGAGGCCCCGCCCGCGTTATCGAGGGCGCCAGGCTGCTCCAGGAGGGCTACGCCGAGAAGCTCATCGTCAGCAACAACGGAGTGGCGGTTGCAATGATGCGGGATTTGGCCATCGACTGGGGAGCGCCGGCGGACCGGATCCTCGTTGACACGGGCTCGCACCGGACGCTGGATCATCCCGGTTCGATCCGCCGGCAGTGCGGCGTGAATCCTGCCGAAGACCTCTGCATCATCGTGACCAGCTACTCGCACATGGCGCGGAGTCTCGCGTGTTTTCAGAAGGCGGGCTACCGGCACATCATCATGCGCGAGCCGCGCTGGGAGCGGCAGTTCCGCAGCTGGGAAGGCTGGAAGACCAACTGCCGGATCGTCCCGGAGTTAGTCTACGAATACGGCGGCTTCGTCGAATACTGGCTCCGCGGCGCGGTCTGATTCCGCCGTCCGAAGTTGGCAGAGCAATATGTCGTGAAGACGCCGTGCCGGGCAGACCGGAAGCTGACATGTTTGAGACAGCCAACTACATCGAGGCGGGATTGTGGGCCGTAATCGGGTCCGCGTTCCTGCTCATCACGGTGGTGCGACCGAAAGATCAACGCGCGCGAGCCGCCATCGCCGGAGTCGCCTTCCTTCTCTTCGGCGTGTCCGATGTGGTGGAGGCCCGCACCGGGGCGTGGTGGCGTCCCTGGTGGCTGCTCGCCTGGAAAGGACTGTGCCTCGCCGTGCTATTCGGCCTGCTGAGAGAGCACCTTCGAAGAAGAAGTGCGCCGACGAGGAATGCCCACATCAAGGGGCGTGGCCGCCACTAAGAGCAGTTTCAGAGGGGAGGTCGCGCCCGACACGGCGGGAGTGCTTCGGTGCTCGCTGAACGGCTCCAACGCCCTCTTCCGGTGCTCCCGTAACTTCACAAGTGGATCACTTGCCGGTTTCCGTCGATTCGGCCAAACTGTGTGACGTTCGACGGGCCTTTCGGCTCGGCAGCGTATGGAACACGGTTCGCAATAGGGCGGAAGGCATCATGCGCACATCATCGTGGCGCCGGTTGGCAATGACATGCACGCTGCCGTTCCTGGCGGCGGGCTGCGGGCTTCTGGCGGACAGTCGCTACGAGAAAGTCTGGACAGGTCCCCGAGAACCGGGCAAGCGCTATCTCGACAAGAACGAGGTGCTTCGCTGTTTCATTGTCGTGACGTCCGACCCGGACGGCTGCGACCTGGAGGGGGTTGCCCGCGACCGCCACATCCCGCTTGGGCGGACACCGGCACGGTACATCGTGGATGTCCGTGTCAAGGAGTACAGCGACCACACTCGTGACGTGCAGGTGGAGCGAATCAACGAGTCACGAAACAGACCGAAGATCGAGAAACAAACGGGGATCCTGTTCTCCGACTGGCACGTGATGCACCTGTCCTACTTGTTCACCAAAGTGGGTTACGTGAACAAGCGCTTCGAAGAGGAGCGGCTCAGCGCCGAGGGACTGGTCAGCCTGCCCGACAGTACGTTCAAAATCCACGCCACGCTTGATCCCGAAACGCTCGAACTGAAGCCACACGCGCCCACGACGGCCGTGCCGGCGGGCCGGGCGACATACGAGGTGGACGTAAGACTCGTGGAAGTCCAGAGCGGCCGGGCAAACTCAGCAACGACCGGTCAGGCGGGAGATGTGGCGGACTTCCGGGCCATGGCGGACGGCATCGTCTTTGAACTGACGGAGAGGCTGAACGTCCCGGAAAGGGCGAAAGTCGCCGTCCTGGATCTCGAGGCGATCGGACAGAAAACCAGTGCGGGCCAGTACGGCATGTTGATCGCCAGGATGCTGAGCACCAGCCTGATCAACACCGGCAAGTTCGACGTCGTCGAACGCCAGCAACTCGATAAGCTGCTGAAAGAACAGGACCTGACGGCCGCGGAGATTGCCGCCTCGCCGGGAGAGATGGGCAAGATTCTGGGGCTGGACTACGTAGTCCTCGGATCGGTGGCCAAGGTTCGGTAGGGACACCGACGAGGTAGCATCTGATCCCCGTGTCGGCCGTCCACACCAGCCCGAAGCGCAAGCGAGGGCGCCTTCACGACCCCCCGACCACCACCACCGCCGACGAGGAACACCCAGTCGCCAATCAGACCCACGTCGGCAAGCGGTCAGCGCCCAGAATCAGAGCCGCGCGTGTCAGCAAGCGGTCAGCGTTCTACGATCAAAGCTCGCCCAAAGGTCCCCTTGACATGGGCAGAAACCGCTCTCTCACGGACGCGGCCCGGCTCCGGCCGGTGCTCGCCGAGAGGCCCCGCCCTCAGTGAGATTCCTTGCATCTTGGGCATCCAATGTGCGAGAATAGCAACGATTCTCCTCACGTTGCCCGATGGCCGATACCGCTGTTGAGGCGGCACGATTGAAAGGATCGGACATGTCAAGCCTGTGCATCGCGATCGTGTTGGCGCTGCAATCCGGTGTACCCCTCGCCCAGACTCAGCCGGCCCAGGAAGACAAGGCGCGCGCAAAAGCGGACACCAACAACGACGGCGGTCAGCCGGACGTCCAACAGACGCGGCCGCGCGAGCGACGCGAAGGGCCGAGCGACGAAGATCGCCGGCGAATGCGAGAGTGGCGACAGCGCTATAGCGGCGCGACCCCCGAGGAGCAAGAGGAGCTGCGGCTCGAGCGATGGACCGACATGACCGCCCGATTGTACGAGCTCGATGAGCAGCAGCGCGAACAGGTCCACCAGGAAATCGCCGCCATCTCAAAAGAGCGCCGTGAGGTGATGGGCGACGACGCCCAGGAGTACGATCGGATTCGCCGGGAGATGTTCGAGCTGCGCGCGAAGGGCATCGATCAGGAGGAAGGCGATTGGGAATCCCGTAGGCAAAAGTGGCGGGAGTTGAGAGAGTCCCCCAAGTTCCGCGAACTCAGCGAGAAGTTGCAGGCCTTCCAGGAGAAGTATCCGCTGGACATGGAGGCGTCCATCCAGCGAATCGAGAAGCTCCTACCCGAAGACCAGGTCGCCAAGGGTCGCGAGCGACGCGAGATGTGGCGCGGGCGGCGGGAGGAGCGGCGGGCTCGCGGAGACGGGCCTCCCGGGCGAATCGACCGGGAAGAACGCCGTGAGCAGCGGCGGGCAAGGGCGACGCGCGAGCCTGCTGAGCCGGCGCCGCCCCGGGATGCAGCCGCCGAGGCCCTGGCGAAGGAGGCCGCCAAGCAGGCCGCCGAAGCGGAGAAGGCCGCCGCCGAAGCGAGACGCCTGGCGGAAGAGGAGGCCGCGCGGATCGAGGCTGCGCGGAAGAAGCCGCTGCACCCTTGGGAGAAGTACGTCCGCGATTTCAGCGATCGCTACGAACTCACCGAGCAGCAAGACAACTCGGCCATGTCGGTCCTCAAGGACGTGCTGACCCAGGCCCAACGCATCGAGCAAACCAACGCGCCGAAGATCGCCGAGGCTGAAAAGATCAAGGACGCGATCGCAAGAGCCAAACGCCTGGCCGAGTTGAACGCGACGATCGACAGCCTGTTCGAAGAGCTCAAGGCCCGCCTCGACAGCCTCCTCACCGCCCCACAACGAGCCATGGGCAAAGCCAAACCGCCATCCAAGTAAGGACTCGCGCATCAATAAGTTGCACATTTCAGATGGGTGGTACGGGCATCTTGCCCGTGCCGCTGGCATTCGTTCAGCTTGTTTATGCGCACGCCCCAATCCTCGAGCTTGGCACAAGGCCGGGCCCGCTCCGCGCGCGCCGGCACTGTCAGCAAGTTGTCAGTGGCGCCTGCGCACTCCGTTGTAGCGCCGGCCCCCCGTGGCCGACGGGGATGACCGATTTGCTGACCTTCTCCAGGGTGGAACGCTGACCGCTTGCTGACGCGCGCGGCTCTGATCACCGCCGGCGGTGTAGGCAATCACAACCTTAGAATGCTGTAAAGCCAGGTCAATTCACGTGCCAATCCTGCGAGAGCAGCCCCGCCAAGCGCATCGGCGTAGAACTCCATGAGGGTCACATCGAGCCGTGGAGCAAGGGTGGCGAGACCATTTTCGAAAACCTGCAGACGCCGTGCGAGCGGTGTAACCTCGGCATGGGGGATCTGACCGATGTAGCCCCGTAGGCCGGACTTTGCCCCCCGAATCTGCTGCCCTTGGACACCCGGCCGTCAAACGAGGGCTTCGCGTTTTCAAGGTACGCTTGTTTTGGGTCCGTCGGAAGGCAACAACAAGCCTGCTCGCGATTGGCGTCCACGCGAACAGGCTTGTTGTCTGATCGCGCTAGGGCCCCACAAACGGGAAGAACAGCCGGAAGAAGCCTGCGCCCCACCACAGTGGTCCGCTTGCGAACCAAGCCAGCAATGCAACAAGTAGCATAATGCACCTCCTCAGTGACAAAGGGCCGGTAAACGAGTTTCTCAGACCAGAACTCTGTACGGATAGGATTCTTCCGCCCGCTGGTTGTTAGCTCACCTCCTTTCTCCGAAGGGCCAGACTGCCCTGTCGAGCGACAGAATCCACTGAAACGGACGCGTCGACATCCAACGCGTTTTCGGGCTTGGGCTGGGCCGGCCGTTCCCGACCGCGCCTTTCCCATAGGTCACACGGCACAAAAAGGACCTTCTGGACTCCAGTTTACCAAACTGACCGAGGCCGATTCAATGGTTTTCGGGCGCTGTTTCGAGAACATGAGAGGCTCATTATCGGAAGCGGTGCGCCCTGTAGCGCGGGCTTTGCCTGCCGGGTTTGCTC